>NZ_CP045649.1:1870578-2171604 GCF_009557055.1 Nocardioides sp. dk884 | reverse complement strand
CTGTCGCGTGCCTCGGGGGAGCGGTACATGGGGACGGCGGCGCCGAGCGCGGCCCCGCGCAGCACGCTGGTGAGCCCCTCGGCGTTCAGCGCGAGGTGGGCGACCAGGTGCGCCCGGCTCCAGCGTGGCAGCAGGCTCGGAGCGCGCAGCTCCTCCTCGGCGAGGGAGTCCACCGTGCGCACCAGGCTCCGGGATGCGGACGCGAGGTGCTCGAGCACGGCGGGCGACGGGGGCCTTGCCCCGAGTTCTGTGGGGCTCACCACGCCATCGTGCCGTGCGTCGCCGCAGATGGCGAGCAGCGTCCGGCGGCGGCGATCGGACTGTCGGTGCCGTGTGACAGGCTCGAACACGGTGCCTTTGGCCACCCCGCTACAATCACGAACGTTTGTTCGAACCCCCTCGTCGGCCTCCGGGCCGGTGGGGAGCGCACTCCGTCCGCACTCTCATCGAGGATCGCATTCGTGGCCGACCAGCTGATCATCCGGGGCGCCCGGGAGCACAACCTGAAGGACGTCTCGATCGACCTCCCGCGGGACTCGCTCGTCGTCTTCACCGGGTTGTCCGGGTCGGGCAAGTCCTCGCTGGCGTTCGACACGATCTTCGCCGAGGGTCAGCGCCGCTACGTCGAGTCGCTCTCGGCCTATGCCCGCCAGTTCCTCGGTCAGATGGACAAGCCCGACGTCGACCTGATCGAGGGGCTCTCGCCGGCCGTCTCGATCGACCAGAAGTCGACCTCGAAGAACCCGCGCTCGACGGTGGGCACCATCACCGAGGTCTACGACTACCTCCGCCTGCTCTATGCCCGCGTCGGCCGACCGCACTGCCCGACCTGCGGCGCCCCGATCGAGCGGCAGACCCCCCAGCAGATCGTCGACCGCGTCCTCGCCCTCGAGGAGGGGCGGCGCTTCCAGGTGCTCGCCCCCGTGATCCGCGGGCGCAAGGGCGAGTACGTCGATCTCTTCAGCCAGCTGCAGACCCAGGGCTTCTCGCGCGCGAGGGTCGACGGGGAGACCTACACCCTCGACGCGCCCCCGACGCTGGAGAAGCAGAAGAAGCACACGATCGAGGTCGTGGTCGACCGGCTCGCGGTCAAGGAGTCCTCCAAGCGGCGCCTGACCGACTCGGTCGAGACCGCGCTCAACCTCGCCGGCGGCCTGGTGGTCTTCGACTTCGTCGACCTCGACGCGAAGGACCCGGGCCGTGAGCTGAAGTTCAGCGAGAAGATGTCGTGCCCCAACGACCACCCCATCGACACCGACGAGCTCGAGCCGCGCTCGTTCTCGTTCAACTCCCCGTTCGGCGCCTGCCCGGCGTGCCACGGCATCGGCACCCGCATGGAGGTCGACCCCGACCTGGTCGTCCCCGACCCGCGCGCCACCCTGGGCGAGGGGGCGATCCAGCCCTGGAGCGGCGCGCACGTCGCCGACTACTTCCTGCGCCTGATGGGTGCGCTCGGGGACGAGCTCGGCTTCGACCTCAACACCCCGTGGGCGGAGCTCACCCCCAAGGCCCGCAAGGCGATCCTGGAGGGTCACCCCACCAAGGTCCACGTGGTCACCCGCAACCGCTACGGACGCCAGCGCGCCTACTACGCCGAGTTCGAGGGCGTGCGCCCCTACGTCGAGCGCCGTCACCGCGAGGCCGAGTCCGACACCAGCCGCGACCGCTACGAGGGCTTCATGCGCGAGGTCCCGTGCCCGGCCTGCGGCGGCAGCCGGCTCAAGCCGGTCACGATGGCCGTGACCGTGGGCGGGCTCAGCATCGCCGAGGTCTGCGCGCTGTCCCTCGACAAGACCGCGGAGTTCCTCGCCAGCGTCGAGCTGAGCGACCGTGAGCGCCAGATCGCCGACGTCGTGCTGAAGGAGATCGAGCAGCGCCTGCGCTTCCTGCTCGACGTCGGACTGGAGTACCTCTCCCTGGACCGTGCCTCGGGGTCCCTGTCCGGCGGCGAGGCCCAGCGGATCCGGCTCGCCACCCAGATCGGCGCCGGCCTGGTGGGCGTCCTCTACGTCCTCGACGAGCCGTCGATCGGCCTGCACCAGCGCGACAACGCCAAGCTCATCGAGACCCTCGTCCGGCTCAAGGAGCTCGGCAACACCCTGATCGTCGTCGAGCACGACGAGGACACGATCAAGGTCGCCGACTGGGTGGTCGACATCGGCCCCGGGGCCGGCGAGCACGGCGGTCAGGTGATCCACAGCGGGTCGGTCGCCGACCTCTACACCCACCCCGACTCGATCACCGGCCAGTACCTCTCCGGACGCCGAGAGATCCCGGTCCCCGCTGCCCGCCGTCCCCGGACCACGGGGCGCGAGCTCACCGTGGTCGGCGCCCGCGAGAACAACCTGCGCACCATCGACGTCTCGTTCCCGCTCGGCGTGTTCGTGGCGGTGACCGGCGTCTCCGGGTCCGGCAAGTCGACGCTGGTCAACGACATCCTCTACACCGCCCTGGCCAAGCAGCTCTACAACGCCCGCGCGATCCCCGGGCGTCACACCCGGATCACCGGCCTCGAGCACGTCGACAAGGTCATCCACGTCGACCAGTCGCCGATCGGGCGCACGCCGCGCTCCAACCCCGCGACCTACACCGGTGTGTTCGACCGGGTCCGCAAGCTCTTCGCGGAGACCCCGGAGGCCAAGATGCGCGGCTACCTGCAGGGCCGCTTCTCCTTCAACGTCAAGGGCGGGCGCTGCGAGGCCTGCATGGGCGACGGCACCATCAAGATCGAGATGAACTTCCTGCCCGACGTCTACGTGCCGTGCGAGGTCTGCCACGGGGCGCGCTACAACCGCGAGACCCTCGAGGTGCACTACAAGGGCAAGACCATCGCCGAGGTCCTCGACATGCCGATCGAGGAGGCCGTCGACTTCTTCGCGGCCGTCCCGGCGATCTCGCGCTACCTTCAGACGCTCGTCGAGGTCGGTCTGGGCTACGTCCGCCTCGGGCAGCCGGCCACCACCCTGTCCGGCGGCGAGGCGCAACGGGTCAAGCTCGCCACCGAGCTGCAGCGGCGCTCGACCGGGCGCACCCTCTACGTCCTCGACGAGCCGACCACGGGCCTGCACTTCGAGGACATCCGCAAGCTCCTCGGCGTGCTCAGCCGGCTGGTCGACGCCGGCAACACGGTGCTGGTCATCGAGCACAACCTCGACGTGATCAAGACCGCTGACTGGATCATCGACATGGGTCCGGAGGGCGGTTCCGGCGGCGGCATGGTGGTCGCCGAGGGCACCCCCGAGCAGGTCGTCACCATCGCGGAGAGCCACACCGGTCGCTACCTCGGGCCGATCCTGAAGGGCAAGGAGGCCGCACAGCCGAAGCGCCGCCTCCCCGCGAGCTCCGCACCCGAGCCCCGTGGCCGCACCGCCGCATCGGCCAAGAAGCGCGGTGAGCGGGTGCAGGCGGCGCGCGCCTCGGCGAAGTCCTGACTCCCGATCCCCACCCATCTCTTCCCCACCGAGAGGACAGCTTGATGACCCACGAGTGCACGGGCCCCTGCCTGGACCGCCGCAGCGCCCTCACCGCGGCCGCCGTCGCCGGCGTCGGGATCCCGTTCCTCGCCGCCTGCGGTGACGACTCCGCCTCGGAGCCCAGCACCAGGCCCTCCGGCACGGTCCTGACCAGCACCGAGGCCGTCCCGGTCGGCGGTGGGGTGATCCTGGAGGAGGAGAAGATCGTCGTCGTCCAGCCCCAGGCGGGCGAGTTCAAGGCCTTCTCCTCGGTCTGCCCCCACCAGGGCTGCCAGGTCTCGGAGGTCAAGGACAGCGAGGTCATCTGTCACTGCCATGCCAGCCACTTCGCCCTCGAGGACGGCGCGCCGACCGCCGGCCCGGCCACGCAGCCGCTCGACGAGGTCCGGATCAAGGTCGCCGGCAAGGACATCCGGCTCGCCTGACTCGCCGGGCACCGGGAGTGTCGGCGCCGGACCGTAGGGTTGGGGCGTGCCTCCCGCTCGTCCCGCCCGCTCCTCCCGGGGGCCGCAGTCCTACCGTCCCGCCCCGGGTTCCATCCCGACCCAGCCCGGCGTCTACCGCTTCCGCGACCCCCGCGGCCGGGTGATCTACGTCGGCAAGGCGAAGAACCTGCGCGCCCGCCTCTCCTCCTACTTCCAAGACGTCGGCCAGCTCCACCCGCGCACCGCCACGATGGTCACCACGGCGGCCAGCGTGGAGTGGACGGTCGTCAACACCGAGGTCGAGGCGCTCCAGCTGGAGTACTCCTGGATCAAGGAGTACGACCCGCGGTTCAACGTCAAGTACCGCGACGACAAGTCCTACCCCTGGCTGGCGGTCACCGTGGGCGAGGAGTTCCCGCGGGTGATGGTCGGACGCGGGGCGAAGAAGAAGGGCACCCGCTACTTCGGCCCCTACAGCCACGCCTGGGCGATCCGCGAGACCGTCGACGTGCTGCTGCGCGTCTTCCCGATGCGCTCGTGCAGCAACGGCGTGTTCAAGCGGTCCGCGCAGATCGGTCGTCCCTGTCTGCTGGGCTACATCGACAAGTGCGCGGCGCCCTGCGTCGGCAACGTCACCGCGGAGGAGCACCGCCGCATCGTCGATGACTTCTGCGACTTCATGGGCGGCCAGACCCGCACCTTCCTGCGCCGCATCGAGAAGGAGATGTACGCCGCCTCCGACGCGATGGACTTCGAGAAGGCCGCGCGGCTGCGCGACGACCTCGCTGCGATGCAGCGGGCGCTGGAGAAGCAGGCCGTGGTGCTCGGAGACGGTGCCGACGTCGACGTGATCGCCGTGGCCGAGGACCCGCTCGAGGTCGCGGTGCAGATCTTCTACGTCCGCGGCGGCCGGATCCGCGGCCAGCGTGGCTGGGTGGCCGACCGGGTCGAGGAGGGCGACGTCCCCGAGCTGGTCGAGCTGTTCCTGCTCCAGCAGTACGCCGGCATCGACCGCGACCAGGCCGCGGACTCGATCCCGCGGGAGATCCTGGTGCCTGCGCTGCCGCCGGACCCCGAGACCCTCGAGGAGCTGCTCAGCGAGCTGCGCGGGGCCAAGGTCGCGATCCGGGTGCCGCAGCGTGGGGACAAGAAGACCCTGCAGGAGACCGTCGCCCGCAACGCCGCCCAGGCGCTGGTGCTGCACAAGACCAAGCGGGCCAGCGACCTCACCACTCGCAACCGTGCGCTCGAGGAGATCCAGGAGGCCCTCGAGCTCGACGAGGTGCCGTTGCGCATCGAGTGCTACGACGTCTCCAACCTCCAGGGCACCGAGGTCGTCGCCTCGATGGTGGTCTTCGAGGACGGGCTGTCGCGCAAGAGCGAGTACCGCCGTTTCGTGATCAAGGGCGTCGACGGCCAGAACGACGTCGCCTCGATGCACGAGGTGATCACCCGCCGGTTCCGCCGTCTTCTCGACGAGCAGGCGCGCAGCGAGGTCCGCCCCGGCGGCGACGAGGAGAGCGGGCCGATGCTCGTGGACCCCGAGACGGGGCGACCCCGCAAGTTCGCCTACGCACCCGGCCTGGTCGTCGTGGACGGCGGACCGCCGCAGGTCGCGGCCGCCCAGCGCGCCCTCGACGAGCTGGGCATCGACGACATCCCGGTGTGCGGGCTGGCCAAGCGGCTCGAGGAGGTGTGGGTGGTCGGCCAGGAGGACCCGGTGATCCTGCCCCGCTCCTCCGAGGGGCTCTACCTGCTCCAGCGCATCCGTGACGAGGCGCACCGGTTCGCGATCACCCACCACCGCAACCGGCGCTCGCGCTCGATGGTCGAGAGCGCGCTCGACGACGTGCCGGGCCTCGGCGAGGTGCGCCGCAAGACGTTGATGAAGTACTTCGGCTCCCTGAAGAAGCTGCGCGCGGCCTCCCTCGAGGAGATCGCGCAGGTGCCGGGCATCGGCCCACGCACCGCCGAGGCGATCAAGACCGCCGTGTCCTCCCCGGATCAGACGGGCGAGGCCGCACCCACCATGATGAGCGTCAACACCGCGACCGGCGAGATCATCGAGGAGACCCCGTGACCCAGCGCGACGAGGCAGTGGCGTCCGGGGTGCCCGTGACGTCCGACCCCGACACCCCCGCACCCGGCCCGCTGGTGGTGATCACCGGCATGACCGGCGCCGGGCGCAGCACCGCGGCCAAGGAGCTGGAGGACCTCGGCTACTACGTCGTGGACAACCTGCCGCCCAGCCTGCTGCGCGACGTCGTACGCCTGGTCGATGAGAACCGGGGCACCAGCCAGCCGATCGCCGTGGTCGTGGACGTCCGCTCCGGGTCCTTCTTCGGCTCCCTGCAGGCCAACCTCGCCCAGCGGGCGACCGGGCGGCGGGCCACGCTGGTGTTCCTCGACGCCACCGACGAGGTCCTCGTACGCCGCCAGGAGGCGGCCCGGCGACCCCACCCGCTCCAGGGCGGGGGCCGGCTGCTCGACGGGCTCCAGCGCGAACGCGCCGTACTGGCCGACCTGCGCGGCTCCGCCGACCTGGTGGTCGACACCTCCGGGCTCAACGTGCACCAGCTGACCGACCGGATCGCGGAGGCGTTCGGCACCGCCGACACCACCAAGCTCCGGGTCACCGTGCTCAGCTTCGGGTTCAAGTACGGCATCCCCGTCGACGCCGACTTCATCGCCGACATGCGCTTCCTGCCCAACCCGCACTGGGTCCCCGAGCTGCGCCCGGGCACCGGTCGCGACCCCGACGTCGCCCAATACGTGCGCTCCCGGTCCGGCGCCGAGGAGTTCCTCGACGGCTACGTCCCGGTCCTGGAGGGGGTCGCGGAGGGCTACCTGCGCGAGGGCAAGCGGTTCATGCGCGTCGCCATCGGCTGCACCGGCGGCAAGCACCGCAGCGTGGCGATGGCCGAGGAGATCGCGCGTCGCATCGCCGACTCCGGACACCTCGTGCACACCGTCCATCGTGACCTGGGGCGCGAGTAGATGAGCCTGCGCGCCCAGTCGGTCGTCGCCTTCGGCGGCGGCCATGGCCTCTACGCGTCCCTGCGGGCGCTGCGCCGCCTCGTCGACGACCTCACCGTCGACGAGCTCACCGCCGTCGTCACGGTCGCCGACAACGGCGGCTCGTCGGGACGGCTGCGCGGCGAGTTCGGGGTGCTCCCGCCCGGGGACCTGCGGATGGCGCTGGCGGCGCTGTGCGGCGACGACGACTGGGGCACCACCTGGGCCGACGTCCTGCAGCACCGCTTCGCCGGAGACGGCGACATGCGCGGACATGTCGTCGGCAACCTCCTCATCGTCGGGCTGTGGGAGCTGCTCGGCGACCACGTCGACGCCCTGGACCACGTCGGCCGGCTGCTCGGCGCCAAGGGTCGGGTGCTGCCCATGGCGCTCACCCCGATGGACATCACCGCCGAGGTGCGTGGCCTCGTGCCCGAGGACCCCGACGCCCACGTCGCCGTCCGCGGTCAGGTCGAGGTCGCGACCACCGGCGGCGTGATCACCTCCATCGCCCTGGACCCACCCGACCCGGCCGCCTGCCCGGAGGCGGTGGCCGCCGTCGCGGAGGCGGACTGGGTGGTGCTCGGCCCGGGCTCGTGGTTCACCTCGGTGATCCCGCACCTCATGGTCCCGGCGATGCGGGAGGCCCTGGTCGCCACCGACGCCCGCGTCGTCGTCGTGCTCAACCTCGCCGAGCAGGCGGGGGAGACCGGCGGGTTCGGGCCGGCCGACCACCTCGCGGTGCTCGCCCAGCACGCCCCCGACCTCACGATCCACACGGTCCTCGCCGACCGGGCGGGCGTCGGGGACGGCCTGGACGAGCTCCAGGAGTGCGCCGACGCGTTCGGCGCCGACCTGGTCCTCGCCGACGTCGCGGCGGACGACGGCTCGCCGCGTCACGACCCCGCCAAGCTCGCCGCCGCGTTCGCCCGGATCATCGAGGGTCGCTGAGCACTCGCCCCCTGCGCCCGCGCCGGCCGCACGCCGCGTGGGCCCGGTCACGCGCCACGCTCGCGGCGTGCGGGCAGGGCTGGACATCCCCCATGTCAGTGTCCCGATCGATTGACTCGCGTGGGAGGATCTGGCCCATGGCGATGACGGGACAGGTCAAGGCAGAACTGGCCAACACCCAGATCACGAAGACCTGTTGCCGCAAGGCGGAGGTCGCCTCGCTGCTGCGTTTCGCGGGTGGTCTGCACATCGTGAGCGGTCGTGTCGTGCTCGAGGCCGAGCTCGACACCGGGGCGGCCGCGCGCCGGCTGCGTACCGACGTCCTCGAGGTCTACGGCCACCAGGCCGACGTGGTGATGGTGCAGGGCAGCGGGCTGCGCAAGGGCAGCCGCTACCTGGTGCGCATCGTCAAGGACGGCGAGGCTCTCGCCCGCCAGACCGGGCTGCTGGACCAGCGCGGCCGGCCCGTCCGGGGCCTGCCACCGGCCGTCGTGTCCGGAGGAGCCTGCGACGCCGTCGCCGCGTGGCGCGGGGCGTTCCTCGCCCACGGCTCGCTGACCGAACCGGGCCGTTCGTCCTCCCTCGAGGTGACCTGCCCGGGGCCCGAGGCGGCCCTCGCGCTCGTCGGTGTCGCCCGCCGGGTGGGCATCCAGGCCAAGGCCCGCGAGGTCCGCGGTGTCGACCGGGTGGTGATCCGCGACGGTGACGCGATCGGCCAGCTCCTGACCCGGGTCGGCGCGCACGAGTCGCTGATGGCCTGGGAGGAGCGCCGGATGCGCCGCGAGGTGCGGGCGACCGCCAACCGGCTGGCGAACTTCGACGACGCCAACCTGCGCCGCTCGGCCCGCGCGGCGGTCGCCGCCGGAGCCCGGGTGGAGCGCGCGATGGAGATCCTCGGCGAGGAGATCCCCGACCACCTCAAGCTGGCCGGCGCCCTGCGCCTCGAGCACAAGCAGGCCTCGTTGGAGGAGCTCGGGCAGCTGCACGACCCCGTGCTCACCAAGGACGCCATCGCCGGCCGGATCCGTCGGCTGCTGGCGATGGCGGACAAGCGTGCGGAGGAGCTCGGCATCCCCGACACCGAGGCCTCCCTGACCGCGGACATGCTCGCCGACGAGGGGTGAGCACCCCGGTCCGCAGCGTCGCGGGATAGCGATAGGCTCGGGGCGACCGTGACGGCGAACACCGCGTCGCGGCCCGACCATCGCGCCCCGCGCGTGACACCAGCGTTCCGAGGAGTCTTCGCAGTGACCGTTCGAGTAGGCATCAACGGATTCGGCCGCATCGGCCGCAACTTCTTCCGCGCCGTGCGCGCGTCGGGTCTCGACATCGAGATCGTGGGCGTCAACGACCTCACCGACACCGCCAGCCTGGCCCACCTGCTGAAGTACGACTCGATCCTGGGCCGTCTGGACGCCGAGGTCTCCTCGACCGAGGACGCCATCAAGGTCGGCGACCAGGAGATCAAGGTCTCCGCCGAGCGCGACCCGGCCAACCTCAAGTGGGGCGAGCTGGGCGTCGACGTCGTCGTCGAGTCCACCGGCTTCTTCACCGACGCCACCAAGGCCAAGGCGCACATCGACGCCGGCGCCAAGAAGGTCATCATCTCCGCGCCCGCCTCCAACGAGGACATCACCGTGGTGATGGGTGTGAACCACGAGGACTACGACCCGGCGAACCACCACGTCATCTCCAACGCCTCGTGCACCACGAACTGCCTCGGCCCGATGGCCAAGGCGCTCCACGAGGAGTTCGGGATCGTGAAGGGTCTGATGACCACGATCCACGCCTACACCGCGGACCAGAACCTGCAGGACAACATCCACAAGGACCTGCGCCGCGCCCGCGCCGCCGCGATCAACATCGTCCCGACCTCGACCGGTGCGGCCAAGGCCATCGGCCTGGTCCTGCCCGAGCTCAAGGGCAAGCTGGACGGCTACGCGCTGCGCGTCCCGACCCCGACCGGCTCCGCCACCGACCTCACCTTCGAGGCCGGCCGCGAGACCACCGTCGAGGAGGTCAACGCCGTGATCAAGAAGGCCGCGGACGGTCGCTTCCTGCGCTACTCCGACGCGCCGATCGTCTCCTCCGACATCGTCACCGACCCGGCGTCGTGCATCTTCGACGCCCCGCTGACCAAGGTCATCGGCAACCAGGTCAAGGTCGTCGGCTGGTACGACAACGAGTGGGGCTACTCCAACCGCCTCGCCGACCTGATCGACTACGTCGGCAAGACCCTCTGAGGCATGACTGACAACGGCACGCTCGCCTCGTTGATCGAGCAGGGTGTCCAGGGCAAGCGCGTCCTGGTCCGCTCCGACCTCAACGTCCCGCTCGACGGCACCACCATCACCGACGACGGCCGGATCCGCGCCAGCGTCCCGACCATCCGTGCGCTCGCCGAGGCCGGCGCCCGGGTGGTCGTGACGGCGCACCTCGGCCGTCCGAAGGGTGCCCCCGACGACCGCTACTCCCTGCGCCCGGTCGCGGCCCGCCTCGGCGAGCTGCTCGGCCAGGACGTCGCCTTCGCGACCGACACGGTCGGGGAGTCCGCCCGGTCCACGGTCGCCGGCCTCGCCGACGGCCAGGTCGCCGTGCTGGAGAACGTCCGGTTCAACCCGGGCGAGACCAGCAAGGACGAGGCCGAGCGTGCCGCGTTCGCGGACCAGCTCGCCGGCCTCGCCGACGCGTTCGTCTCCGACGGCTTCGGCGTCGTACACCGCAAGCAGGCCTCGGTGTACGACGTCGCCCAGCGCCTCCCGCACGCCATGGGCGGGCTGGTGCAGGCGGAGGTCGACGTGCTGCGTCGCCTGACCGAGACCCCGGAGCGGCCCTACGTGGTCGTCCTCGGCGGCTCGAAGGTCTCCGACAAGCTCGGCGTGATCGACAACCTGCTCGGCAAGGCCGACAAGCTGCTCATCGGCGGCGGCATGGTCTTCACCTTCCTCAAGGCCCAGGGCCACGAGGTCGGCAAGAGCCTGCTCGAGGCCGACCAGCTCGACGTGTGCCGCTCCTACCTCGAGCGCGCCGAGCAGACCGGTGTCGAGCTGGTGCTCCCGACCGACATCGTGGTGGACACGACGTTCCCGACGGGTGCGGCCGCGCCGCAGCCCCGGGTGGTCGCCGCCACCGACATCCCGGCCGATGCCCTCGGCCTGGACATCGGCCCGGAGTCGGGCGCGGCCTTCGCCGCGGCGCTCGCCGACGCACGCACCGTGTTCTGGAACGGCCCGATGGGCGTCTTCGAGGTCGAGGAGTTCGCCTCCGGCACCCGTGCGGTCGCCGAGGCGCTGACCAAGGTCGAGGGCCTCTCGGTCGTCGGCGGCGGCGACTCCGCGGCAGCCGTGCGCACGCTCGGCTTCGAGGAGTCCGCGTTCGGCCACATCTCCACCGGCGGCGGCGCCAGCCTCGAGTACCTCGAGGGCAAGGAACTGCCCGGCATCAAGGTCCTGGAGGACTGACACCCATGGCGAAGTCTGCTGCCCGTGTCCCGCTGATGGCGGGCAACTGGAAGATGAACCTGAACCACCAGGAGGCGGTGGTCCTGGTGCAGAAGCTGGCCTGGACCCTCACCGACAAGCGTCACGACTTCGACAAGGCCGAGGTCGTCGTGGTTCCCCCGTTCACCGATCTGCGCTCCGTGCAGACGCTGGTCGACGGTGACCGGCTCAAGGTGAAGTACGGCGCCCAGGACGTCTCGGTCCACGAGTCGGGCGCCTACACCGGCGAGATCTCGGCCGGCATGCTGGCCAAGCTCGGCTGCTCCTACGTCGTCGTCGGCCACTCGGAGCGGCGTGAGTACCACGCCGAGACCGACGCCGTCGTCGCGGCGAAGGCGCACGCCGCCCACGCGGCGGGCATGACGCCGATCGTGTGCGTCGGCGAGGGCCTCGAGGTCCGCCGCGCCGGCGACCAGGTCGCCTACACCCTCGCGCAGGTCGACGGCTCCCTGGACGGCTTCACCGCCGAGCAGGTCGCCGGCCTGGTCATCGCCTACGAGCCGGTCTGGGCGATCGGCACCGGCGAGGTCGCCACGCCCGACGACGCGCAGGAGGTGTGCGGCGCGATCCGCGCCCGGATCCGCGAGGTCCACGGCGACGCCGCGGCCGACGGCGTACGCGTGCTGTACGGCGGGTCGGTCAAGGCCGCCAACGTCGCGGGGATCATGGTCAAGGAGGACGTCGACGGCGCTCTCGTCGGGGGCGCGAGCCTCCAGGCGGAGGAGTTCGGCGGAATCTGCCGCTTCTACGACATGCCGGTCCTGTGACCGGCGGTCGGTGACGTAGGATTTCACACTGTGACTACCGTCCTCTCCGTCCTGCTCGTGATCGCGAGCGCGCTGATGATCCTCCTCGTGCTCCTGCACAAGGGTCGCGGCGGCGGCCTCTCCGACATGTTCGGCGGCGGCGTGTCCAGCTCGCTGGGCGGCTCGTCGGTCGCTGAGCGCAACCTCGACCGGTTCACGGTCGGCGTCGGCGTCATCTGGTTCGCGTGCGTGATCGCACTCGGCCTGCTGCTCGCCTACCCCTGAGTCCGCAACAACCACTCGGCACCATCGTGACTAGAGCTTGAGGAGACGTCGTCCGTGGCAGGTGGAGGAAGCGCAATCCGTGGCAGCCGGGTGGGTGCCGGCCCGATGGGCGAGGCGGAGCGGGGTGAGGCAGCCGCTCGCCAGACGGTGACGTACCACTGCTCGAACGCCCACCACTCCGTCGTGGCCTTCGCGATCGAGGCAGTGGTCCCCGAGGCGTGGGACTGCCCCAAGTGCGGGCTGCCCGCGAGCCAGGATGCGGCGAACCCGCCCCCGGCTCCGAAGAACGAGCCCTACAAGACGCACCTCGCGTATGTGAAGGAACGGCGCTCCGACAAGGAGGCGGCCGACATCCTCGACGAGGCGCTCAAGCTGCTTCGCACCCGCCGCAAGTCCGGCGACCTGATCTTCTAGGTCGCCCCCGCAGCACCGCATCACCCACTCGAACGCCGAGTCGGCGCCACTGGCGCGCCGACTCGGCGTTTGTGGTTGCGCGAGTCGGCGCGTGTGGTTGTCCCAGTCGGCGCGTATGGCGGTGCGAGTCGGCGCCAATGGCGCGATCAGGCGCTCCGGGTGCTGCGAGAGCGGGTCTCAGCGGCCCGGACGAGCTCCTGCATGCGCCGCTCGCAGTCGGCACTTCTTCCGAACACGTCCTCCGCGCGGAAGACCTCCACCAGCCAGCCGTCCTCGGCGACGCGCTTGCGTCTGCGGGCATCGCGCTCCTGCGCCTCCGGGCCGTAGTGCCACAGTGCGCCGTCGTACTCGAAAGCGAAGCGGCGGCGGCGTTCGGCGAGGTCGAGGCGCGCAAGGAAGCGGTCGTCGTCCCACACCTCGACCTGTGGCTCGACTTTGGTGAGACCGAGCTCGATGCAGCGCAGACGCAGCACCGACTCCGGCGGTGACTCAGCACGCGGGTCGGCGAGGGGGCCGATCGCGCGCAGGGTACGGACCCAGCGCATCCCGCGGAACCGTCGGATGCCGGCGAGGAACTCGTCGCGCTCGAAGACCCGGAGGCGGAACATCGCGTCCAGCCCGGTGATCGCCTCGTCGGTCCAGCGCACCCGGCCGAGGTCCCATGCCGTTCGCAGAGGGGTGGTCACCCGGAGTCCGTTCAGCTCGCAGATGTCGTCCGGGCGGAGGTTGCGCTCGCCGCTGCGCGAGAGGTCGTTGCGGCAGCGGCCGTGCCCGGCCGGCCGGAAGAGTGACAGCGGGCGCAGGTCGAGGTGCTCGCCGGGGGCGAGGACCATCTCGGCGCCCAGCAACCAGCCGGCGTGCCGGTCGACCACGACGGCGTCGGGCGGTACGACGAGGGCGAGGCAGGCTGCCCGCAAGGAGAGCGAGTCCGGCAGTGCCGCCGCGACGTACACGCCCTTGACGGGGCGTCGCAGCACGCGTGCCTCGACGAGCACCCGCAAGGTGTGTCTGCTGAGGCCCGCCGCGATCGCGGTGGCGTAGGTGAACGGCGTGTCGGGCGGGAGCGGGAAGCTCCCGTCGAGCGTGCCCTGGGCGAGCGTGGTTTCGAGGTCCATGGGGACACGCTGCGACGGATGAAGGCGCCTTCGTACTCGGTTCGGCCCGTCCTGTGGAGAGCTCCGCCATTGGCGCCGACTGGGCAGACCACACGGCCCGACTCGCGCCACCATTGGCGCCGACTCGGCGGAGGGGGGTGGGGTCAGGGGAGGCGGGAGGCGGCGGGGAGATCGAGGTGGAACACCGTCTCGTCGGTGCCGCCGACCCAGGCAGCGGGTACGTCGTGGCGCGCGGGGCGCGGGGTGGCCAGCGCCTGCGCCACGGCGTCGGCCTTGCCCTCGCCGCTGACCAGCAGCCACACCGCCCGGGCGCGGGCGAGCGCGTCGAAGGTGAGGCTGATCCGGGTCGGCGGCGGCTTGGGGGAGTCGTGGACGGCGACGGCCGCCCGGCCGGTCACGTCCAGCGCGGGCTGGCCAGGGAAGAGCGAGGCGACGTGGGCGTCGGGGCCCAGGCCGAGCATCACCACGTCGAAGCCGTCGGGGCAGTGAGCGGCGAGCTGGGCGGCATAGACGTCCGCGCCCTCCTCGGCGGTGACGGCGGTGTCGGTGGAGGCCATCGCGAACACCTTCGCCGCGTCGACCGGGACGTGGTCGAGCAGGTCGGCGTGTGCCTGGCCGGCGTTGCGCTCGGGGTCCTCGGCGGGGACGAACCGCTCGTCGCCCCACCAGACGACGACCCGTGACCAGTCGACGCCCGAGCCGGGGGTGAGCCGGGCGACCTCGCGGTGCACCTCGCGGGCGATGGTGCCGCCGGTCAGCACCACCTGGGGCTCACGCCCCTCGGCCTGTACGGCGGCCAGCCGCTCCAGCAGCGCCCGGGCGACGGCGGTGGCCAGCGTGGCGGCGTCCTCGTGGCGGACCAGCCGGGCCTCGGTCATGCCCGCTCCCGCCCGCTCTGGAGCACGTGCTCGGCGGTCTCGGCGTACACCTCGTCCTCGTCGAGGCGCCGCAGCTCCTCGGCGAGCAGCGCGGGCAGGTCGCGGCGACGCAGCGCGGTCGGACGGTCCGGGCGCCCCGGGGAGGTGAACGTCGCCAGCCGCCCGTCGGGACGGTCCAGCCGGATCGGCCCCTGCCGGGTCTCGAGCTCGACCTCGGTGATCCCGGGGCCGTCGGTGGCCCGCCGCTCGACGTCCACCTTCAGCCGGCTGCCCAGCCAGGCGGCGAGCAGGTCGGCGCTCGGGTTGTGCCGCTCGGCCCCGACCAGCGCGCCGGTGACGGTGAGGTGCTGCTGGTCCAGGGCGCCGGCGAGCAGCGCCCGCCACGGCGTGAGCCGGGTCCAGGCCAGGTCGGTGTTGCCGCGCGTGTACGACGCGCACTGGCGCTGCAGGGCGACCGTGCGCGCCTTCGTGGCGCTCGCGCTGTCGGTGATCCGTCGTGTGGCGAGGGCTCCCAGCGGATCGGCCGCGGGGTCCTCGGGGGCGTCGGTCGGCCACCACGCGACGACGGGGGAGTCGGGCAGCAGCAGCGGCAGGACCACGGACTCGGGGTGTCGGGTGACCTCGCCGCCGAGCCGGATGAGCGCGGTCTCCCCGCTCCAGCCGGAGCCGATGCCGACCTGGGCGTCCACGCTGCCGCGGCCCCGGCCGTCGCCGATGATCACGCCGAGCACCCGGGCGGGGTGCTCGTGGGAGGCCTGGCGGGCGACCCGCATGGCGTCCTCGGCGTCGTCCTCGTCGACCAGGACCACCAGTGTCATCACCATGCCCATCGCCGGGCTGCCGGCCCGGGTGCGGGCACGCACGAACTCCGCGGCGATCGCCGAGGAGGTGGTGTCGGTCAGCTCGATCATGCTCGCCCCTTCCTCACGGCCGGCGCCAGACGCGACCGTCGCGCGCCAGCATCGCGTCGGCGGACTCCGGTCCCCAGCTGCCGGCCGGGTAGGGGTCCGGCTCGCCCTTCCTCGCCCAGGCCTCCAGCACGGGGTCGAGGATCTGCCAGGACAGCTCGACCTCCCGGTGACGGGGGAACAGCGGCGGGTCGCCGAGCAGGACGTCGAGGATCAGCCGCTCGTAGGCCTCCGGGGAGGCCTCGGTGAAGGAGCCGCCGTAGGCGAAGTCCATCGACACGTCGCGGATCTCCAGCGTGGTGCCGGGCACCTTGGAGCCGAACCGCACGGTCATGCCCTCGTCGGGCTGGACCCGAATCACGATCGCGTTCTGGGTGAGCTCCTCGGTCGAGCTCTCGCTGAACGGCAGGTGCGGCGCGCGCTTGAAGACCACCGCCACCTCGGTGACGCGGCGCCCCAGGCGCTTGCCGGTGCGCAGGTAGAACGGGACCCCGGCCCAGCGGCGGTTCTCGACGTGCAGGGTGACCGCGGCGTACGACTCGGTGGTGGAGCCGGCCGGCATCCCCTCCTCCTCCAGGAAGCCCGACACCTTCCGCCCGCCGGCCCAGCCGCCGACGTACTGGCCGCGGGCGGTGGTGAGGTCCAGACGGCGGGGGAGCTCGATCGAGGAGAGCAGCTTCTCCTTCTCCAGGCGCAGGGTGTCGGCGTCGAAGGCGGGCGGCTCCTCCATCGCGACCAGCGCCATCAGCTGGAGCAGGTGGTTCTGGATCACGTCGCGAGCGGCACCGATGCCGTCGTAGTAGCCGGCGCGTCCGCCGATCCCGCCGTCCTCGGCCATGGTGATCTGCACGTGGTCGACGTAGTTGGCGTTCCAGACCGGCTCGAAGATGCTGTTCGCGAAGCGGATCGCGAGGATGTTCTGCACCGTCTCCTTGCCGAGGTAGTGGTCGATGCGGAAGATCGAGTCCTCGGGGAAGACCTCGCTCAGAGCGCGGTCCAGCTCGCGCGCGGACTCCAGGTCGTGTCCGAAGGGCTTCTCGACCACCACCCGGCGCCAGGAGCCGTCGGGTGCGTCGGCGAGCCCGTGCTGCTGGAGGCGCTGCGCGACGGTGCCGAAGGAGCCCGGCGGGATCGCGAGGTAGAAGGCGTGGTTGCCGTCGGTGCCGCGGGCCGCGTCGAGCTCGTCGACGGTCCTACGCAGCCGCTCGAACGCCTCGGGGTCGTCGAAGGAGCCGGGCACGAAGCGCACGCCCTCGGAGAGCTGCTCCCAGACCTCCTCGCGGAACTCGGTGCGTGCGTGCTCCTTGACCGAGTCGTGCACGATCTGGGCGAAGTCCTGGTCGGCCCAGTCGCGGCGGGCGAAGCCCACCAGGCTGAAGCCGGGCGGCAGCAGACCTCGGTTGGCGAGGTCGTAGATCGCCGGCATCAGCTTCTTGCGCGACAGATCGCCGGTGACGCCGAACAGCACCAGGCCGCACGGGCCCGCGATGCGGGGCAGGCGCCGGTCCCGGGGATCCCGCAGCGGGTTCTGCCAGGTCATCGCGCGCCCGCCCTCAGCCGAGCGCCGCGCGTACGACGTCGAGCCCGGCGGGTGACTCCACGTGCAGCCGCAGCACCGGGCGACCGTGGCCGGCCAGCACCTGGCCGTCACCGACCGCCTGGGCGGTGATGAACTCCTGGAAGGTGAAGGAGCGACCCGGCACGGCGAGGTCGGCGGCGGGGGCGGAGGTGACCTGGAGGAACACCCCGGTCGCCGGTCCGCCCTTGTGGTACTGCCCCGTCGAGTGCAGGAAACGCGGGCCCCAGCCGAACGTCACCGGACGACCGGTGCGCACCGCCAGCCGGTCGCGGGTCTCGGCCAGCGCGGCGTCGAGGTGCCGGTCGAGGTAGGCCTGGACGGCGAGATAGCCGTGGGTGGGGTCGAGGGTGGCCAGCAGGGCGGCCACCGCGTCGGCGACGGTCTCGGTGCCGTCGGGCAGCCAGCCGTCGGAGGCGTAGACGGTGACCGGCCCGTCGGTGAAGACCGGGGCGGGGGAGGATGCGGCACCGTCGAGCATGCTGCGTGCGGCGGCCTTCGCGCTCTCCACGTCGGGCTGGTCGAAGGGGTTGATGCCCATCACCCGGCCGGCGACGGCGGTGGCGTACTCCCAGACCAGCATCTGCGCGCCGAGCGGCAGGTCGAGGTGGGCGCTCCAGCCGGAGACCACCTCCACCGCAGCAGCGGCGTCGCTGTCCGCGCCGTACGTCGCGAGCAGGACGTCGGCGTGCCGGGTGGTCTCGGCGGCGGCCTCGAGCGAGCCGACGACGACCGGGAGGATGCCGTGGCCGTCCTTGCCGGTGGACTCGGCCACCAGCTGCTCGACCCAGTCGCCGAGGCCGGGGTAGCTGCCCCCGGCACCGGCCAGCGCGAGCTTGTCGACCCCGGACAGGTTGGCCGCCCCCAGCAGGGAGCCGAGCACGAGCCCGGGGTTGTCGGCGCTGTCCTTCTCGAGGGCGGGGCGCACCGACTCGGCCTGGTCGAGCAGACCGGCGATGTCCGCGCCGGCAAGACCGCTGGGCACCAGCCCGAAGGCGGTGAGCGCGGAGTAGCGCCCGCCCACCTCCGGATCGGCGAGGAAGACCCGGTAGCCGGCCTCGCGGGCCGACTGCTCCAGCGGCGAGCCGGGGTCGGTGACGACGACGATCCGCTCAGCGGGGTCGATGCCCGCGTCGCGGAAGGCCTGCTCGTAGGCGCGGCGCTGGCTGTCGGTCTCCACCGTGCCGCCGGACTTGGAGGAGACGACCACGACGGTCTCGCCGAGGCGGTCCTCGATCGCGCGTCGTACGACGTCGGGCGCGGAGGAGTCGAGCACGTCGATCTCCACGCCGGCGGCCGCGCAGATCACCTCGGGGGCGAGGGAGGAGCCGCCCATGCCGCACAGCACCAGGCGGGCGAGCCCGCGTTGGCGCAGCTCGACCCCGAGCAGCGAGATCTCGGTGACCAGGTCACGCGAGGTCTGGCTCAGGCCGACCCAGTGCAGCCGCTTGGCGGCCTCGTCAACGGCCGCCTCGCCCCACAGGGTGGGGTCGCGGTCGGCCATCCGGCTGGCGACCCGGTCGGTGACGAGGCGGTCGAGGACCTCCCCGTGCGGCGACCCGGCGGGCGTGCTGACGGCGATCGCCCCTGTCTCGTCCCACGCCATCGCCCGGGTCACGCGTTCGCCTGCTCCATCTGGCCGCGGACGGTCGCGACGAGCTCATCCCAGGACTTCACGAACTTCTCGACGCCCTCGGTCTCGAGGGCCACGAGCACGTCGGCGAAGTCGACACCGACCTCCTCGAGGCGGGCGAGGACCGCGCGGCCCTCGTCCTCGCGGCCGGTGACGAGGTCGCCGCGGACCTCGCCGTGGTCGGCGAAGGCCTCGAGGGTCTTCTCCGGCATCGTGTTGACCGTGCCGCCGACCACCAGGTCGGTGACGTAGAGGGTGTCCGGGTAGTCGGGGTTCTTCACCCCGGTGGAGGCCCACAGCGGGCGCTGCACGTTGGCGCCGGCCTCGGCCAGCGCGCGCCAGCGCTCGGAGCCGACGACCTCGGCGTACGCGCCGTACGCGATCTGGGCGTTGGCGATCGCCGCCTTGCCGCGGAGCTCGAGCGCCTCGGGGGTGCCGATCTTCTCCAGCCGGGCGTCGACCTCGGTGTCGACGCGGGAGACGAAGAACGACGCGACGGACTGGATGCTCGACAGGTCGAGGCCCGCCTCCTTCGCCCGCTCCAGGCCGGCGAGGTAGGCGTCCATGACGGCGCGGTAGCGCTCCTCGGAGAAGATCAGCGTCACGTTCACGCTGATCCCCTCGCCGATCACCGTGGTGATCGCGCTGAGCCCGGCCTGCGTGGCCGGGATCTTGATGAGGACGTTCGAGCGGTCGACGGCCTTGAAGAGGGCACGTGCCGAGGCGATGGTGCCCTCGGTGTCCTGGGCGAGGTCGGGCTCGACCTCGATCGAGACCCGGCCGTCGCCGGCGGAGGTGCCGGCGAGGGGCTCGAGCACGTCGCAGGCGTTGCGGACGTCCTCGGTGGTGAGCTCGAAGATCACCTCGTCGACGCTGCGGCCCTCGGCCACCAGGCGCCGCACCTGCTCGTCGTAGCGCTCGCCGTTGGCGATCGCGCTCGCGAAGATGGTGGGGTTCGTGGTGACGCCGACGACCGAGCGCTCGCGGGTGAGGTCGGCGAGGTTGCCGGTCTCGATCCGCTCGCGGGAGAGGTCGTCGAGCCAGATCGAGACGCCGGCGTCGGCCAGTGCCTGCAGACGGTCACTCATGTACTGCCTCCTGAAGTCGTGGTGGTGAAGTACCCGAGCGGGGCGTGCTCAGACCGACGAGACCCGGACGCTGTCGCGGGCGGCGTCGGCCACGGCCTCACCGGTGATGCCGTACTCGGCGTACATGCGCTGGTAGTCGGCCGAGGCGCCGAAGGTGTCGATCGACACGATCCGGCCGTGGTCGCCGACGATCTCGCGCCAGCCCATGGCGACGCCGGCCTCGACCGAGACCCGGGCCTTGACGGTGGGCGGGATCACGGTCTCGCGGTAGGCCTCCTCCTGGGCGTCGAACCACTCGCGGCACGGCATCGAGACCACGCGGGCGCGGATGCCGTCGGCGGCGAGGAGCTCGCGGGCCGCGACCGCGACCTGGACCTCCGAGCCGGTGCCGATCAGGACGACGTCGGGCAGCCCGCCGTCGGCGTCGAGCAGCACGTAGCCGCCGCGGTGGACGTTGGAGGTGTCGCTGAAGCCGTCGGTGCCGCGGGGGAAGACCGGGACGTTCTGGCGGGTGAGCGCCAGGCCGGCCGGGCGGTCGGTGTGGGACAGGATCGCGGCCCAGGCGGCCGCGGTCTCGTTGGCGTCGGCCGGGCGGACGACGTCGAGGCCCGGGATCGCGCGCAGTGCGGCGAGGTGCTCGATCGGCTGGTGCGTGGGGCCGTCCTCGCCGAGGCCGATGGAGTCGTGGGTCCACACGTAGGTGACCGGCAGGCCCATCAGCGCGGCCAGGCGCACCGAGCCACGCATGTAGTCGGAGAACGTGAGGAAGGTGCCGCCGAACACGCGAGTGCCGCCGTGCAGGGTGATGCCGTTCATGATCGCGCCCATGCCGTGCTCGCGGATGCCGAAGTGCAGCACCCGGCCGGCGGCGGGGTCGCCCTGCCACTGGTCGGTGGTGCGGTCCGCCGGGATGAACGAGGGGACACCCTTGATCGTGGTGTTGTTGGACTCGGCCAGGTCGGCCGAGCCGCCCCAGAGCTCGGGCATCAGCGGGGCGACGGCGTTGATGACGGCGCCGGAGGCCTTGCGCGTGGCCATCCCCTTGGGGTCGGCCTCGAACGTGGGCAGCGCGGCGGCGAGGCCCTCGGGCAGCGCGCGGGTCTGCATGCGCTCCCAGGCGGCCAGCGCCTCCTTCGAGGCCCGCTCGCGCCAGGCGGCGAAGCCGGCCTGCCAGTCGGCCTGGGCCTGCTTGCCACGGGCGACCAGGGTGCGGGTGTGCTCGATGACGTCGGTGGGGACCTCGAAGTCCTGCTCGGGGTCGAAGCCGAGGATCTTCTTGGTGGCCGCGACCTCGTCGGCGCCGAGGGCGGAGCCGTGCGAGGCGCCGGTGCCCTGGGCGTTCGGCGCGGGCCAGGCGATCACCGTGCGCAGCACGATGAAGCTGGGTCGGTCGGTCACCGCGTGGGCGGCCTGCACGGCCTCCCACAGCTGCGGGATGTCCTCGACGTACGTCGTGCCGTCCTGGGTCCAGTCGACGGTCTGCACGTGCCAGCCGTAGGCCTCGTAGCGCTTCGCGACGTCCTCGGTGAACGCGACGTCGGTGTCGCCCTCGATCGAGATCCGGTTCGCGTCGTAGATCACGGTGAGGTTGCCGAGCTGCTGGGTGCCGGCGAGCGAGGACGCCTCGGCGCTCACGCCCTCCTGCACGTCGCCGTCGCTGCAGATCGCGTAGATCTGGTGGTCGAACGGCGACTCGCCGGGGGCGGCGTCGGGGTCGAGCAGGCCGCGCTCGCGGCGGGCGGCCATGGCCATGCCGATGGCGTTGCCGATGCCCTGGCCCAGCGGTCCGGTGGTGGTCTCGACGCCGGCGGTGTGGCCGAACTCGGGGTGGCCCGGGGTCTTGCTGCCCCACGTGCGCAGCGACTTGATGTCCTCGATCTCCAGGCCCCAGCCACCGAGGAAGAGCTGGTTGTAGAGCGTGATCGAGGAGTGGCCGGCGGAGAGGACGAAGCGGTCGCGGCCGGCCCAGTTCGGGTCCGCCGGGTTGTGACGCATCGCCTTCTGGAACAGAAGGTACGCCGCGGGAGCGAGGCTCATCGCGGTGCCCGGGTGACCGTTGCCGACCCGCTGCACCGCGTCCATCGCGAGGGTGCGGGCCGTGTTCACGGCCTTGTCGTCGATGTCGTTCCAGTCCAGGGCAGCAGCAGTGCTCACAGGGTTCCTCTCGCGGGGCTTCGGGCGATACCGAGCCTACTCACCCCGCGCGATAGACTCAGCATCGCTCCACGCTTCCGAACATCATCGAGGACACCAGTGACGTACGTCGGCCAACCGGCCTCCGCTGCACCGTCGCAGTCGACCGGCGACGGGTCCGGTCGGGCCACCTTCAAGGACGTCGTCGCGGCGTACATCGGGCTGACCAAGCCCCGGGTCATCGAGCTGTTGCTCCTGACCACCGTGCCGGTGATGTTCTTCGCCGAGCGCGGCATCCCGCCGCTCGGGCTGGTCGCCGCGACCGCGGTCGGCGGCTGGTTCTCGGCCGGGTCGGCCTCGGTCTTCAACTGCGTCTACGACCGCGACATCGACGAGCAGATGCGCCGCACCCGGCGTCGTGCGCTGCCGCGCCACATCGTGTCGGCGCGCGCCGCACTGATCTTCGGCTTCGTGCTGGCGATCTTGTCGACACTGGTCCTCGCCACCTGGGTGAACTGGCTCTCTGCCGGCCTGTCGCTGGGCGCGAACGCGTTCTACGTCTTCGTCTACACGATGCTGCTCAAGCGCCGCACCACCCAGAACATCGTCTGGGGCGGCCTCGCCGGCTGCTTCCCGGCGCTGATCGGCTGGACGGCCGTCACCAACGAGCTGTCCTGGGTGCCTGTCGTGCTCTTCATGGTGGTCTTCTTCTGGACCCCGCCGCACACCTGGGCGCTGGCGCTGCGCTACCGCGAGGACTACGCCAACGTCGACGTGCCGATGCTCCCGGTGGTGGCCCCGGCCCAGGTCGTGGGTCGCCAGATCGTGATCTACAGCTGGGTGATGGTCGCGACGTCGCTGCTGCTGTGGCCGGTCGCCGGCACCAGCCTGGTCTACCCCGTGATCGCCGCGCTGCTGGGCGCCGTGTTCCTGGTGCAGGCGCACCGGATGTGGGCGCGCACCAAGACCACCGACGACCTGGCGGTGATCCAGCCGATGCAGCTGTTCCACTCCTCGAACCTCTACCTCACCCTGCTGTTCGTCGCGGTCGCGCTCGACCCGATCCTGGGTCTCTGAGCGTCGCGCCCGCCGCGCCTGCGACAACCGCTCGGGGCTGCGGCGCGTCCCAGGGGGTATGAGACCCTCCGCGATCCTGTCCAGCGCCGTCGTCGCGCTCGTGCTGTCGACGTCGTACGCCGGCTGCACGTACGAGCCGGTCGCGCGCGACTCTGCGCCGGCGCCGGCTGCGGAGCCCGGCCCCGCCCGGTCGGCACTCTCGCGGCCCGGTGACGAGGTGCAGGTGCACCGGCCGAGGGGTGCGTACGACCTCGTCCTCGAGGACGTCTCCGCCGTCCGGCGTGCTGGTCATGACCGGCTGGTGCTGAGGTTCGCCGGCACCGGCAGGCCGGGCCGGGCCGCGCGGTTCGTCGACGAGGCGGTGCTGGAGGGGAGCGGAGCGACGGTGGGGCTCCGCGGTGACACGATCCTCCGCCTCGACATCTCGGGGACACCCACCCGGATGCCGGAGGACCACGACCCTCCGGTTCGCCGCGCACTGGGTGGCGCCGTCGTGGATCTGCACACGGTCGGTGCCTTCGAGGGCATGACCCAGGTCTTCGTCGGGCTCCGGGGCGGCCGGGCCCCGTTCCGGGCATTCACGCTCCGCGCCCCGTCGCGCCTGGTGGTCGACCTCGGGTGAGTGCGATCGGGCTCGCGCGTTCTTCGGCGCCGGGATCAGTGCTTATCCGCGCAATTGCGCGGATAAGCACCGACGGCGGCTGGTTCCCGGTGCTTTTCCCAACAATTGCGCAGCTGTGCGCGCACCCGGGGCACGACGACCGGCAGGAGGGGACGCGTCAGAGGAGCGCGGCGCCGCCGGTCTCGGCGGGCGCCGCCGAGACCTCAGCAGCCTCGAGCTCCCGCGGGTGGCGTACGGCGACGAGCACCCAGGCGATCGCGGCGGCGGTGAGGGAGGCGCCAAGCATGTGGAAGCCGACCAGGACGATCGGCAGGTCGGTGAAGTACTGCACGAAGCCGATCGCGCCCTGGCCGATCTGCACCGCGAACAGCGTCCACAGCGCGCGGCGGGCGGAGGCGCCGTGGCGCCAGGCGTAGACGGCGAAGAGCAGACCGACGGTGGCGCCGATGAAGAAGAACACCGCGTCGGCGTGCAGCTGGCTCATCTGGGCCGGGTCCAGGCCGTTGCGCGGGGAGTCGGCGTCGCCGGCGTGCGGGCCGGCGCCGGTGACCATCGTGCCGACGTAGAGCACGACCCAGCCGGCGGCGAAGACCACCCAGGCCAGCCCCACGACGGGTCCGCGGGCGCGCGGCAGGTCGTCACCGCGCAGCACCAGCTGGATGAAGCGCACGGCCAGGCAGATGATCAGGAACGAGCAGATCAGGTGCAGCGACACGATCCACGGGTTGAGGTCGGTCAGCACCGTGATGCCGCCGATCACGGCCTGCGCGGGGATGCCGATCCCCATCCAGAGCGCGAGCCAGATCAGCGAGCGGCGACCGGTGCGCACCGCGGCGACGAAGGTGGCGATCGCGATCGCGGCGAGGACGAAGGTGAGCAGCCGGTTGCCGAACTCGATCACGCCGTGGATGCCGTACTCCGCATGCGGCGTGTAGGACTCATCGGTGCAGCGCGGCCAGGTCGGGCAGCCCAGGCCGGAGCCGGTCAGCCGGACGACGGCGCCGGTCACGACGAGCAGCATGTTGGCGACCAGGCTGCTCCAGCCGAGGCCGAGCACCCACCGGTGGCCGGCGGGGCGGGCAACCGGCTCCACGTCGGGCCGGTCGGTCGAGGTGGCGGTCACGAGCAGTTCACTCCCACTTGAAGGTGCGCGCGCTGAGCGCGGCGCCGAGGACGGTCCAGGCCAGGAGGACGGCGATCGCAGACCAGGCGATCGTGCCGTCGATCAGGGCATCGCGCATGCCCTCTCCGAGCGCTCCCGATGGTAGCCACTGCACGAACCCCTCGAAGCCGCCGTACGCCGTGGCGGGGAGCACAACGGCGCCGCAGGCCATCAGCAGCAGGTAGATCAGGTTGGCCGCGGCCAGGGTGGCCTCGGCGCGCAGCGCTCCGGCGACCAGCAGCCCGAGCGAGGCGAAGGCGGCGGTGCCGGCGGCGATGGTCAGCAGCACGCCCACCACGCCGGCCACGCCGGGGTCCGGCGACCAGCCGAGGCCGAGGGCCACCGCCGAGATCACCACGAGCTGCAGCAGCTGCACGAGCAGCAGCGCCAGCACCTTGCCGGCCAACAGGCCGGACCGCGGCAGCGGGGAGGTGCCGAGGCGCTTGATCACGCCGTAGCGCCGTTCGAAGCCGGTCGCGATCGCCAGCGCGGTGAACGAGGTGGACATCACCGCCAGCGCCAGGACGCCCGGGGTGAAGACGTCGACCGCCGGGTGGTCCAGGTCGAGGTCGACGCGATCCGAGCCGGTCACCGCGGCGACCAGCACCACGACCGGTACGACGACGGCGAGCAGCAGCTGCTCGCCGTTGCGCAGCATCAGCCGGGCCTCCATGCCGGCCTGCGCCAGCACCATGCGCCCGAACGGCGCCGCACCGGGCCGGGGCGAGAACGTCCCGGCGGACCGGGTCTGGGAAGAGGTCACGGGGCGAGCTCCCGTCCGGTGAGCTGGAGGAAGACGTCCTCGAGGTTGCGGGCCCCGAGGTTGAGCGACTCGGGCAGCACGTCGTGCTCGGCGCACCACGCGGAGATCTTCGCCAGCGTGGTGCCGTCGGCCGGGCCGCTCACCAGCATGCTGAGGTCGTCGACCTGGCTCACCGAGGTGCCGTCGCCGAGCACCCGCCGCAGCGAGTCGGGGGCACCGGGCGGGAACGGCCGGGTGACCACGAGCCGGATGGTCGCGACCGAGCCGCCGCGCGTCAGCTCCAGCGGGGTGCCCGAGGCGACGAGCCGGCCGTGGTCGACGATGTGGACGTGGTCGGCGAGGCGCTCGGCCTCCTCCATGTAGTGCGTGGTGAGCACCACCGTGACGCCGTCGCGGCGCAGCTCGTCGAGCAGCTCCCAGATCGTGCGGCGCATCTGCGGGTCGACGCCCGCGGTCGGCTCGTCGACGAACACGACCTCGGGGCGCCCCACCAGCGCCATCGCCAGGCCCAGGCGCTGCTGCTGGCCGCCGGAGAGCCGCCGGTACGGCGTGCGCCCGCACTCCTCCAGCCCGAGGCGCTCGGTGAGCAGGTCGAGGTCGAGCGGGTGGGCGTGCAGTTTCGCGACGTGGCGCAGCATCTCGCTCGCGCGCACCCCGCTCCACGCGCCGCCGGACTGCAGCATCACCCCGATGCGGGGGAGCAGCTCACGGCGCTGCCGGACCGGGTCCAGGCCCAGCACGCGCACGGTGCCGCCGTGGGGACGCCGGTAGCCCTCGCAGGTCTCGAGGGTGGTGGTCTTGCCGGCCCCGTTGGGGCCGAGGACAGCGGTGATGGTGTGGCGATCGACGGTCAGGGACAGGTCGTCGACTGCGACCTTGTCGCCGTACCTCATCACCAGCCCGTCGACAGCCACTGCAGGGGCGTCGGGCACCCCACCAGTCTAGGGATCCCTCCGAGGCGGGCTGGCGAGGGGCCCACGGCGGACGCGGCCTAGGGTTTGCGACGTGAACGTCTGGCTCTTCGGCATCGTCCTGATCCTGGTCGCTCTCGGCGTGGTGGCCACGATCGTGCTCCTGGCCAAGGACGAGACCGCCGGCGACCCGACCTTCGCCCTGCTGGCGGTGATCGAGGTCCTCCTGCTCGTGCAGGTGGTGTGGGGCCTGGCGACGATGTCGGGCGACTCCATGGACCGCGCGACGTTCGTGGGCTACCTGATCGCAGTGCCGCTGATCCTGCCACTGGGCGCGTTCTGGTCGCTGGCCGAGCGCACCCGCGCCGGGACCGCCGTGCTGCTCGTGGCACTGGTCACGGTCGCGGCCCTCGAGCTGCGCATCGACACCCTCTGGGGTGGCGGTGCGTGAGCTGGCCGCGGGCCCGGGCCGGATCCTGGTCGCGGTCTACTCGGTCTTCGCGATCGCGGCCACCGGTCGCTCGTTGACCCAGCTGCTGCTGCAGGCCGACCGCGCGCCCCTGGCGTACTCGCTGTCCCTGGTCGCCGCGGTGATCTACATCGTCGCCACCGCGTGCCTGGTCATCGGCGGACCGCGCGCCCGACGGGCGGCGGTCGCGGCCTGTGGGATCGAGGCGGTCGGAGTGCTGGCGGTCGGCACGCTGTCGCTGGTGGCGCCGGACCTGTTCCCCGACAAGACCGTGTGGTCGCACTACGGCCAGGGCTACGCCTTCTTGCCGCTGGTGCTGCCGTTCGCCGGCCTCTGGTGGCTGCACCGCACCGGCCCCCCCGCCTGAGAAACGGGTAAGGGTTGCCTTCCTTGAAGGCCTCGCGGCATTAACGGCACACTGGTGTTGTGGAATTGATCGAGGGACGCCTGCGAGGGGACGACCTGCCGACCCGGCAGCGCGTCGCCCGCTCGATCCTCGACAACGGCCCCTCGACCGCCGCCGACCTCGCCGAGCGCCTCGACCTCACGCCGGCCGCCGTACGCCGCCATCTCGACCTGCTGGTCGAGGACGGCCAGGTGGAGGCGCGCGAGCCACGCGCCCACGGCCAGCGCGGCCGCGGACGACCGGCCAAGGTGTTCGCGCTCACCGAGATCGGGCGCGACCACTTCGACCAGGCCTACGACGACCTGGCCGCCCAGGCGCTGCGCTACCTGGCCGAGACCGGGGGCGAGGACGCGGTCCGGGAATTCTCTCGACGCCGGGTGGCGTTCATCGAGGAGAGGTTCCACCGGGTCAGCGCAACCGACCCGACCCTGGGCCCCGCCGAGGTGCTCGCCCGCGTCTTCACCGACGAGGGGTACGCCGCGGCGGTGCGCGACCTCGGTCCGATCAACGGGCAGGTGATGGGGGAGCAGCTGTGCCAGCAGCACTGCCCGGTCGCCCACGTCGCCCACGAGTTCCCCCAGCTGTGCGAGGCAGAGACCGAGGCGATCAGCCGGGTCCTCGGCCGCCACGTGCAGCGGCTGGCGACGATCGCCCACGGCGACGGCGTCTGCACCACGAGCATCCCGAACGTTTCAAGCACCACCAATGAGAAGGAGCAGGTCACTCCATGACCTCCATCGAGGAGCTGAACCCCGAGCTCAAGGGCATCGGTCGGTACGACTTCGGCTGGGCCGACCCCGACGTCGCGGGCGCTGAGGCGCAGCGCGGCCTCAACGAGCACGTCGTTCGCGACATCTCCGCCAAGAAGGACGAGCCCCAGTGGATGCTCGACCTGCGGCTCAAGGGTCTGAAGCTCTTCGGGCGCAAGCCCATGCCGACCTGGGGCTCCGACCTCGGCGGCATCGACTTCGACAACATCAAGTACTTCGTGCGGTCCTCGGAGAAGCAGGCGACCTCCTGGGAGGAGCTGCCCGAGGACATCAAGAACACCTACGACAAGCTCGGCATCCCCGAGGCGGAGAAGCAGCGCCTCGTCGCCGGTGTCGCGGCGCAGTACGAGTCCGAGGTCGTCTACCACTCGATCCGCGAGGACCTCGAGGAGCAGGGCGTCCTGTTCCTGGACACCGACACCGCACTGAAGGAGCAGCCGGAGCTCTTCCAGGAGTACTTCGGCACCGTCATCCCCGTCGGTGACAACAAGTTCGCCGCGCTCAACACCTCGGTGTGGTCCGGCGGCTCGTTCATCTACGTGCCCAAGGGCGTCCACGTGGACATCCCGCTGCAGGCCTACTTCCGGATCAACACCGAGAACATGGGCCAGTTCGAGCGCACGCTGATCATCGTCGACGAGGACGCCTACGTGCACTACGTCGAGGGCTGCACCGCGCCGATCTACTCCTCGGACTCGCTGCACTCCGCGGTCGTGGAGATCATCGTGAAGAAGGGCGGCCGCTGCCGCTACACGACCATCCAGAACTGGTCGAACAACGTCTACAACCTCGTCACCAAGCGCGCGGTCTGCGAGGCCGGCGCCACGATGGAGTGGGTCGACGGCAACATCGGCTCCAAGGTGACGATGAAGTACCCGGCCGTCTACCTCATGGGCGAGCACGCCAAGGGCGAGACGCTGTCGATCGCGTTCGCCGGCGAGGGCCAGCACCAGGACGCCGGCGCCAAGATGGTCCACGCGGCCCCGCACACCTCCAGCTCGATCCTGAGCAAGTCGGTGGCGCGCGGCGGCGGGCGGACGTCGTACCGCGGCCTGATCCAGGTCAACGAGGGCGCCTACGGCTCGAAGTCCAACGTGCTGTGCGACGCGCTGCTGGTCGACCAGATCAGCCGCTCCGACACCTACCCCTACGTCGACATCCGCGAGGACGACGTCTCGATGGGTCACGAGGCCAGCGTCTCGAAGGTCTCCGACGACCAGCTCTTCTACCTGATGAGCCGGGGCATGGAGCAGGACGAGGCGATGGCGATGATCGTGCGCGGCTTCGTCGAGCCCATCGCCAAGGAGCTGCCGATGGAGTACGCCCTCGAGCTCAACCGTCTCATCGAGCTGCAGATGGAGGGCGCGGTCGGCTGACGCCGACCTCGTCGCTTCGTCCACCCCGTTCGTAGAAAGAAGATCCGTGACTGCAATCGACACTGCGCGCGACAGCGTGGAGTCTGCCCTCGAGCTGACGCCGGTGGACTCCCACCTGCACCCCGAGGGCTCCTTCGACGTCTCCGACCACCCGGTCCCCACCGGTCGCGAGGAGATCTGGCGCTTCACCCCCCTCAAGCGGCTGCGTGACCTGCACGGCGAGGCCGTGTACGGCGCCGGCGCCACCCAGCTCACCTGGACCACCCCCGAGGGCGTCCGCGTCGAGTCGGTCGAGGGGGAGGAGGCCCGCGCCCTGCGCGGCGTGAGCGGCTGGGTCCCCAACGACCGCTTCAGCGCCCGGGTGCTGGCCGACACCGCCGCGACGCTGCTCATCGACGTCCCCGCGGAGCTCGAGGTCGCCGAGCCGGTGGTCGTCACCCTCGACGGCACCAACGCCGAGGCCACCGAGTCCGGCCACGTGGTGCTGCGCTTCGGCCGCTTCGCCAAGGCGGTCGTGGTGCTCCAGCACCAGGGTCACGCCTCGCTGGCCCAGGTCGTCGAGGTCGTCGTCGGCGACGGCGCCCAGGTCTCCGTGATCTCGGTGCAGGACTGGGCCGACGACGCCGTGCACCTCGCCCACCACGAGGCGAGCGTCGGGCGCGACGCGTCGTACAAGCACGTGGCGATCTCCTTCGGCGGTGACGTGGTCCGCATGGACGCCAACGTCACCTACGCCGGTCCGGGCGGCTCCGCGGAGATGTACGGCCTGTACTTCGCCGACGAGGGCCAGCACCTCGAGCACCGCCTCTTCGCCGACCACACCGCCCCGCGCACCAAGAGCAACGTCGTCTACAAGGGCGCGCTGCAGGGCGAGGGCGCCCACACCGTGTGGGTGGGCAACGTGCTGATCCGCAAGATCGCCGAGGGCATCGAGACCTACGAGGAGAACCGCAACCTCGTGCTCACCGACGGCTGCCAGGCCGACTCGGTGCCGAACCTCGAGATCGAGACCGGCGAGATCGAGGGCGCCGGTCACGCCTCCGCCGTCGGTCGCTTCGACGACGAGCAGCTGTTCTACCTGCGCTCGCGCGGCATCTCCGAGCCCGAGGCCCGCCGCCTGGTGGTGCACGGGTTCTTCAACGACCTGATCCGCAAGATCGGCATCCCCTCCCTGGAGGAAAAGCTGATGAGCACGGTCGAGGACGAGCTGGCCAAGAACGTCCTGCGGGGAGCCTGAGCATGGGCTTCGAGCGCGTCTGCAGCCTGGCCGAGGTGCCGGCCGACGAGGGCCTCGCGGTCACCGTCGGCGGCCTCGCCGTCGCGGTGGCCCGTGACGGCGAGGAGGTCTTCGCGGTGCAGGACCTGTGCAGCCACGCCGCGGTCGCGCTGAGCGAGGGCGAGGTCGCCGACTGCCAGATCGAGTGCTGGCTGCACGGCTCGCGCTTCGACCTGCGCACCGGCAAGCCGGTCGGCCCGCCCGCGATCGACCCGGTCGCGACCTTCCCCGTGGAGGTCCGCGACGGCGAGGTCTACCTCGACGCCAGCACCACCCTCAACGGCGTACGGCCCGGCTGAGCAGCCGCCGCCACGCCACCACGACTTTCGAACACAAGGAAGAGACAACAATGAGCACGCTGGAGATCAAGGACCTGCACGTCACGGTCGACACCGAGGACGGCCCCAAGGAGATCCTCAAGGGCGTCACGCTGACCATCGGCGACGGCGAGACCCACGCGATCATGGGCCCCAACGGGTCCGGCAAGTCCACGCTGGCCTACTCGATCGCGGGTCACCCGAAGTACACCGTCACCGGCGGCACGGTGCTCCTCGACGGCGAGGACGTGCTGGCCATGTCGGTCGACGAGCGCGCCCGCGCCGGCCTGTTCCTGGCCATGCAGTACCCCGTCGAGGTGCCCGGCGTCTCGGTGTCGAACTTCCTGCGCACCGCCAAGACCGCTGTCGACGGCGAGGCCCCCAAGCTCCGCACCTGGGTCAAGGACGTCAACGGCGCCCTGGAGCGGATGAACCTCGACACGACGTTCTCCCAGCGCTCGGTCAACGAGGGCTTCTCCGGTGGTGAGAAGAAGCGCCACGAGATCGCCCAGCTCGAGCTGCTCGACCCGAAGGTCGCGATCCTCGACGAGACCGACTCCGGTCTCGACATCGACGCGCTCAAGGTCGTCTCGGACGGCGTCAACCGCTTCCGTGAGCAGGAGGGCAAGGGCGTCCTGCTGATCACCCACTACACCCGCATCCTGCGCTACATCCAGCCCGACAAGGTCCACGTCTTCGTCAACGGCCGCGTCGCCGAGCAGGGTGGCCCCGAGCTCGCCGAGCAGCTCGAGGCCGAGGGCTACGACAAGTACCTCAAGGCTGCGGTCTGAGCATGCCTGAGCTGACCGGTCTCCTCCCCGAGCTGGAGGTCATCCGCAAGGACTTCCCGATCCTCGAGCGTGAGCTCGCGGACGGGATGCCCTTGGTCTACCTCGACAGCGCGAACACCTCGCAGAAGCCGCAGTGCGTCATCGACGCCATGGTCGACCACCTGGAGCGGCACAACGCGAACGTCGCGCGTGCGATGCACCAGCTCGGCGCGGAGTCCTCGGAGGCCTTCGAGGCGGCCCGCGACATCGTCGCGGGCTTCCTCAACGCCCCGAGCCGCGATGAGGTGATCTTCACCAAGAACGCCTCCGAGGCGCTCAACCTGGTGGCGAACACCCTCATGTGGGCGACCGGTGAGCTCGAGATCGGCCCCGGCGACGAGGTGCTGATCACCGAGATGGAGCACCACTCCAACATCGTGCCGTGGCAGCTGCTCACCGAGCGCAAGGGCGCGACGCTGCGCTGGTTCGGGCTCACCGACGAGGGTGAGCTGGACCTGTCGAACATCGACGAGCTGATCAACGAGCGCACCAAGGTGGTCTCGCTGACCTGGGTGTCGAACATGCTCGGCACCATCAACCCGGTCGCCGACATCGCGCGCCGTGCCCACGAGGTCGGCGCGATCGTGGTCCTCGACGCCTCCCAGGCCGCACCGCAGCTGCCGGTCGACGTCGTCGCCTCGGGCGCCGACCTGCTGGCCTTCACCGGCCACAAGGTCGTCGGGCCCACCGGCATCGGCGTGCTCTGGGGACGCCGCGAGATCCTCGAGAAGCTGCCGCCGTTCCTCGGCGGCGGCGAGATGATCGAGACCGTGCGGATGGAGGGTTCGACGTACGCCGGGCTCCCGCACAAGTTCGAGGCCGGTACGCCGCCGATCGTCGAGGCCGTCGGCCTCGGCGCCGCGTTGCAGTACCTCTCCTCGATCGGGCTGGAGGCGATCCACGCCCACGAGCAGGCGCTCACCGGGTACGCCCTGGATGGCCTGCGGAGCGTGCCGGGCATGCGGGTCCTGGGCCCGCTCGACCCGACCCGCCGCGGCGGTGCGATCTCCTTCGAGCTCGACGGGGTGCACCCCCACGACATCGCCCAGGTGCTCGACTCGCGCGGCATCGCCGTGCGCGCCGGCCACCACTGCGCCCGCCCGGCGCACGCCCGGTTCGGGGTGCAGAGCTCGACGCGGATGTCGTCGTACCTCTACACCACGCCGGGGGAGATCGACACGCTGGTCGAGGGCCTCGAATACACCCGCTCCTACTTCAAGGTGGGCTGATCCGTCGATGACTGCTGACCCGAACCTCGACTCGCTGTACCAGGAGATCATCCTGGACCACTACAAGAACCCCCACCACAAGGGGCTTCGCGAGCCGTTCGGCGCCGAGGTGCACCACGTCAACCCCACCTGCGGCGACGAGATCACCCTGCGCGTCCACCTGGCCGACGGCGCCGAGGGCGCCGTGGTCCAGGACGTCTCCTACGACTCCGTGGGCTGCTCGATCTCGCAGGCCTCGGCCTCCGTCCTGACCGACCTGGTGATCGGACGCCCGGTCGCCGAGGCGATGACGGTGCACGAGAGCTTCCTGACCCTGATGCAGGGCAAGGGCACCGTCGAGCCCGACGAGGACGTCCTCGAGGACGGCATCGCCTTCGCCGGTGTCGCCAAGTTCCCGGCGCGCGTGAAGTGCGCGCTCCTGTCCTGGATGGCGTTCAAGGACGCCACCGCCCGAGTCACCGAGGAGAACCATGCCTGAGACCGAGACCACCGCCGGTGACACCGGCGCCGTGGACCACGGCGACCTGCCGGAGGTGCCCGCGGCGAGCGGCTCGGGCAGCAGCTCGGCCACCTCGTCCGTGAGCGTCGACGACGTCGTCGAGGCGATGAAGGACGTCGTGGACCCCGAGCTCGGGATCAACGTCGTCGACCTCGGCCTGGTCTACGGCGTGCACATCGACGAGAACGCCAACGCCGTGCTCGACATGACGCTGACCTCGGCGGCCTGCCCGCTGACCGACGTCATCGAGGACCAGACCCACGGTGCCCTCGAGGGCATCGTCAGCGACGTCGCCATCAACTGGGTGTGGATGCCGCCGTGGGGCCCGGACAAGATCACCGACGACGGCCGCGAGCAGCTGCGCGCCCTCGGCTTCAACGTCTGACCCGCACCGGCATGGATGCGGTGGAGACCTTCTGGCAGGTAGCGCGCTCGCACGCCCGGCTGCAGCCGCTTCCCGGCTACTTCCCGGCCACCCCGGTCGGGGCGGTCCCGCCGCCTACCTGGTCCTTCGGCGAGGAGCCCGCGCAGGCCGACGCCGGCCTGCGCGCGCTCCTCGACGGGTCCGTGACGACGCTGCCGGTCCCGCGGGCGGAGCTGGAGTCCGCCGGCGTCGGGGTGCCCGAGGTCGGCACCCTGGGCATCGTGCTCGACGGCGCCGGGAACCCGCGGGCCCTGGTCGTGACCGAGCAGGTCGAGGTCGGCCCGGTCGAGGTCGTCGAGCACCTGCGCGTGCTGCACAGCCAGTGACGCCCCCGCCGACGCGGGTGCTGGTCGCGCCGCAGCGCTGGGAGCGCTGGGCGGAGAACTTCCGCGCCCGCCACGGGGCGACCGCGCTGAGCGTCGCCGACGGCGAGCTGTCGGGGGTCGCCGAGGACGGGTCCACCTTCGTCGCGCGGCTGCCGTTCGCCGCGTCGTACGACGGGCCGGCGGAGGCCGCCTCCTTCGCGGCGGCCGCGACCCTGCCGCAGGACTGGGGCGTGCTGCTGGTGCGCAAGGGCGGCTTCGCGGTCGCCCGGCTGAGCGGCGCGCGCACCCTCGCCTCCAAGGTCGGCCAGCGCCACGTGCAGGGGCGCACCAAGGCCGGCGGGCAGAGCCAGCAGCGCTTCGCGCGGCGACGCGACAACCAGGCCCGGCAGGCCTTCGAGGCCGCGGCCGAGCACGCCGCCCGCATCCTCGGGGACCTCACCGGTCCGGTGGTCACCGGCGGTGACCACACCGCCGTCGAGGAGGTCCTCACCGACCCGCGGCTGCGCGGGCTGGCGCCCACCGACCTGTGGCTGGCGGTCCCGGACCCGCGCCGCGCGGTGCTCGAGGACGCCGTCAGCGACGCGAGCAAGCTCGCCGTCGAGGTGCACAACGCCGAGGCCCCTGAGGGCTGAGGCCCGTCCGGTCCGCTGCGAGGTCCCCGCCCCGGGCGCCTCGCTCTGTCAGGATGACCGGCATGTGGCAGCCCGAGCCCGGCTGGCAGCCCCTCCCCGGCGGCACCGGCACCTCCACCCTGGGCGTCTGGCGCGCCCGGCTCGGCGGGCAGCAGGTGGTGGTGAAGCGGCTGCTCGCCCCGGCAGCGGACGACCCGGCGGCCCTGAGCCAGCCGCGGCACGCGGCGTACTGGCGGCGGGAGGCGGACGCCGCGTTGAGCGGGCTGGTCGAGGGCACCCCCGGGCTGCGGATGGCGCCGACCGCGGTCGAGGAGGACGCCGAGGGCATCACGCTGGTGCAGGAGAGCGTCGCCGACGCCCGCAACACCGGGCTGTTCCTGGCCCGCGCCCTGGGCCGGTTCGCGGCCAGCGACGTACGCGCGCCGTGGCTGGCGAGCGACCAGCTGCGCGACCGGGTGCTGCGCGTCGAGCGGTACGGCGGGTGGCGCACCCTGGCGCGGACGCCGGTCGCCGACGTGGCGGAGCACCTGTGGACCCGCCGCGGGAGCCTGCTGGACTCCCTCGACGCGCTGCCGCAGGTGCTCCAGCACGGCGACCCGGTGCCCGGCAACCTCCTGGGTCGGCGGGAGGCCGACGTCCTCGCGCTGGACTGGGGCACGCTCGGCACCGGACCGGTGGGCGGGGACCTCGGCTACTACCTGCTCTCAGCGAGGGAGAGCCTCGAGCCGCTGCTCGACGCCTACTGTGAGGGGCTGGGACCGGGGACGAGCGAGGTCGGGCGGAGTGCGGCCGCGCACGGCGCCCGGGTCACCGCCGTACTGACCGCGCTGAACCGGGCCGAGTGGGCGCTGGCGCGGGTGGCCGGGGGCGAGGGCGCGCTCGCGGGGAAGTACCGGCACCCGGCGGTGGCGCCGCACCTGCAGGCCCTGCAGCGCCAGTTCCCGCTGATCGAGGAGCTGCTGGGCTCAGGGCGCCACCACTAGCGCCGACTCGGGGCGCCATGGGCGCCGACTCGCGCAACCATGGGCGCCGACTCGGGGGTGGGTCAGCGGAGGGGGAGGTGGGCGATGACGTCGGCGATCTGCTGGAGGCGGAACGGCTTGGGCAGCACCCGGGTGACGCCGAGCTCGGCGAGCGCCGGCCGCTCGTCGTGGGCGGAGGCGCTGATCACCACGATCGTGAGCGCGGCGCCGATCTCGGGACGGTCGTTGACCCAGCGCACGACGTCCAGTCCCGACAGCCGCGGCATCGACAGGTCGAGCAGCAGCAGGTGGTGCGTCGCGGCCTCGAGCGCCTCGATCGCCTCCTGACCGTCGGCGGCCTCCGTAACGTCGTGGTGGCCGAGCTTCTCGAGCATGCGGACCGCGAGGGTGCGCACCGGCTCGAAGTCGTCGGCGACCAGCACCCGCAGAGGGGTACCCGTGGCCGCGTGCGGCACCACCGACCGCTGCTCCCCGCTGGCATCACTCACGCCCGCAGGTTAGCGCTTTCGGGTGGCCCCGGCACCCGTCGCCGCGCCCGGCGTGGCCCGGAATCCGCGGGGGAGCGGCCAGGAAGTGGGGATGCTTCGCGACGGCTCTAGACTCGTGCCCCTCATGATCACTGCCTCCCAGCTGGAAGTCCGGGTGGGCGCACGCCTGCTCATGGAGAACGTCTCGTTCCGCGTCGCCGCCGGCGACAAGGTCGGTCTGGTCGGTCGCAACGGCGCCGGCAAGACCACGCTGACGAAGATCCTGGCCGGCGACGCGCAACCTGCTGCCGGCACCGTCACCCGCTCCGGCGAGCTCGGCTACCTGCCGCAGGACCCGCGTACCGGCGACCCCGAGGTGCTGGCGCGCGACCGGATCCTGTCCGCGCGCGGCCTCGACGACGTCGTACGCCGCCTGCGCCAGTCCGAGGAGCAGATGGCCAGCGAGGACCCGGCCGTCCGCGAGAAGGCGATGCGCCGCTACTCCCGCGCCGACGACGAGATGCACGCCGGCGGCGGGTACGCCGCGGAGTCCGAGGCGGCCACCATCGCCTCGAGCCTCGGCATCGAGGCCCGGATCCTCGACCAGCCGCTCAAGACGCTCTCGGGCGGCCAGCGCCGTCGCGTGGAGCTGGCGCGGATCTTGTTCTCCGACGCCGAGATCCTGATCCTCGACGAGCCGACCAACCACCTCGACGCCGACTCGATCGTGTGGCTGCGCGACTTCTTGAAGTCCTACAAGGGCGGGTTCATCGTGATCAGCCACGACAACGCACTGCTCGAGGAGACCGTCAACAAGGTCATGCACCTCGACGCCAACCGTGCGGCGATGGACGTCTACAACATGGGCTGGCGTCACTACCTCACCCAGCGCGAGACCGACGAGAAGCGCCGCAAGCGCGAGCGGGTCAACGCCGAGAGCAAGGCCAAGACACTCACCGACCAGGCCAACAAGATGCGCGCCAAGGCCTCGAAGGCCACGGCCGCGCAGTCGATGCTCAAGCGCGCGGAGAAGATGCTCGCCGGCGTCGAGGGCGAGCGCGCCTCCGACAAGGTGGCCCGCATCGCCTTCCCGAAGCCCGCGCCCTGCGGCAAGACGCCGATCACCGCGGAGGGCCTGTCGCGCACCTACGGGTCGCTGGAGGTCTTCACCGACGTCAGCCTGGCCATCGACCGCGGCTCGCGGGTGGTCATCCTGGGCCTCAACGGCGCCGGCAAGACCACACTGCTGCGGATGCTCGCGGGCGTCGACGAGCCGGACAGCGGCCGGGTGATCCCGGGCCACGGGCTCAAGGCCGGCTACTACGCCCAGGAGCACGAGACGCTCGACACCGAGCGCACCGTGCTGGAGAACATGCAGAGCGCCGCCCCGCAGCTCACCGACACCGAGGCGCGCTCGGTGCTGGGCTCCTTCCTCTTCTCCGGCGACGACGCGCACAAGCCGGCCAAGGTGCTCTCCGGCGGTGAGAAGACCCGCCTGGCGCTCGCCAGCCTGGTCGTCTCCAGCGCCAACGTGCTGCTGCTGGACGAGCCCACCAACAACCTCGACCCCGCGTCGCGAGAAGAGGTGCTCAACGCGATCCGCAGCTATGAGGGCGCGATCGTGCTGGTCACCCACGACGAGGGCGCCGTACGAGCCCTCGAGCCGGACCGGGTGCTGCTGCTGCCCGACGGTGACGAGGACCTGTGGACCGACGACTACGCGGACCTGGTGTCGCTGGCCTGACCGGAGGGTACGGGTGCGGGCCGCGGCGCGCGCCGTTCCTAGACTGCGCCCATGACGTCTCTCGTGAGCCCCGAAGCCCTCGCTGCCAGCGGCCTGCAGCTCGCCCAGGACGGCGCGGTCCTCACGATCACGCTCGACCGGCCGGCGGTCCGCAACGCCCAGACCCCGCGGATGTGGCGGACGCTGGCCGAGATCGGCGCGGGCATCGGCGAGGACGTCCGGGTGGTGGTGGTGCGCGGAGCCGGCCAGAGCTTCTCCGCCGGCCTGGACCGCTCGATGCTGGACCCGAGCGCGAGCGTCCCGGGGGAGGAGAGCGTCGCGGACCTGCTCCGCCTCGACGACGCCGGTCTCTCGGCCACGATCGAGGAGTACCAGCGCGGCTTCACCTTCCTGCGCGACCCGCGGTTCGTCTCGATCGCCGCGGTGCAGGGCTACGCGATCGGCGCGGGCTTCCAGCTGGCCCTCTCCTGCGACCTGCGGGTCCTCACCGAGGACGCCCAGCTGTGCATGAAGGAGTCCGCTCTCGGCCTGGTCCCGGACCTGACGGGAACAAAGCCCCTCGTCGAGGCCGTTGGATATGCACGAGCACTCGAGATCTGCGCCACGGCCCGGATGGTCGACGCGCGCGAGGCCGCAGCCATCGGCCTGGCCCAGCGCGTCGTACCGGCCGCCGAGCTCGACGCCGCGGTGGCCGAGCTCGCAGCGGCTCTCACCGCCCCGATGGCCGGTGCGGTGCGTGAGACCAAGACCCTCCTGCAGGGCGCGGCGGACCGGAGCCTGGAGGAGCAGCGGCGCCTCGAGCGCGAGGCGCAGGGCCGGCGGTTCCGCGAGGTCGCGGCCCTCCTCGGGGGCTGAGCCCGGGCCGATCGGGCGGCGACAGCAGGCAGGAGCACCAACGAGCAGGAGGACAGGTGTCCGGGATGCAGGGCATGGGACCGGCGATGCGCCACTTGCGCACCGACCGCAGCGCGGTGGACAACCGTCTCGAACGAGGGACGCTGCGCCGCATCCTGACCTTCGCGCGCCCGCACCGTGCGCTGATCTCCGTCTTCTTGGTGCTCACCGTCATCGACGCGGCCACCGTCGTGGTCACCCCGCTGCTGGTGAAGAAGGTCGTCGACGACGGCATCCTCGGCGGCGACGGCGCACTGGTGACCGAGCTGGCCCTGGCGATGGCCGGCTTCGCGGTGATCAGCGCCGTGCTGACGGTGCTCAACGGCTGGCTCTCCTCGCGCATCGGCGAGGGCCTGATCTTCGACCTGCGCACCAGCGTGTTCGCCCACGTGCAGCGCCAGAGCCTGGCGTTCTTCACCCGCACCCAGACCGGCGCGCTCGTGTCCCGGCTCAACAACGACGTGATCGGCGCGCAGCGCGCGTTCACCACGACCCTGTCCAGCACCGTGTCCAACTCGATCGCGGTGGTGGTCGTCGGCATCGCGATGCTCGCGCTGAGCTGGCAGGTCACACTGCTGTGCCTCGCGCTCTTCCCGGTGCTGTTCCTGGCCAGCCGGTTCGTCGGCGCCCGGCTCGCCGGACTGACCCGCCAGCAGATGGACGGCAACGCCGACCTCGGCAACGTGATGACCGAGCGGTTCAACGTCGGCGGCGCGATGCTGCTCAAGCTCTTCGGCCGCCGCGGCGACGAGGACGCGCTCTACGCCACCAAGGCCGCCCGGGTGCGCGACCTCGGCGTGCGGATCTCGCTGCTCACCCGGGTGTTCATGGCCGCGATGGCGCTGGTGCCGGCGCTGGCCGTCGCCCTGGTGTATGGCGTGGGCGGCCACCTCGTCCTCAGCGACACCCTCACCATCGGCACCCTGCTGGCGCTGGCGACGCTCCTGCTGCGCCTGCTCGGCCCACTGCAGGGCCTGTCCAACGTGCGCATCGACGTGATGACCGCCCTGGTCAGCTTCGAGCGGGTCTTCGAGGTCCTCGACCTGCCCTCGCTGGTGCAGGAGCGGCCGGGCGCGACCGAGCTCTCCCCGCACGCCGCGCGCCTGGAGTTCGACCACGTCGGCTTCACCTACCCGCACGCCGACGACATCTCGCTGGCCTCGCTCGAGGTCGTCGCCCGCACCGAGTCGCGGCAGGCGGCCCAGGTGCTCCACGACGTCACGTTCACCGCCGAGCCCGGCCAGATGGTCGCCCTGGTGGGTCCCTCGGGCGCCGGCAAGACCACCGCGACCCACCTCGTGGCGCGGCTCTACGACGTCGATACCGGCGCCGTGCGCCTCGACGGCCACGACGTGCGCGACGTGACCCTGCAGTCGCTGGAGGACGCCGTCGGGTACGTCACCCAGGACGCGCACATGTTCCACGACACGATTCGCAGCAACCTGCTCTACGCCCGCCCCGACGCCGACGAGCAGGCGATCTGGCAGGCGCTGGAGTCCGCCCAGGTGGCCGGTCTCGTCCGCTCCCTGCCCGACGGGCTGGACACCGTCGTCGGCGACCGCGGCTACCGCCTCTCCGGCGGCGAGCGCCAGCGCCTGGCCATCGCCCGGCTGCTGCTCAAGGCGCCCTCGGTCGTCGTGCTCGACGAGGCCACCGCCCACCTGGACAGCGAGTCCGAGGTGGCGGTGCAGCGCGCGCTGGACGCCGCGCTCGAGGGCCGCACCTCGCTGGTGATCGCGCACCGGCTCTCCACGGTGCGCCAGGCCGACCAGATCCTCGTGCTCGAGGACGGCCGGATCGTGCAGTCCGGCACCCACGCCGAGCTGCTGGCTCAGGGTGGGCTGTACGCCGACCTGTACCGCACCCAGTTCCTCGACGACGTCGCGGTGCCCGGGGCCTAGACCCGCTCGCCGCGGACGGTCAGCGGCGGCTGTCGGCGGACTCGCGCTGCGTCCGGGAGCCGCCCTGCCGTGCCTCGCGCTCGGCCTGCTTGGCGGCGGCGCGGCGCGCCCTGCGGATGTCGGCCTTCGACGGGGGCTTGTCGCCTTGGCGCTCCTGGCGGCGCGCGGGTCCGCCGCGCCACTCGTCGTACGCGAGGTAGAGGAAGCCGCCCGCGCCGAGCACGCCGAAGAACCACCACTGCAGGCCGTAGAAGAAGTGCGGGCCGTCGTCCAGCGTCGGCAGCTGGGCGGCCTCGAGGGGCTCGGCGGTGCGACCGTCCTCGTCGCGCAGCTCGATCCAGCCGCCGTACGTCGTCCCGAGGTCCTCGGCCTCGCTGATCGCCTCGGAGCTGATCGCACGCGCCGAGCCGTCGACCACCTCGGTGCTGGAGCCGTCGCCGTCGGGACGCACCCAGCCGGTGACGGTCAGCTCGCCGCTGGGCGGCTCGGGGATCTCACCGATCGTGCCGCTGACGTCGGCGCGCATCTGCCAACCGCGGTTGACCAGCAGCACGGTGCCGTCGTCGGTGCGGAAGGGCACCACCACGTCCACGCCGCTGCCCTCCGCGCCCGACGGGCTGCTGGCGTAGCGCACCAGCACCGTGTCCTCCGGCAGGTAGCGACCGGTCGCCTCGACCAGCCGCCACTCGTCGCCCGAGTCGATCTCCTCGCCGGGGGAGAGGACCTCCTCGACCGGGGTCGGGGTCAGCATCTCGTTGGTGCGCACCACCTCGTTGGCGGCCCTGCGCTTCTCCAGCTGGTTGAACTGCCATTCGCCGAGCCACCAGGTCCCAGCGCCGAGGACGATGATCGCCAGCAGGAAGAGGATCCAGCGGCGAGTGAACAGAAAGGACAGCGACCGCACCTCGCAAGGGTAGCCAGCAAGGCCCACCTGCCTAGACTGCGGGTGTGATGAGAGCGCTGGAGGACCGCTACGGCCGAGTGGCCACGGATCTACGCGTCTCCCTCACCGACAGGTGCAACCTGAGGTGCTCCTACTGCATGCCCGAGGAGGGCCTGGACTGGCTCGCCAACGAGCGGCTGCTCACCGACGACGAGGTGGTCCGGCTCGTCGACATCGCGGTCAGCCGGCTGGGGGTGCGCGAGGTGCGCTTCACCGGCGGCGAGCCGCTGGTACGCCGCGGCCTGGTGGACATCGTCCGGCGTTGCGCCGAGCTCGCGCCCCGGCCCGACCTGTCGCTGACCACCAACGCGCTGGGCCTGTCGCGGACCGCGCCGGCCCTGGCCGCGGCCGGGCTCGACCGGGTCAACGTCAGCCTCGACACGGTGCGCCGCGAGACCTTCCACGAGATCACCCGCCGCGACCGTCTCAACGACGTGGTCGCCGGCCTGGCCGCTGCCCAGTCCGCGGGCCTGGGCCCGGTGAAGATCAACGCGGTCCTGCTCCGCGGCGTCAACGACGACCAGGCGTCCGAGCTGCTGGCCTGGGCGCTGGAGCACGACTACCACCTGCGCTTCATCGAGCAGATGCCGCTCGACGCCCAGCACGGCTGGGACCGGGACGCGATGGTGACGGCCGATGAGATCCTCGCCCGCCTCGAGACCCGGTTCTCCCTCTCGCCGGCCGTCGAGCCGCGGGGGAGCGCGCCCGCCGAGCTGTTCCGCGTCGACGGCGGCCCGGGCACCGTCGGGGTGATCGCCTCGGTCACCCGCCCGTTCTGCGGCGACTGCGACCGGGTGCGGCTCACCGCCGACGGGCAGATCCGCAACTGCCTGTTCGCCCGCGAGGAGTCCGACCTGCGGGGCGCCTTGCGCGCCGGCGCCAGCGACGACGAGCTCGCCGAGCGGTGGCTGATCGCCATGCGGGGCAAGCGACCCGGGCACGGCATCGACGACCCGACGTTCCTGCAGCCGGACCGTCCGATGTCGGCGATCGGCGGCTAGCCGACCGGCTCGTGCGGGACGACCTCCTTGAGGAAGCCGCGCGACCCGAGGAACGACGACAGCGACTCACGGTGCTCGGCGCACGCCAGCCAGGTCTTGCGCCGGTCCGGGGTGTGGATCTTGGGGTTGTTCCACAGCAGCTGCCACGCCGCCGGGGCCTGGCAGCCCTTCGCCGAGCACAGGTCGGGGTCCATCAGGCGTCGTCCTTCGTCGGGCCCCGGTGGCCGGGGTCGTGGGGTGCGGGAGGCGGGGTCGGACCGTTCCCGAGCTCGTGGCGGTAGTTGCTGTCGGGCAGCTCGAAGGCGTCCGAGCGGGTCTCCGCCGCGTTGGCCTCGACCACCGCGACGTACGGCAGGAACACGCCGGCGGCGATCAGCACCGGCCACAGCCAGTCGATGCCGGCCGCGCCGGAGATGGCGGCACCGATCACGCACAGGGTGCGGATCGTCATCGCCACGATGTAACGCTTCTGACGTGCCGCGATGTCGCTGCCGCGGGTCGTCGCGGCGGTGGTGATGCGGACCGCCTCGGACGGGCGGGACCGGTCCTTGGCCATGCTGCCATCGTACGTCGGGCGCTGTGACCTACGATCGCAAGCCCGCCCGCCCGCACCCGTCCGAGAGGCTCCTGCCATGACCAACCGCACCTACCGCGTCTCCGAGATCGTCGGCACCTCGCCCGAGGGCATCGACGCCGCCATCCGCAACGGCGTCTCCCGCGCCGGCAAGACCCTGCGCCACCTCGACTGGTTCGAGGTCACCCAGATCCGCGGCCAGGTCAAGGACGGCGAGGTCGAGCACTTCCAGGTGGGCATGAAGGTCGGCTTCCGCCTCGAGGACGACTGACCACCCGTCCATCAGCGCGAGCAGGTCGGCATCCCACCCGGTGGCCGGTGGTTCGGTGCTGAGAAAGACGGTTCCCCGGTCCCGAGCGCCCAGCAGGACGACTGCTTGCTCCGTGGGGACGCTCGGCAGGGAATACACCTCCCGGGAGTCTCCGTCCGGGCCACCGCCGTCGTCGCACGGCGCGAAGTGGCCGGTGCCCAGCGAGCGACCGGGGGCCACGGTCCCCACCTCTGTGCCGGTCAACATGGCGTAGGTGCGCGAGGAGAACTCGATGGGCGTGTGGCAGTCGCCGCCCGCTTCGGAGCCGTACGGTCCTGGCTGCGTCGAGCACGCGCTCGCCAGTGCGAGGGTGCAGGTCAGCAGAGTGGTCCGCAGGAACGCCGTCATGCTCGTCCGACGCGCCGGCCCCGCCGGTGGCTCCCGACACCCACGCCGGCCGCTCACCGGCTGCTTCGGTAGACGCCCCTGTCATCCGCCGGTGCGGGCACACCCGGTGACGGCATGCCGAGTCGGCGCGAATGGCGCGGCGAGTCGGCGCGAATGGCGCGCCGAGGTCTCGACTCGACCGTGAGAAGTCTCGACTCAACGCCTCAGAAGTCTCGACTCGACCGATGATCCGGCCGGCGGCGGAGAGGTGTTTTCGTCTACCCCTCGGTAATCACTAGCGTCAGGCGACGTGAGTGACGCAACGCCTGCCCAGACGTCCGAGACCAGTTCGACGAGCCCGCGTTCGGTGCTCGTCACCGGCGGCAACCGCGGCATCGGTCGCGCCATCGCCGAGGCGTTCCTGGCCCAGGGCGACAAGGTCGCGGTCACCACCCGTTCCGGCGGCGCGCCGATGGGCGCGCTCGACGTGCGCTGCGACATCACCGACCCGGCGGCCGTGGACGCGGCGTTCGCCGTGGTCGAGGCGGCCCACGGCCCGGTCGAGGTGCTGGTCGCCAACGCCGGCATCACCGCCGACACCCTGCTGCTGCGCATGTCGGAGGACGACTGGTCCTCGGTCATCGACACCAACCTCACCGGCACCTTCCGCCTGGCCAAGCGGGCCAGCAAGGGGATGCTGCGCCTCAAGCGCGGCCGGATCATCCTGATCTCCTCGGTGGTCGGCATGCTGGGCTCGGCCGGGCAGGTCAACTACGCCGCCTCCAAGGCCGGCCTGGTCGGCATGGCGCGCTCGATCGCCCGCGAGCTCGGGTCCCGCTCCATCACCGCCAACGTCGTCGCCCCCGGTTTCGTCGAGACCGACATGACCGGGGTGCTCAGCGACGAGCAGAAGGCCGCGATCAAGGCCCAGGTGCCGCTGGGCCGCTACGCCCAGCCCGAGGAGGTGGCCAGCGCCGTCACCTGGCTGGCCGGGCCCGGCGCCGCCTACGTCACCGGGGCCGTGATCCCGGTCGACGGCGGCCTCGGCATGGGTCACTGACCCGCCCCACCAGACACGCACACACCGAGCACGAGCGCGAGAGCAGAGGACGACATGGGAATTCTCGACGGCAAGCGGATCCTGGTGGCCGGAGTGACGATGGACTCCTCCATCGGCTTCGCCACCGCGAAGGTCGCCCAGGAGCAGGGCGCCACGGTGCTGATCTCCAACTTCGGGCGCGCCCTCGGGATCACCCGGCGCATCGCCAAGCGGCTGCCGGTCGAGCCCCCGGTCCTCGAGCTGGACGTGACCGACCCCGAGCACCTCGAGCGTCTGCCCCAGCTGGTCCGCGAGCACGTCGACGGCCTCGACGGCGTCGTGCACTCGATCGCCTACGGCAACCCCGAGACGCTGCTCGGCGGCAAGTTCATGACCGGGCCGTGGGAGGACGTCGCCCAGGCGGTGCACGTCTCGGCGTACTCCCTGGCCTCGCTCGCCCGCGCGGTCAAGCCGCTGATGGGCCCCGGCTCCTCGGTCGTCGGCCTCACCTTCGACGCGACCGTCGCCTGGCCGGCGTACGACTGGATGGGCGTGGCCAAGGCCGGCCTGGAGTCGACCTCGCGCTACCTGGCGCGCGACCTCGGCGCCGACGGCATCCGCTGCAACCTGGTGTCCGCCGGGCCGCTCAAGACCCTCGCCGCGAAGGCGATCCCCGGGTTCTCCGACCTCGAGGCGATGTGGGAGACCCGCGCCCCGCTCGGGTGGGACAACGCCGACCACACCCCGACCGCCAAGGCCGTGTGCGCGCTGCTCTCGGACTTCTTCCCCGCCACCACCGGCGAGATCGTGCACGTCGACGGCGGGTTCCACGCGATGGGCGCCTGAGCGCCGGCGAGCCCCTCGTGTGCCACGCTGGGAGGCGTGAGCGAGCAGCCCCGCCTCCTGGTCCTGATGCGTCACGCCCAGGCCGAGTCCCACGGCCCGAGCGACCACGAGCGCGAGCTCGCCGCGCGTGGGCGCCGTGATGCCCGGGCGGGCGGCGAGTGGCTCGCCGCGCGGGGCATCACCGCGGACGCCGCACTGGTCTCCGGTGCGCTGCGCACCCGGGAGACCTGGGAGTCCGTGGCGACCGGCGCCGGGTGGGACCTCGACGCCGCGTCGTACGACGAGGGGCTGTACGCCGCGGGGCCGGACAGCGCCCTGGACCTGGTGCGCGAGACCGAGGAGTCGGTGCGCACCCTGGTGGTGATCGGCCACAACCCCACGGTGGGGGTGCTCGCCCAGCAGCTCGACAGCGGGCAGGGCGACCCCGAGGCGTCCGCCGCGATGCTCGGCGGCTACCCGACCGCGGCGACGACCGTCTTCGAGGTCGGCGGCGCGTGGGCCGAGCTCGGCGCCGAGGGCGCCCGGGTGGTCGCCTTCCACGTGCCCCGCGACTGAGCCGCGGGGCGGATCACACCGGCGGGGCGGGCGTCACGATCCCGACCGCGGCGTCCGCGGCCTCGACCTCCTCGCGGGAGATCCCGAGGAGGTACATGATCGTGTCGAGGTAGGGCACGTTGACCGAGGTGTCCGCGGCGTCACGCACCATCGGCTTGGCGTTGTAGGCGATGCCGAGCCCGGCCGAGCCGAGCATGTCGAGGTCGTTGGCGCCGTCGCCGATGGCGATGACCGCGTCCTGCGACACCCCGACCTCCGCGGCGAACTCGCGCAGCGCGCGGGCCTTGCCGGCGCGGTCCACGACCTCGCCGACCACGCGGCCGGTGAGCCGGCCGTCGACGATCTCGAGCTCGTTGGCGCGGGCGTAGTGGATGCCGAGGTCGGCGGCGAGCCGGTCGGTGATCTGGCTGAACCCGCCGGACACGATCGCGAAGCGGTAGCCCAGCCGGCTCAGGGTGCGCACCAGGGTGCGCGCGCCGGGAGCCAGCACGATGGAGTCGTAGACCTCGTCCAGCGCACTGGCCGGCACCCCCTCGAGCAGCCGCACCCGCTCGCGCAGGGACTGCTCGAAGTCGAGCTCGCCGCGCATCGCGGCCTCGGTCACCTCGGCGACCTTCTCCTCGCAGCCGGCGTGGGCGGCGATCATCTCGATCACCTCGCCCTGGATCAGCGTGGAGTCGACGTCCATCACGATCAGGCGCTGTCCGCGGCGTACCAGGCTGGCCGGCTGGACCGCGACGTCGATGCCCTGGGCGGCGGCCTCGGTGGCCAGCAGCGCGCGCAGCCGGGCCGGGTCGGCGCCGGAGACGTGCAGCTCGATCGCGGTGACGGGGTAGCGCGCCATCCGCTCGATGCGGTCGATGTTGGCGCCGGCGTCGGCGATCCGCCCGGCGATCGCGGCCATCGCGGCCGGGCGCAGCGGGGTGCCCAGCAGCGTGACGTGGGAGCGGCCCTGCGGGCGCGGGCGGTTGTCACCGGTGCCGGGCTCGATCTCGACGCTCATGCCGAGCTCCTCACCGGTGCGGTGCACGGCGTCGCTGAGGCGGCGCCAGTCGCGCGGTGCGGTGACCAGCACGCCGAGCACCAGCCGGCGGCGCAGCACGATCTGCTCGACGTCGAGCACCTGCACGTGGGTCTGCGCGAGGGTCGTGAAGACGGCGGAGGTCACGCCGGGCCGGTCCTTGCCGGTGAGCGTGATCAGGAGGGTCTCGGGCCGGGCGCCTGGGGTCTGTGTCATCGCGGGACGAGGCTACCGTTCCGCGGCCCCGCCACGGGGATCGGCTCAGCCTGGTGGCCACGCCTCGGGCGAGCACGCCGCGACCAGGGCGCGCCGACCGGCACGGTCGAGCCCGACGAGCGCGGCCCGGCGAGCATCCGCCTCGTGGGCGCTGATCGCGGCGCCGTCGTCGACCAGGGCAGCCTCGACGATCGCCACCGCCTGCGTCGCGCGCTCGGCGAGGTCGACGCAGCGCGGCGGCACCCCGGGCGGGGCGCTCAGCGGAGCGCGGTGGCGCAGGTTCATCAGCAGGTCCGCGACCTCGGGACGCCAACGGGCCACGTCGAGCGCGGCCAGGGCCGACGCCGCCTCCAACAGCTCGCGTCGTAGCGCCCGGTCCGCCTCGCCGACGTCGGGCAGCTGTCGGCGCTGGGCACGGTGCGCGACCCAGGTGGTCGCGGGTCCGACGCTGACCGGGACCAGGCCCACCCCGACGTCGGTGACCACCGCCTCGCCGGCCTCGAGCGCGGCTGCGTTGAAGTCCGCGGGCCCGCCCAGACCGACCGGGTCGCCCTCGACGGGGAACGCCGCGCCGACGCTCCGTGCCCCCTCCGCGCGCAGCCGCGCCAGGCCGCCGACCAGGGTGTCGGTGCCTTCCGGGCCGCCCAGGCCGAGGGCGTGCAGGCCCGCCACGGCGTGGGTGACGTCGTCGCCGAGGACCGCGTCGACGACCAGGTCGGTGACCACGTGACCGCGCAGCCAGGCGGTCGCCCACCACGCGAGGCGACCGGAGGCGGGCAGGTTCGTGGACACGGCCCGAGACTGTACGCCGACCGCCGAAGCCGCCCCGTTAGGGTGGCCCGCATGACTGCCGTCCTCGACTTCGCCGATGTCACCATCCGTCGGGGTCAGGCCACCTTGCTCGACACCGTGAACTGGACCGTGGAGGCCGACGAGCGCTGGGTCGTCCTCGGCCCCAACGGCGCCGGCAAGACCACGCTGCTGCAGCTGGCCTCCGCCCAGATCCACCCCACCACCGGCGTCGCCGCGGTGCTCGAGGAGGTGCTCGGGCTGGTCGACGTCTTCGACCTCCGCCCCCGCATCGGCGTGACCAGCGCCGCCGTGGCCGACCGGATCCCGCGCTCCGAGCGCGTGCACGACGTGGTCGTCTCCGCGTCGTACGGCGTGGTGGGCCGCTGGGTGGAGCAGTACGACGACCTCGACCACGACCGCGCCGAGAGCCTGCTGGGCGAGCTCGGCGTTCGCGACCTGTCCGACCGCACCTTCGGCACCCTGAGCGAGGGCGAGCGCAAGCGGGTCCAGATCGCGCGGGCGCTGATGGTCGACCCCGAGCTGATGCTGCTCGACGAGCCGGCCGCCGGACTCGACCTCGGCGGGCGCGAGGACCTGGTCGCCACGCTGTCCGCGCTGGCCGCCGACCCCACCTCGCCCGCGATGGTGCTGGTCTCCCACCACGTGGAGGAGATCCCGCCCGGGTTCACCCACGCGCTGCTGCTGCGCAAGGGCGCCGTGGTGGCGGCCGGCCCGATCGAGGAGACGCTCACCGAGGAGCACCTGTCCGCGACCTTCGGGATGCCGCTGACGCTGGGCCACGCGGATGGCCGCTGGACCGCCCGACGTGCCGTGGCTCACGGGTAGGGTCTGGGCATGGAGTGGCTGAGCGACAACCAGTGGGCTGCCTGGCTGGCGCTCGCGATGACGCTCGGCGTGGTCGAGATCTTCAGCCTCGAGCTGATCTTCGCGATGCTCGCGTTCGGCGCCCTCGCGGGCATGGGCGCCGCCCTGGTCGGGGCCCCCGTCGTCGTGTCGGCGCTCGTCGCCGCCGGCGTCTCGGCCGCCACCCTGGCGGTGCTGCGGCCCACCCTGGTGCGCCGCATGCACGGCGGCCCCGAGCTCACCCTCGGCCACGGCAAGCTGGTCGGGCAGCAGGGCACGGTGACCCAGCGCCTCAGCGGCCTGGAGATCGGCCGGGTCCGCCTCGGCGGGGAGATCTGGTCGGCGGCGCCGTACGACTCCACCCTCACCATCGAGCCGGGGGAGACCGTCGAGGTCTTCGAGATCCGCGGAGCCACCGCCTATGTCCACCCGGTGGCGCGGCTCGAGTGAGCCGGCACCACACCGCACGTCACGCACCACCGATTCATCTACCGGAGGAGAAGCCATGGGGGGCACGATCGTCCTGATCCTGCTGGGCCTGCTGTTCGTGCTCGTCGTCACGATCCTGGCCAAGACCGTGCGGATCGTGCCCCAGGCACGCGCCGGCGTGGTCGAGCGGTTCGGCAAGTACAAGCAGACGCTGCCGGCGGGCCTCAACATCGTCGTGCCGTTCATCGACAAGGTCCGCTACGTGATCGACCTGCGCGAGCAGGTCGTCAGCTTCCCGCCGCAGCCGGTGATCACCGAGGACAACCTCGTGGTGTCCATCGACACCGTCATCTACTTCCAGGTCACCGACCCGGTCGCCGCGACCTACGAGATCGCCAACTACATCCAGGCCGTCGAGCAGCTCACGATGACGACGCTGCGCAACATCGTCGGCGGCATGGACCTCGAGCAGACGCTGACCAGCCGCGAGGAGATCAACTCCGGGCTGCGCGGCGTCCTCGACGAGGCGACCGGCAAGTGGGGCATCCGCGTCAACCGCGTCGAGATCAAGGGCATCGACCCGCCGCCCTCGATCAAGGACGCGATGGAGAAGCAGATGCGCGCCGACCGCGACAAGCGCGCCCTGATCCTCACCGCGGAGGGCCAGCGCCAGTCGGCGATCCTCACCGCTGAGGGCAACAAGCAGTCCGCGATCCTCAACGCCGAAGGTGAGCGGGAGTCGCAGATCCTGCGCGCCCAGGCCGAGCGGGAGTCGCAGATCCTGCGGGCCCAGGGTGAGGGCCAGGCCATCCAGACCGTCTTCCAGGCGATCCACGACGGGCGCCCGGACCAGTCGCTGCTGGCCTATCAGTACCTCCAGATGATGCCGAAGATCGCCGAGGGCGACGCCAACAAGGTGTGGATCGTGCCCAGCGAGATCGGCAAGGCGCTCGAGGGCCTCGGCTCCACGATGAACGACCTGCGCGGCATCCCCCAGGAGGTCGACGGTCCCCGCACCCGCGTCGACATGGGTCCGGGAGCGGTCGAGACCCGCGAGGACAGCGCGACCGCGCGCTCGGCCAACGAGGCCGTCCAGGCGGCGATCGCCGAGGCTGCCTCCGCGGCCAACCCCGGCTCGCCCGACCCCGTTCTCCCGCCGGCCCCCGCGGACCCGGAGCCCCCGGCCGACGCACCCACGGCCGGCTGAGGGATTGGGGATCCTCGAAGCGCTCGCGATCACGGCGGCTGGCGTCGCCGCGGGCACGATCAACACCATCGTCGGATCCGGCACCCTGATCACGTTCCCCACGCTGCTCGCGTTCGGGGTGCCGCCGGTGACCGCCAACGCCTCCAACACCATCGGCCTGGTCCCCGGCTCGATCTCCGGGGCCTGGGGCTATCGCCGCGAGCTGCGCGGCCAGCGCGCCCGGGTGGTTCGCCTCGGCCTCGCCTCGCTGGTCGGCGGCACCGTGGGCGCGGTGCTGCTGCTGGTGCTGCCCGCCGACGCCTTCGAGCGGGTGGTGCCGGTCCTCATCGCGCTCGGCGTGCTGCTGGTCCTCGTCGGGCCGCGCCTGTCCCGGTGGGTCGCCAGGCGCCACGGCGAGACCAACGGCCAGCGCCCCGACGCGGGCTGGGTCGTCCCGGCCGCCGCCGCCAGCGGCGTCTACGGCGGCTACTTCGGCGCCGCGCAGGGGGTGATCCTGATGGGCATCCTCGGGATCGGCGTCGATGACTCCATCCAGCGCCTCAACGCGGTGAAGAATGTCGCCGCCGGCCTGGTCAACGCGGTGGCCGGGCTGATCTTCGCCGTCGTCGCCGACGTGGACTGGCTGGTGGTGCTGCTGATCGCCGTCGGCGCGGTCATCGGCGGCCAGATCGGCGCGTCGTACGGACGCCGGCTCCCGCCGACCGCGCTGCGCGCGGTCATCGTCACCGTCGGAGTCGTGGCCCTGGTCTCGTTCGCCGTCTGACGGCTTCCTCGCCGCGAGGCGCCCGTGGGTCAGCCGCGGGGACGGCGCAGCGCCGTCAGCCCGACCAGGACGGCGCCGGCCGCCGGCACCAGCAGCCCGAGGGCGGCCTGCCGGCTGATCCCCTCGGCGCGATGGCCCTGCACGGCGGTCGCGATGTCCGCGGCGTCGACGGCGACGCCGGTGGCGAGCAGCGCGCGCCGACCCGCGGGCGGCGCGACCAGCGTGAGCGCGCCGAGCGCGATCTCCCGGGCGCCGAACAGGCGCAGCACGAAGGGCAGCTGCGGGTTCGCGGCGGCGTCGAGACGGAAGGCGTTCGCCGCCACGTCGGGACGGGCGAGGGAGGCGGCACCGAGCACGATGCGGCCGAGTGAGAGGCCGGTCACAGGATCCATGCGGCGGACCCTAGCGTCACTGCCGCTCGGCGGGCACCGGATCTGCCGAATCGCGATCGGCGAGGTACGCCGCGTGCCATCGCTCGAGCTCGGCGTAGACACGCCGGCGCGGCTCGGGGCGGGAGAGCACCACGTCGTGGCGCGCGCCGGGGACCGCCACATAGGTCACGTGGGTGCCGATCGCGGTCGCCCAGCGGCGGATGTGGGCGACGTCGAGGACGATGTCGTGGCCGTGGACGTCCTCGCCCATCACGGTGGGCCAGCTGCTGGCACCCGAGGACAGCACCAGCACGGGACCCGGCACGTCGAGCCCGGACTGGAGCCGGGCGTGGCCGTTGCGCACCGCGCGCAACCACCCGGCGTACACCGTGAAGGACTCCAGCGGCTTCCAGGTCAGGTCGAAGTCCCACTCGCCGTGGTGCTCGCGGTGCAGGCTGGCGCCGTAGAGGCCGTTCACGCTGCGCGGGATCGCCCGGCGCGGCTGACGCTGGCCCAGCTGCTTGAGCGCGACGGTGCCGATGGTGCGCAGGAAGGCGCTGCCCTGCAGGTCGAGCCAGGGGGAGTTGAGCACCATCCCGACGAGCTCGGGAGGACGACGCGCGTCGGCCCACAGCGGCAGCGTGAGGCCGCCGGTCGAGTGCGCCGAGACGACGACCTGGCGGTGGCCGTCGCGCACGGTGATGCGGCGCCAGGCCTCGTCGATCTCCTCGCGGTAGTCGTCGAGGTCGGTGACGTAGTTGGGGGTCTGGTGCGCGAGCAGCGAGCGGCCGTACTTGCGCAGGTCCAGGGCGTAGAAGTCGTAGCCGCGGGCGCACCACCACGCGGCGTACTCGGTCTGGAAGAAGTAGTCGGCGAAGCCGTGCACGTGCAGGACGGCGCGGCCGGTCGGCTGCTCGGCACGTCGGGTGACGAGGGTCGCGACGACGGCGCCCTCGTCGTCGTCGGCGAGCGTGAGCGTCTCGGCGTGGAACGGCTCGCCGAGCACGTCCACGACGGTCTCGGTCTCCTGCTCGTGCGTCATGCCCGCATGCTCCCAGACCCGGGTCGAGCGGCGCGTCGCCGGCGCCCCGGTCCGGGCAGCCGCCCCCGGGCCCTGCGGGTCTGGCGTTCCCGGATCGCCAGGGCCAGCTCGGGTCGGTTGGTGGTGACCAACCAGGCCCGGCCGGGTCGCAGCCAGTACGCCAAGGATCGCTCGGTGTCGATGGTCCACACCAGGAGCGGCAGCCCCCAACGGCGCGCGAGGGCACCGACGCCCAACCGCGCGAGGGCGTGGTTGGCGACCATGACGTTTGCCCGCGAGGCGCGGTAGCGCAGTCGCGGGCGCAGCTCGGAGATGCGGATCCGTGCCTGCACCCGCCAGGGCAGCCCCCGGACGCCGCGGCCCAGCGAGAGCCCGACCAGCAGCGGCAGCCCCTCCTCGTCGGCCCAGTTGCGCACCGCGCGCACCGAGCGGTCGTCCAGGGTGGTCACCACGAGGTTCTCCGCACCGAGCAGCTCCACCGCGCGGCGCACGGCCGCGACCTCCGCGACCCCGCCGGGGGAGGAGAACTTGAGGTCGAGGTGGGCGCGGGCCCGCCCGGCCAGGATCTCCAGCGCCTCCTCATAACGCAGGAAGTGCTCCGACTGCGCGGACAGCATGTCCACTGTCACCTCGCGGATCCAGTGCCGCTGACCGCCGATCCACAGCCAGTCGTCGTGGAACAGCACGAGCGCGCCGTCGCCGCAGCGGTGCACGTCGAACTCGACGTACTCCACCCCGAGCGTGATCGCGCGCTCCAGTGCGGGCCGGGTGTTCTCCAGATCGGGGTCGCCGCCGGCACCGCAGCGATGGGCGCTCAGCAGCGCCGACACGGCGTACGCGGCAGGCGGGTGCTCCATGGGATCACTGTGCCAGTGCGGGGGAGAGACCTGCCGGAACGCCCCACGTCGGGGTCTGCGGCCGCTACGCTGCGCGCGTGATCGTCGGCACCCGGGCGCTGCGGCGCACCTGGCAGCGCTCCCACGGCACGGGCCGCGGGCGGGTGCTGCAGTGGAGCACGGGCTCGCGTCGCAGCCAACAGCTCTCGCTGGTGCTCCTGCTGGCCGGCCTCACCGCGTCGTTCGCGGTCTCCCTGGTGGAGTACACCTGGATGCCGCTCACGGCGTACTTCGTCTGGCTGCTGCTCGGCATGGTGCTGCTGCGCTTTCGCCCGCTCGCCGCGCTGTGCGCCGTCGCGCTCGTGTTCGGCGTGGTCGCGGTGGTGCTGGACGGCCCGTCCGGCACGTTGCGCGTGAGCGCGGTGCTCGGCATGGTCGCGGGGGTCGCGGTGATCCTCGTGCAGTCCAGCCGGCAGCGCTCCGGCCTGCCCGCGGCACTCGGCGAGGCCGTCCTCGCCGAGCTGCGCGACCGGCTCCAGGCGCAGGCCACGGTGCCGCCGCTGCCCGCCGGCTGGCACTCGCAGTCGGCCATGCTCGCCGCCCACGAGGCCGGGTACGCCGGCGACTTCCTCGTCGCCGATCTGCGCACCCGCTGCGAGGGTGGTCGGGATCTGGAGATGGTGCTGGTCGACGTCTGCGGCAAGGGCGTCGACGCGGGCCCGGACGCACTGCAGTTCGCGGGCGCGCTGGGTGGTCTGATCGGTGCGCTGCCGCCGGAGCCGCTGATGCGCGCGGCGAACACCTTCTTGCTGCGCCAGCCCTCCGACGAGGCGATGGCGACGGCGGTCCACGTGCTGGTCGACCTGGAGAGCGGCGACTACGCCATCCACAGCGCAGGGCACCCGCCGGCGCTGCGCTGGGACGGGGAGTCCTGGGCGGTCGACGCCGCGCGCGGCACCGCCCTGGGGATCGTCGCGGACCCCGACCTGGAGGCCACCACCGGACGGCTGGGGCCCGGCGAGGCGCTGATGTTCTACACCGACGGTGTCGTGGAGTCCCGGTCGGCCTCGCTCGACGAGGGGATCGACTGGCTGCGCACGGTCGGCGCGGTCGCCATGCGCGAGGGACTGCCGGGCGCCGCGAGGCGGATCATCGCGCAGGTGCCACGCGGCGAGGACGACCGCGCGGTGCTGATCCTCGCCCGTGCCCGGGTCGACCCGGAGCCCACTGAGCGAAACAAAATTGAACCATTCCAAACAACTGTGCCATGATCAGCGCGTGCCGACCACCGATCACGAAGACCTGCTGCGCGGGGCCCGCCTGCGGGTCACGAAGCCTCGGGTCGCCGTGCTCGACGCGGTCCATGACCTTCCGCACGCCGACACCGAGACCATCTACGGCACCGTCCGTGGACGCCTGGGAGAAGTCTCCCAGCAGGCGGTGTACGACGTGCTGCGGGTCCTCACCGAGTCGGGGCTGATCCGCCGGATCCAGCCCCAGGGCTCGGTGGCCCGCTATGAGTCCCGCGTCGCCGACAACCACCACCACCTGGTGTGCCGCTCCTGCGGCGTGATCGTCGACGTCGACTGTGCGGTCGGGGTTGCCCCCTGCCTCACTCCCTCGGACGGTCACGGCTTCAGCATCGATGAGGCCGAGGTCGTCTATTGGGGCCAGTGCCCCTCTTGCTCCACGACCAGTTCGTGAACCCCATGCCCGAAGAACCGGAAGGAAACACTGTGGCTGACAGCCCCGACGCAGTCGTTGGCGAGATGAACGATGAGAGCGACGCCCGCGGGGGTTGCCCCGTGATGCACGGCTCCCAGCAGCCGCTGCCCGCCCAGGGTGACGCCAACAAGACCTGGTGGCCCAACCAGCTCAACCTCAAGATCCTCGCCAAGAACCCCGCGGTCGCCAACCCGCTGGGCGAGGACTTCGACTACGCCGACGCGTTCAGCTCCCTCGACCTCGCTGAGGTCAAGCGCGACATCGCGCAGGCCCTCACCGACTCCCAGGACTGGTGGCCGGCCGACTTCGGGCACTACGGCCCCTTCCTCATCCGGATGGCCTGGCACAGCGCCGGCACCTACCGCATCAGCGACGGCCGCGGCGGCGCCGGCGCCGGCCAGCAGCGCTTCGCGCCGCTGAACAGCTGGCCCGACAACGCCAACCTCGACAAGGCCCGGCGTCTGCTGTGGCCGGTCAAGAAGAAGTACGGCCAGAAGATCTCCTGGGCCGACCTGATGATCCTCGCGGGCAACGTCGCGCTCGAGGACATGGGCTTCAAGACCTTCGGCTTCGCCGGCGGCCGCGAGGACGTCTGGGAGGCCGACGCCGACGTCTACTGGGGTCCCGAGACCGAGTGGCTCGGCGACGAGCGCTACACCGGTGAGCGCGACCTCGAGGACCCGCTCGCCGCGGTGCAGATGGGCCTCATCTACGTCAACCCGGAGGGCCCCAACGGCAACGGCGACCCGCTCGCCTCCGCCAAGGACATCCGCGAGACCTTCGCCCGCATGGCGATGAACGACGAGGAGACCGTCGCGCTGATCGCCGGCGGCCACACCTTCGGCAAGACCCACGGTGCCGGCGACGCCGGCCTGGTCGGCCCGGAGCCGGAGGCCGCCCCGATCGAGGAGCAGGGCCTGGGCTGGAAGTCGTCGTACGAGTCCGGCAAGGGCATCGACGCGATCACCTCGGGCCTGGAGGTCACCTGGACCTACCACCCGACCCGCTGGGACAACGAGTTCTTCCACATCCTCTACAGCTACGAGTGGGAGCAGTTCAAGTCGCCCGCCGGTGCGCTGCAGTGGCGTCCGGTCAACAACGGCGGCGACGGCCTGGTGCCCGAGGCGTTCGGCGACGGCAAGCGCGAGCCGCGCATGCTGACCTCCGACCTCGCGCTGCGCGTCGACCCGGAGTACGACAAGATCTCGCGCCGCTTCAAGGAGGACCCGGAGGCCTTCGCCGACGCGTTCGCCCGCGCCTGGTTCAAGCTGACCCACCGCGACATGGGTCCGCGCGACCGCTACCTCGGCCCCGAGGTGCCCGAGGAGGTCCTCATCTGGCAGGACCCGCTGCCGGCCCACGAGGGTGAGCTCGTCAACGACAGCGACATCGTCGTGCTCAAGGAGAAGATCGTCGCGACCGGCCTCAGCGTCTCCGAGCTCGTCTCGGTCGCCTGGGCCTCCGCCGCCACCTTCCGCGGTGGCGACAAGCGCGGCGGCGCCAACGGTGCCCGCATCCGCCTGGAGCCCCAGAAGGACTGGACCGTCAACAACCCGGTCCGCCTGGCCAAGGTCCTGGAGGCGCTCGAGGGCGTCAAGGCCGACTTCGACACCGAGTCGAAGAAGGTCTCCCTGGCCGACCTGATCGTCCTCGCCGGTGGCGTGGGCATCGAGCAGGCCGCCAAGGCCGCCGGCACCGAGATCGTGGTCCCGTTCACCCCGGGTCGCACCGACGCCACGATCGAGCAGACCGACGTCGACTCCTTCAAGGCCCTCGAGCCGCGCCACGACGGGTTCCGCAACTACCTGTCGCGCACCTCGAAGGTCCCCACCGAGTACCTCCTGCTCGACCGGGCGAACCTGCTCACGCTGAGCGCTCCCGAGACCACCGTCCTCGTCGGTGGCCTGCGGGTCCTCGACACCAACTGGGACGGCTCGAAGACCGGTGTCCTCACCACGACGCCGGGTCAGCTGACGAACGACTTCTTCGTCAACCTGCTCGAGCTGGGCCAGGAGTGGACCCCCGTCGACGAGGCCGGGGAGCTGTTCTCCTCGACCGCCGGCTGGACCGGTTCGCGCGTGGACCTGATCTTCGGCTCGAACTCCGAGCTGCGCGCGCTCGCCGAGGTCTACGCCTCGGACGACGCCAAGACCAAGTTCGTCGAGGACTTCGTCGCCGCCTGGGTCAAGGTCATGGAGCTGGACCGCTTCGACCTGCGCTGATCCACTGCGCACCTGACGGGGCCCGGCCGCATCTGCGGCCGGGCCCCGTTCGCGTCCGCGCGTCGCCATTGGCGCCGACTCGGCGCGCCATTGGCGCCGACTCGCGAATCACCAGGCGGTGGCGGGCACGCCCCAGCGCTCGCAGGCGGCCACCAGCAGCGGGGTGAGGCGCTCGGCGGGCAGCTCGGGGTCCAGGCACACCAGCGACAGGGTGGCGCGCGCGCCGTGGCGCGACCACCAGGCGCTCACCCCGCCACGGGTGCGGCGCATCCGCCCGCGGGTCGCGCCGGGGGTGACCGAGCGCATCGCGACCGAGGTGGGCTCCACCCCCAGCGGGGCACGGTAGTCACCCTCCAGCTCGCCGAGGTTGGAGCACAGGCACAACGGCGCGCTCTGGTCACGGGCCAGCCGGGCCACCGCCCGGTCCGGGACCATCTGCAGCAGCGGCTGCCAGGGCTCGAGGGGGTCGTGGCGGGTGCCCTCGCTGCGCGCGCGGAGCTCGCGGCGGGTGGCGGCGCGGACCTGCTCGAGCCCGGCCACCCGGCCCACCCCGCCGACCAGCTGCGTGGCCACCGCGATCGAGACGCCGGCCGTGGCGTTGGCGCGCAGGTCGGCGTCGCCGGTGCGCAGGTTGACCGGCACCGCCACGCGCACCGGGCGGCCGGCCTCGGCGCGCCCCAGCCCGAGCAGCACCTCGACCCCGACGGCGACCAGCAGCGAGTTGCTGGTGCCGCCCGCGGCCGCCGCGGCCCGCTCCCAGTCCTGCGCCGAGCAGTCGACCACCGCAGTCGCCACGTCGTACGCCGTGTCGTCGCCGGCAGCCGGGTGGCGCGGCGGGGTGTCGGCGGACACCTGGCCCTCGACCGGCGGTCGCGGGGTGCGGGCGCGTCGCCAGGCGATCGCCGCGCCGCGCGCGGTCCGGCGCAGTTGGTGGGCGGCGTCGCGAGCGTCGTCGCGGCGCCGTACCGCGAATCGGTCGACGTCGTCCACGGGCAGGCACGGTTCCTCGGTGCCGCGCACCGCGGCGCTCAGCGCGGCCAGGTGGGCGCCGCCGTCGGCGACGACGTGCGAGGTGAGGTAGGACAGCACGCTGCCGCGGTCGGCGCTGGGGGCCGCCCGCAGTGCCCAGGTCGGTCCGGCGACCGGGTCCAGCGGGAGTCGCGCGGCATCGTCGGCCCAGGCCAGCACCCCGTCGAGGGCCACCGGTGCGGTGTCCACGACCAGCGGCGCGCTCACCGCGCTGCGCACCCAGTGCGGCCGGGCCCCCGGCACCTGGGGTGCGACCGCCACCCGGGCCAGGCGCCCGGTGGCCAGCCGGCGGTGCAGGGCCTCCAGGCGGGCGACGTCGAGCGGCTCGGGGAAGCGCCAGACGGTCTGGTTGACCAGCGGCACCCCCAGCACCCGTCGCGAGCGCAGGAACAGGTCGTCGTCGTAGGTGAGCCGGTTGGCGCGGGCGTGGGGCGGAGGGAGCAGCGGCACGGGTTCTCCGGGATCTGGGGGGATCAGGGGGATCAGGCGGCGCGCACGTAGGCGCGGACGGTCAGCGGCGACACGACGAGCAGGATCACCGCCGCGCCGCCGAGGGCCAGCGCGACGGGCTGGCCCGACGGGTCGCCCGCGGCGAGGGCGCGCACGGCGGAGACCAGGTGGGTGATCGGGTTGACCTCGGCGATCGCGCGCATCCAGCCGGGCATCGTCTCGACGGGCACGAGCGCGTTGGACATGAACGACAGCGGCATCAGCACCAGCATCGAGGCGCCCTGCACGGCCGAGGCGCTGCGCATCACCACGCCCATCAGCGCGAAGATCCAGCTGATCGCGAACGCGCAGCCGATGACCAGCAGCGCACCCGCGGCCAGCCCGGTCCAGCTGTCCGGGCGGTAGCCCATGGCGACCCCGACGCCCACGGTGATCGTGACGGCGAGGACGTAGCGCACCACGTCGGCCAGCAGCGAGCCGGCCAGCGGGGCGGTGCGCGCGATGGGCAGCGAGCGGAACCTGTCGAAGACGCCGCGCTCCATGTCGTCGCGCAGCTGCACCCCGGTCACCACGGAGGCGGTGACCGCGATCTGCACCATCACGCCCGGCACCAGGCGGGGCAGGTAGGCGTCGATGCCGCCGGCGACCGCGCCGCCGAACACGTTGGCGAACATGACGGTGGCCACGACCGGCAGCGCGACCACGTCGAAGAGGCGTTGCGGGTCGTGGCGGATCCGCAGCAGCCCGCGGCGGGCCATCGTCAGCGACTGCGAGACGGTGGCCGGCAGGGACGGCGACGCGGCGAGGCGCGCGTGGCTGCCGCTCATGCCGCCTCCGTCCCGCGGGCGCCGGTGAGCGCGAAGAAGACCTCGTCGAGGGAGGGCCGGCGCACCCCGAGCTCGGCGACCTCGATGCCGCGCGCCTGGAGCGCCAGCACGAGCTCGGCACTGAGCGCCCCGGAGTCGATCGGCACCCCGAGGCTGCCGTCGCGGTGTGTGGTCGGCTCGCGCCCGGTGACCGCGGCGAGGACCTCCGCGGCCTCCGCGCGGCGTACGTCGGCGACGGTGAGGTGAAGGCGGGTGGTGCCGACGGAGGCCTTGAGCGAGGCGGGGGTGTCGTCGGCGACCAGCCGGCCGCGGTCGATGACCGCCACCCGGTCGGCGAGCTGGTCGGCCTCCTCGAGGTACTGCGTGGTCAGCAGCACCGTGCTGCCACGGGCCACCAGGCGGCGCACGGTCTCCCACATCTGCACGCGGGTGCGCAGGTCCAGCCCGGTGGTCGGCTCGTCGAGGAAGAGCACCGGCGGGTCGCCCACCAGGCTGGCGGCGATGTCGAGGCGTCGCCGCATCCCGCCGGAGAACGTCGAGACCGGCCGGTCGGCGGCCTCGGCCAGCCCGAACTCCTCGAGCAGGTCGCCGGCGCGTCGCTTCGGACGGCGTCGGCCGAGGAGCCTGGCCAGCACCACGAGGTTCTCGGTGGCGGTGAGGCTCTCGTCGAGCGCGGCGTACTGGCCGGTGAGACCGATCAGCGAGCGCACCCGGTGGGCGTCGCGGACCACGTCGTGGCCGAGCACGCTCGCCGAGCCGCCGTCGGGGCGCAGCAGGGTGGCCAGGATCCGCACGGTCGTGGTCTTGCCGGCGCCGTTGGGACCGAGCAGGGCGAGCACGCTGCCGGCGGGCACGGTCAGGTCCACCCCGGCCAGCGCGCGGTGGGTGCCCAGGGTCTTGCTCAGTCCGGTGGTCCGGACGGCGTACGGCTCAGCCACTGACGTCTCCTACGGTAGGGGCGTGCGGTTCGCGTTCGCCCTGTTGGGCAGTCGGGGCGACGTGCAGCCTGCGCTCGCGGTCGCGCTGGAGCTGCGCGGGCGCGGCCATGAGGTGGAGGTCGCCGTCGCGCCCAACCTGGTGGAGTTCGTGGCCCGGCTGGGCATCACGGCGGTGCCCGTGGGCGGTGACTCCCGCGACCTGCTCGGCTCCGGGCTGGTGCGCGAGGACATGCGCTCGCGGGTGCCGGCCCGCCGGCTGCGCGCCCTGCGGGCGGTGGCCAGCGTCGGGTGGGACGACCTGAGGGTCGGCCTGGTGCCGCTCGCCGCGCGCGCCGACGTGGTGGTGACCGGGCTGCTGGGCCAGGAGGTGGGCTCGGCGGTCGCCGAGGCGCACGACGTGCGGTTCGCGGCGCTGCACTTCTGTCCGGTGCGGGCCAACCCCGTGGTCCCGATCGTCGACCTCCCGGCGGTCTGGCCGGACCGCCTGGCCCGGCCGGTGCAGGCCGGCGCGTGGCGGGCGGGCGAGGCCGCGCGCTGGCACCTGACCCGACGCGCCGAGAACGAGCAGCGGGCGCGGCTCGGGCTCGCCGAGGCGCGGGTGGGGCTGCCCGAGCGGTTGCGCGACCGCGGCGCGCTGGAGGTGCAGGCCTACGACCCGGCGCTGGTGCCCGGGCTCGCGGACGCCTGGCCGGCGCGTCGACCGGTGGTCGGCTTCTTGGACCTCGGCGCCGAGGAGCGGCGTCGGCTCGCCGACACCGACGTCGCAGAGGATCCCGCGCTCGAGGACTGGCTCGCCGCTGGACCCCCGCCGGTGTACGTCGGCTTCGGCAGCATGGCGGTCGGCGACCCGCGGCGGCTGGTCGCCACGGTCGGGCGGGCCTCCGCGGCGCTGGGCGTGCGGGTGGTGCTGAGCACCGGCTGGAACGACTTCCCGCCCGGCCTCGACGCCGCCCACCCGCACGTGCGCATCGTCGGCCCCGCCGACCACGCCACCCTGCTGCCGCGCTGTCGGGCGGCGGTGCACCACGGCGGCGCCGGCACCACCGCCGCCGCGCTCCGGGCCGGGCTGCCCGCCGTCGTCGGCTGGTTCAGCGCCGACCAGCCGATCTGGGCCCGGCTGCTGCGCGACCTCGGCGTCGGGGTGGGCGTGCGGTTCCGCGACCTGGACGCCACCACGCTGGCCGCGGCGCTGGCGCAGGTCCTCGACTCGGGCTGCGCCGCGCGGGCACGGCACCTCGCCGCACGCCTCGTCGACCCCGGGACCGCGGTCGCCGGGGCCGCCGACCTGCTCGAGCGGGCCGACTGAGGTCCGGTCGAGGCTCACGGCGCGCCCCAGCGTGATCCGGTGAGGCCCCAGCGGGCGAGCTCGGCCTCGAGCGGGACCGCCAGCGCGTCGTCGTCGGCGAGCAGGTGCGGCGCCATGCCGGCCAGGCTGACGGTGATCCGGTCGCCCACGGTGCACGACCAGGCCGCGATCCCGCCGCCGATCGCGCGGACCTCCTCGGGCGGCGCCCCCACGTGGTGGGCGATCGCGGCCACCGACGTCGCGGGCGCCCCCGCCGCCGACACGAACGCCGCCGGCAGCACGCCGACGCGGGAGGCGAGCGCGCGGGCGCCCGGGGGCGCGGGCAGGCGGCGTACGACGGCGTCGGGGAGCATCTGCACCAGCGCGAGCGGCAGCGGCTCGACGCCCGCGTCGGCGTCGGCGTCGAGGGCGGCGTAGGCGGTGCGGCACCGGTCCCGCACGGCGGCGAGGTCGCGCTGCTCCACCTCCGTGGGAAGCACCTCCACCCGGGCGATGCGGGTGGCGTTGGCCCGCGGGTCGTCCGCGGCCCGGGTGCTCACCGGCAGCGCGACCGGGACCGGCGCGTCGGGCTGACCGAGCGCCCGGCCCACCACGCCTGCGACCAGCGTGGCGAACCAGGCGTTGACGCTGCCGCCGTGGGCAGCCGCCACCCGGTCGACGTCGTTCGCGGACAGCTCGAGCACCACCAGCGGGGTGGTCCAGGCGGGGTCGAGCGGCGGCTCGGGTGCGGCCGCCTGCGGGGATGGCGGCGGGGATGGTGGCGCGGGTGGGGCGGGCCGTCGGTGGCTGACCGTCCGCGCCTGGCGCGCGAGCCACGCGCCGACCTCGGTGACCTGACCGGCGGCGTCGCGGGCGTCGAGGGCGAGGGCTCGCAGGCCGCGGGGGCGGGGCGGGGCGACGAGCGGGGGCGCGCCGGCGCCGGCACGCGCCACCGCGTCCACCATCGCGCCGCCGTCGGCCACCGCGTGGGAGACGACCAGGGAGAGCAGCGCCCCTCCCTCGGCGAGGTCGACCTGGGCCAGCTCCCAGCCGCGACCCGTCGTCGGGTCCAGCGAGACCGCGGCGCGTCGGCGCAGCCAGGCCAGCGCCTCGGCCTCGGCGATCATCGCGTCGTGCTCGACCCGCGGGCGGTGCTCGGCCCTCGACCAGCGGCCCCGCGCGGCGGGGACCAGCGGGGGGTCGGCCCGGCGGGCCAGGGCACCCTCGCTGAGCCGGTCGGCGAGCGCCTCGACACCCGCGCGGGGCGGCGGCACGGGGAAGCGCCAGGTGAGCTGGTTGGCGATCGGGCTGCCGACACCGCGATGACGGCGCAGGAACAGGTCGTCACCGAAGGACGAGCGGAGCGGGGCCGGAAGCGCGCCGGACGAGAGCATGTGGCCTTTCCTCGTGCCGGGGCCGGTCCGTTGGGGGAGGCCGGTGGGGAGGGTGCGGTCGGCACGAGCGCCCCATGAAACCGGACGCATGTGACAACCGGAAGTGCCACCGGTTACCAAACTCTGAGTTGCAATGTGATTCATGTCACCCTCGTCACGGGCCGTGGGGTGCGCCATCGTTGTCGAGGTGGAGTACACGGAGCTGGACCAATACCCCCTGTCGGGGGGACGGCTGACGACCTGGGAGCCGGTGGTTCCCGACCATGCCTGGCGCCCGGACGACCGGGCGCTGTCGTGGGACCACGAGCACCATCTCGCCGGCGGCGAGGACGGCTCGTGGATCGGGTCGGTGATGCACGTGCCCGCGGCGTACGACCCGGGGCACGTGGCCGCAGCGGCCACCGCCTGGATGCTGCGCCACGAGGGGCTGCGCACCACCATCGCGCCGGCTCCCGGCGGCGGGTGGCGGCGTGCGACGACCGGCGGCGACGGGCTGGAGGTGCGCCCGGTCGAGGCCGGCGAGGTCAGTCCGCAGGACGCGGCGGCTCGGATCTCCGACTCCTTCGCCGCGCTGACCCGCGGCAGCTGGCCCCACGTGCGCCTCGCGACCGTGCACCGCGAGGGCGCTCCGGGCTTCGACGTCGCCTTCGGCGCCGACCACAGCGTGATGGACGCCTACTCCCAGCTCGTGTGGTTCGCGGAGTTCACGACCCTCTACGACCAGGTCCGCGCGGGCGCCGAGCCGGCCTCGCTGGTCGACCCCGCCATCGCCAGCCACGTCGACCACGCCGCCGCGGACCGCGCGTTCGGTGCGAGCGTCGACGCCCAGCACCCAGCCGTGATGGCTTGGCACGACTTCCTGGCCCATGACGGCGCCCCCGGTGCCGGCCTGCGCTTTCCCGACCACCCGGACCCGGCCGTGCGGATGGGGCCGGTCACCGACGGCTCCCGGCCCCAGCACAGCACCTCGACCTGGGTCGCCGGTCCCGCCGAGCTGGACCGCCTCGGCGCGCGGTGCCGCGAGGCCGGCACCTCGGCGCAGTCCGGGGCGCTGGCGATGCTGCTGCTCGCGCTGCGCGCCGCGCGCGGCACCGAGGCGTTCCGCTTCGTCATGCCCATGCACACCCGCCACGACCCCGCCCACCTCCCGGCCGTCGGCTGGTACGTCGGGTGCGCCCCGGTGCAGGTCGACCTGGCCGGCGCCGAGGACACCGCCGAGGTGCTCGCGCGCATCCATGCCGGCGTCGCGGCCAGCAAGCACCTGGTCGGCATACCGCTGCCCCGCATCGCCGAGGTCCTGGAGCTCCACGACCACCCCCACATCGTGGTCTCCTACGTCGACACCCGGCACATCCCCGGCGCCGCGGACTGGGACCGACTGCGCGCCCGGACGCTGCGCAGCCCGGCGTACGCCGACGACGAGGTCTACCTGTGGCTGGTGCGCAGCCACCACGGGCTGAGCGTCTCCGCGCGCTACCCCCGCACCGAGGAGGCCGACGCCACGCTGCGCACCCTGCACGCCGACATGCGCGGAGTGCTGCGCGAGCTGCTCGCCGAGGACGCACAGGAGGTCAGCGCATGATCCTCGCCGGCGTCGAGGAATGGCGCCCCGAGCCGGGCCGGGTCCTGGTGTGGGGCCCGACCCCGGCCAGCACGGCCGCCGCGGCTGCGGCACCCGTGAGCCCCGGGCCGCCGTCGTACCTGCAGGTCGACCACCTCGCGGCGTACGCCGGCCTGGCCGCGCGCGGCGGTCAGCACCGGGCGTGGACCGGCGTCGCGACAGTGCTCGACGGCGCCCTCGACCGCGACGCGCTCGGGCGGGCGCTGGAGCGGTTCGTGGCGCGCCACGAGGGGCTGCGGACCTGGTTCGACCTCAGCGGCACCGAGCCGGTGCGCCACCTGCTCGAGCCCGGCGACGTCGAGCTGGACGTCGAGGTCGCCGAGCGCACCGGCCGCGCTCCGGCGGGGGAGGACTGGCATGCCGCCCTCCACACGATGCTCACCGACCTGTTCACCGAGCGCTGCCGCCCGGACGCCTGGCCCGGCTGGTCCCTCGTCACGGTCGAGGGTCCAGGCTCCTTCGGGCTCGCCTGGGGCTGCGACCACGCGTTCACCGACGGCGTCTCCCAGGTGCTGCTCGCCGGCGAGCTCGGCCGGCTGTACGACGAGGAGCGCGGCGCCGTCGACCGCGCCGACCCGACGCCCGGGGAGCGGCCCGCGGGCTTCGTCGAGCATGTCCGCGCCGAGCGGGCGGCGGCGAAGGGACTCGACTCGCGATCGCCCGAGGTGGTGGAGTGGGTGGAGTCCGTCGCGCGCCACGGCGGCCGGCTGCCCGAGTTCCCGCTGGACCTCGGCCTGGAGCCGGGCGAGACCGCCCCGGTGCGCATCCGCAGCACCGACCTGCTCGATGCCGAGGAGGTCGCGGCGCTCGACCGGGTGTGCCGGGAGGCAGGCGCCCGGATGACCGGGGCCGTGTTCGCGGCGCTCGCGGAGACCGGCCGGCTCCTGACCGGTCGCGAGGACCACCTGGCGGTGACCGTGCTGAGCACCCGGCGTGGTCCGTGGACCTCGTCCCAGGGATGGTTCTGCACGTTCGCGCCGGTGGAGGTCAGCACCGGCGCCCACCCGGGCTTCGCCGCCCTGGCCGCGACCGCGCAGGCGGCGTTCGAGCGCGCCAAGCGGCTCGGCGCCGTACCGGTGCCGCTGGTGCTGGAGACCCTGGTGCGCTCGGGGACCCTGGCCCCCGACCAGCTCGGCAGCCCGCAGCTGGTCTCCTACATCGACCTGCGCTGGTTCCCCGACGCGGGCACGCCGGCGCACGACAACGGCGTCCACTTCACCGGGCTCGGGCGCACCGCCAACGCCTCGATGTGGGTCAACCGGGACCACGAGCGGCTCTACGTCGTCGCCCAGACCCCCGACACCCCCCGCGCCCAGGCGGCCGTGACGACCTACCACGGGCTGCTGCGGGCGGTGCTGCGCGCGGCGGCGCGGGGCGAGCGGGTCGGCCACCCGGTCCTGGAGGAGGCACATGCGGGTCACGACCGCTGACGCGTGGGAGCTGCGACCCGGCACCGTGCTCGCCTGGCGGGTCGCGGCACCGCTCGGCGCGGGCACGCCGGTCGACCTCTCACCCGACCAGCGCAACCACCTCGAGGCGGCGGCAGCAGGGGAGCCCGCGGTGTGGATCACCGCCGCGTTCGACGTGGACGGACCGATCGATCCGGGGGCGCTCGAGGCAGCCTTCCGCGACCTCGTGGCGCGCCACGGCACGCTGCAGTGCACCGCGTCGGTGAGCGACGGGGTCGCGAGCGCCCGCCGTCACGACCCCGCGACGCTGGACTGGCGCCGCCGGGTGGTCGCGAGCACCACGACGACCGCCGAGACCCAGGCCCTGGTGCGTGACCTACTCGACGCCGGCTGCGACCCGCTGAACGGCCCTGCGCTGCTGCCCGCGGCCGTCTCCCGCCCGGACCGCTCCACCGTCGTCCTGGGCCTGGACCACCTGCACACCGATGCCACCTCGGTCGCGGTGGTCGTCGAGGACCTGCACGCCCTCTACGAGGCCCGGCGCCGGGGCGGCGCAGCGGCAGTGCTGCCCGTCGCCGGGTGCTTCGTGGCGGCGTGCGCGGCGGCGGCGCCCGTGGCGCCGACGGACCCGCGCCTCGCCGCCTGGCACGCGGTGCTCGACGGTCTGGACCACCGGCTGCCGACGTTCCCGCTCGACCTCGGGATCGCGCCCGGCGAGCGGGCGCCCCAGGCGGGCGTGCTCGTGCCCCTGCTCGACGGCGCGGCCGCCGATGCCCTGGACCGGGCGGCGCGCGCGGCGGGGGCCTCGACCTGTGCGGCCACGCTCGGCGCGTTCGCGGGCGCCGTCGCCGGCCGCGGTGGTCCCTCCGACCTGCCGGTGCTGCTGCCGGTCAGCACCCGTCGTACGCCGGCGGAGCAGCGCGCCGTCGGCTGGTTCACCGCGACCGTGCCGCTCGTGCTGCGCGCCGACGCCGCGCCGGGTGAGACCGCGCGAGACCTGCGGGCCGCGCGGGAGCTCGCCGGCGTACCGCTGGACCAGGTGCTCGCGACGCTGCCGGCCCCGCTGGTGCGCGCCCGCGGCGACGTGTTCATGGTGTCCTGGCTGGACTACCGGCGCCTGCCGGGGCACGGTCGGGCGCGTGCGCGGGTGGCCCACCACGTGTCGGCGACGACCCGGGCCGACGACCTCCAGCTCTGGCTCTCCCGCACGGACGCCGGTCTCGCCCTGCGCGCCCGGATCCCGGCGACCGCCGCCGCCCGCGCCACCCTGGACGGGGTGGTCGAGGCGTGGCGGCATCGGCTGGTCGCCCTGGCTCGGACGCCGGAATACCTGTACGCCGCCGGTGGTTCTGAGGTGTAATCGCACTTTCAACTACCGAGCGAGGCCAGCATGCAGATCGGCATCTTCACCGTCGGCGACGTCACGATGGACCCCACGACCGGCCGGACGCCGACCGAGCACGAGCGGATCAAGGCCACCGTCGCCATCGCCCGCAAGGCCGAGGAGATCGGCCTGGACGTCTTCGCCACCGGTGAGCACCACAACCCGCCGTTCATCGCCTCGAACCCCACCGCCACGCTGGCCTACATCGGCGCGCTGACCGAGCGGATCATCCTCTCGACGGCGACCACGCTGATCACCACCACGGACCCGGTGCTGATCGCGGAGGACTACGCCAAGATCCAGCACCTCACCGACGGTCGTGTCGACCTGATGATGGGGCGCGGCAACACCGGGCCGGTGTATCCGTGGTTCGGCAAGGACATCCGCCAGGGGATCAACCTCGCGATCGAGAACTACGCGCTGCTGCGGCGGCTGTGGGGCGAGGACGTGGTCAGCTGGGAGGGCCGCTTCCGCACGCCGCTGCAGGGCTACACCTCCACGCCGCGCCCGTTGGGCGGGGTCGCGCCGTTCGTGTGGCACGGCTCGATCCGCAGCCCGGAGATCGCCGAGCAGGCGGCCTACTACGGAGACGGGTTCTTCCACAACCACATCTTCTGGCCGGCCGGGCACACCCAGCAGATGGTCGACCTGTACCGCCGCCGCTGGGAGCACTACGGCCACGGCCCGGCGGACACCGCGATCGTCGGCCTCGGCGGGCAGTTCTTCATGCGGCGCAACAGCCAGGACGCGGTCGCGGAGTTCCGTCCGTACTTCGACAACGCCCCGGTCTATGGCCACGGGCCGTCGCTGGAGGACTTCACCGAGGCCACGCCGCTGACCGTCGGCTCCCCGCAGCAGGTGCTCGAGCGCACCCTGTCGTTCCGGGAGTACGCCGGGCACTACCAGCGTCAGCTGTTCCTGCTCGACCACGCCGGGCTGCCCCTGAAGACGGTGCTGGAGCAGCTGGACCTGCTCGGCGAGATCCTGCCGGAGATGCGCCGCGGCTTCGCCGAGGGTCGTCCCGCGCACGTCCCGGACGCCCCGACCCACGCGACGCTGGTCGCGAAGGCAGGCGGCGCGAGCGACTCCACTGTCTACGCGCCCGCCGACGCGGCCACGGGGCACCGGGCCGAGGACGCCGAGGGGGTGCGCTCGTGACCCGGATCGTCGTCGTCTCGGCCGGGCTGTCCACGCCCTCCTCCACCCGGCTGCTGGCCGACCGGCTCGCGGCCGCGACCGCCGAGGCGCTGGAGGAGGTCGAGGTCGTCCACGTCGAGCTGCGCGAGCTCGCCCACGAGCTCACCGACCGCCTGCTCACCGGATTCCCCGGGCCGGCTCTGGCCGCGGCGGTCGAGGCGGTGCGCGACGCCGACGGCGTGATCGCGGTGACGCCGGTGTTCTCGGCGAGCTACTCCGGACTGTTCAAGACGTTCGTCGACGTCCTCGAGCCCGGCCTGCTGGACGGCACGCCGGTGCTCATCGCCGCCACCGCGGGCACCGCCCGTCACTCCCTGGTGCTCGAGCACGCCCTGCGCCCGCTGTTCTCCTACCTGCGCGCGGTCGTCGTGCCCACCGGGGTGTTCGCGGCCACCGACGACTTCGCCGGCCCCGACCTCGACGCCCGGGTGCGCCGCGCGGCAGGGGAGCTGGCGCTGCTTGCGGGGAAGGTCGCGCCGGCCGATGCCGTCCGCGCCCCTCGTCGTACGGTCGAGGCGGAGCTGGCCGCCCCCACGCCCTTCGAGGAGCTGCTGCGCCGCGCCAGCGAGGGCTGAGGGTGCTGCGGGGTCCGGGGGTGGTGTTTGTTGGCGCAATTGCTGGGAAAAGCACCGACCCGGGCCGAAATCAGGTGCGTTGCCCAGCAATTGCGCAGATAAGCACCTGCCAGCGGCGACCACTCGCCGCCGCCGGCAGGCACCGCCCACGCCGGGGCCGGCCGAGCCCGTCTCAGTGCTGGTAGGTCCCGTGCAGGATCGCGCGGCCGGCGGTCTTGAACGCCAGGTTGAACGACACCACGGCGGGAGAGGCGTCGGCGTCCACGCCGAGCGACTCCTCGGTGACCGCGTGCACGACGAAGAAGTAGCGGTGCACCTGGTCACCCTGCGGCGGCGCGGCGCCGTTGAAGCCCGGGGTGCCGAGGTCGTTGCGGCACATGAACGCCTTGCCCGGCAGCGTCGCCCCCGCCGCGCCGGCGCCGGCGTCCAGCGAGGTGACGTCGGCGGGGAGGTCGACGAGCACCCAGTGCCAGAAACCGCTCGGGGTCGGGGCGTCGGGGTCGAAGCAGGTGACGGTGAAGCTCTTGGTGCCGGCCGGCGCGCCCGACCAGGACAGCTGGGGCGAGCGGTCGCCGCCGGTCTTCACCTGGTCGTCCTTGAGGGGCTGGCCGTCGGTGACGTCGGCGCTGGTGACCTCGAAGGAGGCGACGCGGGGCAGCAGGTCGTAGGGGTTCGGGGTGACGGGTCGGTCGAGGTTCATCTCGCTCCTGGGCAGGTAGGGGGCCGTGGCATTCTCGCGGCCACCACGTGGGTGCCCGACCGTAGTCCGCTTCCTGAACCCGATCCATCGGTGATCGCGCGCACACCGCGAGAATGACGGGGTGGACGACTACACGCCGTACCCCTCGGGGCTCATCCTCACCGGTCGCCGGGTCCTGGTCGTCGGCGGCGGGCACGTCGCCCAGCGACGCATCCCCGCCCTGATCGCGGCCGGCGCCGACGTGCACGTCGTCTCTCCGGCGATCACCCCGGCGATCGAGGGGCTGGTCGGCTCCGGCGAGGTGACCTGGCACCACCGCCGCTTCGAGGACCCCGACATCGACGGCGCCTGGTACGCCCTGGCCACCACCGACGACCCGGCCGTCAACGCCCAGGTCTGCGCCGCGGCCGAGGCGCAGCGGATCTTCTGCGTCCGCGCCGACGACGCCCGCGGCGGTACGGCGTGGACGCCGGCCGTCGGCCGGCACGCCGGCGTGACCGTCGCGGTGCTGGGCAACCGCGACCCGCGGCGCTCCGCCGCCGTACGCGACGAGGTGCTCGAGGGGCTGCGCGAGGGCACCATCGCGGCCCGCCACCAGCGCGACCGCACCCCGGGCGTCGTGCTCGTCGGCGGCGGGCCGGGCGACCCGGACCTGATGTCGGTCGCGGGCCGCAAGGCGCTGATGGAGGCCGACGTGGTGGTGGCCGACCGGCTCGCGCCCCGCGAGCTGCTCGGCGAGCTGCCGGCCGACGTGGAGCTGGTCGACGTGGCCAAGCTGCCCCGCGGCCGCTCGGCGCAGCAGGAGGAGATCAACCGGGTCATCGTCGAGCGGGCGCTGGCCGGCAAGCGGGTGGTGCGGTTCAAGGGCGGCGACAACTTCGTCTTCGGCCGTGGCTACGAGGAGGTCCTCGCCTGCCGCGCCGCCGGCGTACCGGTCACGGTGATCCCGGGCCTCACCAGCCCGGTCGCCGTTCCCGCCGTCGCCGGCATCCCGGTCACCCACCGCGGCGTCGCGCACGAGTTCACGGTGATCTCCGGGCACCTGCCGCCCGGGCACCCGGAGTCCTTGACCAGCTGGAAGGCGGTCGCCGGGCTCACCGGGACACTCGTGCTCATGATGGCGGTGCAGAACGCCCCGGCGATCGCCGACGCGCTCGTCACCGGCGGCCGGGACGCCGACACCCCCGTCGCGGTCATCTGCGACGGCACCATGCCCGGCGAGCGCACCGTGCTCGCGACGCTCGGCACGCTGGCCCGCGAGCTGCAGGCGCACGACGTACGGCCCCCGGCGATCATCGTGGTCGGCGACGTCGTCGCGGTCGCCCATCCCGAGCGCTTCGGGCGGGTCTGATGGCCACGATCATCGAGATCACCGACCCCGCCGACCCGCGGCTCGCGGACTACCGCGACCTGCGCGACGTCCAGCTGCGCAAGAGCCTGGAGACCGAGAACGGGCTCTTCCTCGCCGAGGGCGAGAAGGTCGTACGCCGCGCGGTCGAGGGCGGCTTCACCCCGCGCTCGTTCCTGATGGCGCCGCGGTGGCTCGAGGGCCTCGCCGACGTGCTGGGCAGCACCGACGCGCCCTGCTACGTGCTCTCCGAGGCGCTCGCCGAGGAGGTCACCGGCTTCCACGTGCACCGCGGCGCGCTGGCGTCGCTGGAGCGCCGACCGCTGCCGTCCGTGGATGAGGTGCTCGAGGGCGCTCGCTCGGTGCTGGTGCTCGAGGAGATCGTCGACCACACCAACGTGGGCGCGATCTTCCGCAGCGGCGCCGCCCTCGGCTTCGACGCCGTGCTGCTGGCGCCGCGGTGCGCCGACCCGCTGTATCGCCGCGCGATCAAGGTCGGCATGGGCGCCGTGTTCACGATGCCGTGGACCCGCCTCCCGCAGTGGTACGACGCCCTGCCGCACCTCAGCGCCCGCGGCTTCACCACCGTGGCGCTGACCCTCACCCCCGACGCGACCGCCATCGAGGATGCGGTCGCGGGCCTGGACCGGGTCGCGCTGGTGCTCGGCTCCGAGGGCCACGGGCTCTCCGCCCGCTGGGAGGAGAGCGCCGACCGCCGCGCGATCATCCCGATGCGCGAGGGCATCGACTCCCTCAACGTCGCCGCCGCCAGCGCGGTGGCCTGCTACGTCACCGCGCGCCGCTGACCCCCACCCCACCCTCGGCGATAGGTTCGCGGGATGGCAGACGACCTCGCACACCTCGGAACCCAGCAGCCCGCCGACTCGGCGTACCACCGCACGCTGCCGATCGGGGAGCGGCTGTCGGCTCAGCCGCTGGTCGACGACCCGCTGTCGTCGTTCGAGGAGGTGCGACTGCGCCCGCTCGCCCCGATGCTCGTGCCCGAGGCACCACGGAGCGGTACGGCGGACCGCGCGGAGTGCGCGCACTGCCGCCCCAGCGCGCACACGATCTGGACCGACGGCACCTGGCAGGTCCGCTCCGGCTTCACCCCGAGCGGCCTGCCCTTCGTCGGCGGCATCGCGCCGGTGGAGCACGTGCTGCTGGAGAGCGCGCCGGTGGAGCTGCTCGCCGGCCTCGGCCCGCTGATGCAGCGGGTGAGCGCCGCGGTCAAGGCGGTCCCGGGGGTCGCCCGCTGCCACTTCTCACGCTGGGGCGACGGCTCGGAGCACTTCCACCTGTGGGCGCTCGCCCGTCCGGCCGGGATGATGCAGGGTCGCGGCGCGATGCTCGCGTTCTGGGACGACGTGCTACCCGAGGTGCCCGACGAGGTCGCCGCCGAGCACCGGCGCATCGTCGCCGAGCACCTCGCGCGCGGCGGGGGAGAGGCACTCGCCCGCTGACCCGGGCTCGCTCAGGAGGCCGGCCAGCCCTCGGGGTAGTCCGCGACCGCCTTGTCGTGGGCCTTCTGCAGCTTCTTGCGGGCCTTGGTCGGCAGCCGGTCGCCGAAGACCGTGCCGAGGGTGTGGTCGGTCTCGTGCTGCAGGCAGCGCGCCAGCAGCCCGTCGCCGGAGAACGTCACCGGCGAGCCGTCGAGACCGACGCCGTGCACGGTGGCGAAGTCGGGGCGCGCGCAGTCCACGAACGCCCCCGGGAAGGACAGGCAGCCCTCGTCGTCGACGTCGAGGTGGCGGTCCTTGCCCTCGGGGAGCACGACCTCGGGGTTGCACACCACGCCGACCGTGCGCTCGCCGCTCGCGTCGGGGCAGTCGAAGACGAAGACCGCGAGGTCCTCACCGATCTGGCAGGCGGCGAGCCCGACGCCGTCGGCGGCGTACATCGTGGCGACCATGTCGGCGACGAGCTGGCGCAGCTCCTCGTCGAAGCGCTCCACGCGCGCCTGGGGGCGGTGCATGACCGGCGTCCCCCAGCGGGTCATCGGCCGGACCCGGCCGCCCTCGGGGAGGGGACCGTACGGCGCGTGCTCGGGCGGGGAGGAGGGGGCGGACATGACCACGAATGCTAGCGGGGGCCACGCGGTCGGGCGGGATCGGCACCGAGGTACCGTCGCGACGTGGCCAGGGCCGAAGGCGTCCCGACGGTCACGATCAACCAGCTCGCGGCGTTCGTCGCCGTGACCGACGCCGGCACCATCAGCGGTGCCGCTCAGCAGCTGCACATCTCCGCCTCGGCGCTCTCGGCCAACCTCACCGAGCTCGAGGCCGACGCGCGCCCCGACCTGCCCACCCGCCTGGCCCTGGTCCTCAGCGACCAGGTCGGTCCGGCGGCGCTGCGTGATGCGGTCCGGGCCGCCGGCGCGGCACGCTGATACCGAACGCCCACCCGAACCCCCGTCCCTGCGACACGAGACAAGGCAGGCAACCATGCCGTACTACCGCTCCGCCGGCTCGGTCCCCCCGAAGCGCCACACCCAGCACCGCACCCCCGAGGGCGGGCTGTACTACGAGGAGCTGATGGGCGAGGAGGGCTTCTCCTCCGACTCCTCGCTGCTCTACCACCTCAACATCCCCTCGGCCGTCGTCGACGTGCGGGTGTGGGCGCTCGGCGACCAGTCCCTGACGCCGAACCACCCGCTGCGCCCGATCCACCTCGACACCCACGCGCTGTTCCCCGAGGAGTCGACGCGCGGCGTGGACGCCGTCACCGGCCGCCGGCTGCTGCTCGGCAACGCCGACGTGCGCCTGGCGTACGTCGTGGCGACCGAGCCCAGCCCGTACTACCGCAACGCGATCGGCGATGAGTGCCTCTACGTCGAGGACGGCCGCGCCCGGGTCGAGACCGTCTTCGGCGACATCGACGCCGCCACCGGCGACTACGTGATCGTGCCCCGCGCCACGACGTACCGCGTGGTGCCGGAGGGCCCGGTGCGCATCTACGCCATCGAGGCCAACTCTCACATCGGGCCGCCGAAGCGGTTCCTCTCGAAGTTCGGCCAGCTGCTCGAGCACGCGCCGTACTGCGAGCGCGACCTGCGCGGTCCCAGCGGGCCGCGCGTGGTCGAGGGCAGCGAGGTCGAGGTCTACGTCAAGCACCGCACGTCGGCCGGGATCGTGGGCAGCGTGCACGTGCTGCCCGAGCACCCCTTCGACGTGGTCGGCTGGGACGGCTGCCTCTACCCCTACGCCTTCAACATCTCCGACTACGAGCCGATCACCGGCCGGGTGCACCAGCCGCCGCCGGCGCACCAGGTCTTCGAGGGGCAGAGCTTCGTGATCTGCAACTTCGTGCCGCGCAAGGTCGACTACCACCCGCTGGCGATCCCGGTGCCGTACTACCACTCCAACGTCGACTCCGACGAGGTGATGTTCTACTGCGGCGGCGACTACGAGGCGCGCAAGGGCTCGGGCATCGGGCAGGGCTCGATCAGCCTGCACCCGGGCGGCCACGCCCACGGCCCGCAGCCGGGCGCCTATGAGCGCTCGATCGGCGCGGAGTTCTTCGACGAGCTCGCGGTCATGGTCGACACCTTCCGCCCGCTGGAGCTCGGCGAGGCCGGCATGGCGACCGACGACGGCCGCTACGCCTACTCCTGGAGCGGCGGGCGGCGCCTGGGCGACGACGGCGGCACCGCATGACGGCAGCCGGTCAGCTTCCGGACGCGCTGCTGCGCGGGCTGTGCGACGACGCCGCGATCTTCCCGCCCGGCAACCTCGCGCTGGAGCTCGCGGTGCCCGCGCACCTGGAGCACCTGCGCGCGCCGCACGCCGCGCTCGTGGGGCCGTTCATCGTCGCCGCGGGTCGCCTCCCGGAGCTCGGCGGCCTGCTCGAGGGCCAGCCCGCCGGCTCCTTCGGGGTCGCGCTGACGGTGCCCATGCTGGAGGCGCTCGCCCCGGCGCTGGCCGCCGCCGACGCGATCCCTGCGGTCCGCGTGGAGGGCGTCGAGGTCGCACTCGACGCCGACACCTCAGCCGAGGCGGTCGTGCCGCTGCTCGACGAGGCCCTGGCCGCGCACCCGGACGTCGCGGTGTTCGTGGAGGTCCCGCGCGACGCGCGCCGTCCCGACCTGGTCGCGGCCCTGGCCGGTACGCCGTACCTGGCCAAGTTCCGCACCGGAGGGGTCCGCGCCGACCTCTACCCCGACGAGACCGAGCTGGCCGAGGCGGTCGTGGCGGCCGCGCGCGCCGGCGTACCGTTCAAGGCGACCGCCGGGCTGCACCACGCGGTGCGCAACACCGACCCGGCCACCGGCTTCGAGCAGCACGGCTTCGTCAACCTGATCGCGGCCGTCGACGCCGCGCTGGACGGCGCAGACGTCGCAGAGGTCGAGCGGCTGCTCGCCGAGCGCGACGGCACGGTCCTCGCGGCGTTCCTGCGCGACGCCCTGGACGAGAGCACCGCGACCAGGCTGCGCGCGCAGTTCCGATCCTTCGGCACCTGCAGCATCGCCGAGCCGGTGGCCGAGCTCGCCGACCTCGGCCTGCTCGACCCCGCGCTCGCCACCGACACCACCACCCCGGAAGGATCCACCCGATGACCACCGTCACCGCCTCCGAGGGGTCGGAGTTCGGCCTGCAGAACCTGCCCTACGGCGTCTACTCCGTCGACTCCGGCCCACGACGGGTCGCCACCCGACTGGCCGACACCGTCGTGGACCTCGGGATCCTGCTCGCCGACCTGCCCGAGGCCGAGGCGCTCAGCGCCCCGACACTCAACCCGTTCATGGCCGCCGGTCACGAGCGCTGGGTCGCCGTGCGCGCCGCGATCGCCGAGCGGCTGCGCGGCGACGTCGCCGCCGAGGCGCTGCACCCGCTCTCCGAGGTGACGCTGCACCTGCCGTTCGAGGTCGCCGACTACGTCGACTTCTACGCCTCCGAGCACCACGCCTCCAACCTGGGCCGGCTCTTCCGCCCGCAGAACCCCGACCCGCTGATGCCGAACTGGAAGCACCTCCCGGTCGGCTACCACGGCCGCTCGGCCTCCGTGGTCGTCTCCGGCACCGACATCGTGCGCCCCTGCGGCCAGCGCAAGGGCCCCCAGGACCCCGAGCCGGTCTTCGGCCCGTCGGTTCGTCTCGACATCGAGGCCGAGCTCGGGTTCGTCGTGGGCACCGGCAACGCGATGGGGGAGCCCATCGACGTCGCCGACGCCGAGCGCCACCTCTTCGGCGTGGTGCTGTTCAACGACTGGTCCGCGCGCGACATCCAGGCCTGGGAGTACGTCCCGCTCGGCCCCCACCTGGGCAAGTCGTTCGCCTCGACGATCTCGCCGTGGGTGGTGCCGATGCTCGCACTGGCGCAGGCCAAGGTGGCCACCCCGACCCAGGACCCGACGCCGCTGCCGTACCTGGCGATGGAGCAGCCCTGGGGCCTCGACGTGGACCTCGCGGTGGAGTGGAACGGCGAGGTGGTCACCCGCCCGCCGTACAAGGAGATGTACTGGTCGCCCGCGCAGATGCTGGCGCACCTGACCGTCAACGGCGCCCCGACCCGTACCGGTGACCTGTTCGCGTCGGGCACCATCTCCGGGCCGGAGAAGGACCAGCGCGGCGCGTTCATCGAGCTCACCTGGGGCGGCGCCGAGCCGGTCCAGGTGGCCGGCGAGGAGCGCACCTTCCTCCTCGACGGCGACGAGGTGGTCCTCACCGCCTCCGCCCCCGGCCCCGACGGCACCCGCCTCGGGTTCGGCGAGGCCCGCGCACGCATCCTCCCCGCCCGACAGGCCTGAGCCTGTCCGGGCCGCCGTCTCGCGCCGTCTGTTTCGCGAGAAGGTGTAGCGCCGGGTGTAACTAGCAGTTACGTTGTGCCCATGTCCCTCCTCCAGAGCCTGCGGGCAGGCGGTCGGCACGGCCTGGCCAGCCAGGAGACGCGCGACCCGATCGGGTACGCCGTCGCCGCGCTGCACCGCCTCGCCCATAGCGACCTGCTCGACCGGACCCGGCTGCGCCGCCCGACCGAACGCGCGGTCTTCACCGCCACCCGGGGCGGCTTCCGCGTCGCCACCGCCGCGGGACGCACGTTCCGGCGCGTCGGCTCGCCCCGCACCGCGGGCCTGCGCCCACCGGCGACCGCCGCGAGCGGGGTCTTCGACCTGACCCCGACCGAGGACGAGCAGCTGCTGCTCGACGTCGCCCGCGAGCTGGCCGCCGAGGTGCTGCGCCCCGCCGCCGCCGAGGCCGATGCCGCCTGCGCTGCGCCGGTGGAGGTGCTGCGCGCCGCCCAGGAGCTCGGCCTGCCGCTCCTGGGCCTTCCCGACGCCCTCGGGGGCGTCTTCGCGGACCGTTCGACGATGGCCGGCGCCCTGGTCGCCGAGGCGCTGGGCCACGGGGACCTCGGGCTCGCCGTCGCCACGCTCGCCCCCGGCGCGGTCGCCACCGCGCTCGGGCTGTGGGGGAGCGAGGAGCAGCAGCAGACCTACCTCCCCGCGTTCACCGGGGACGACGTCGCGGCGGCGGCGCTGGCACTCACCGAGCCCCGGGTGCTCTTCGACGTGCTCGAGCCGACCACGCGCGCCGAGCGCCGCAACGGGCGGATCGTGCTGGACGGCGTGAAGTCGGCGGTGCCGCGCGGCGCCGAGGCCGAGCTGTTCGTGGTGGGCGCCCTGCTCGAGGGCAGCCCGGTGCTGGTCCTGGTCGAGGCCGGCACGCCCGGGCTCGTCGTCGGGGCCGACCCCTCGATGGGTGTCCGCGCCGCCGGGCTGACCCGGCTCGAGCTCACCGGCGTCTCGGTGCCGGAGACCGCGGTGCTGGGCGACACCGACGGGGCGGCGTACCGCGAATGCGTGCGGCTCTCCCGCCTCGCCTGGTGTGCCCTCGCGGTCGGCGTCGGCCAGGCCGTGCTCGACCACGTCACGCCGTACGTCAAGCAGCGCGAGGCGTTCGGCGAGCCGATCGCGCACCGCCAGTCGGTGGCGTTCATGGTGGCCGACATGGCCATCGAGCTGCAGGCGATGCGCCTGGTCACCTGGAAGGCGGCCTCGCGGGCCGCCGCCGGGAAGGACTGTGCCCGAGAGGTCGCCCTCGCCCGCCAGCTGTGTGCCCGGCACGGCATGCGCATCGGCCTCGACGGCGTCCAGCTGCTCGGTGGCCACGGATTCGTCAAGGAGCACCCGGTGGAGCGGTGGTACCGCGACCTGCGAGCGATCGGCGTGATGGAAGGTGCGGTGCTGATCTGATGGCGATCAACCTGGAGACCCCGAAGAGGTTCCGGCCGTTGGTGGGCCAGGCCCACCAGGTCGCGATGAACATGCTGCGGCCGATCTCGCGGCGCTACGACCGTGCCGAGCACGCCTATCCCCACGAGCTCGACATGCTGGCCGCGATGATCGACGGCCTCGCCGAGTCGGGCGCCAGTGAGGGTGCCGGCGCCGCCGGCGTACGCGCCCACGACGGTGCAGCCGCCTCCGCGAGCGGGGTCCGCAACGGCTCGCACCTGGCCTCGGTCCTGTCGATCACCGAGATGTGCTGGGGCGACGTCGGCCTGCTGCTGGCGATGCCGCGCCAGGGCCTCGGCAACTCGGCGATCGCCTCGGTGGCCGACGAGGAGCAGCTCGCGCGCTTCGCGGGCGTCTGGGCGGCGATGGCGATCACCGAGCCCGGTACCGGCTCGGACTCCGCGAGCATCCGCACCACCGCCACCCGCGACGGCGAGCACTACGTGCTCAACGGCGAGAAGATCTTCGTGACCTCCGGCAGCCGCGCCGACCACGTCGTGGTCTGGGCGACGCTGGACCGCGAGCGCGGCCGGGCGGCGATCCGCTCCTTCGTCGTCCCGCACGGTACGCCGGGGATGCGGGTGGACCGCCTCGAGCACAAGCTCGGGATCCGCGCCTCCGACACCGCCACCATCCTGCTGGAGGACTGCCGGGTCCCGATCGAGAACATGCTCGGCTCACCCGAGATCGACGCCGGCGGGTTCGCCGGGGCGATGGCGACCTTCGACAACACCCGGCCGCTGGTCGCGGCGATGGCCGTCGGCTGCGCGCGTGCCGCCCTCGACCTCACCCGTGACCTGCTCGCCCAGGCCGGCGTCACCGTCGACCACGACCGACCCGGACAGGTGCAGTCCGCCGCGGCTGCGCAGCTGCTGGCGCTGGAGGCGGACTGGGAGGGTGCCTACCTGCTGATGCTCCAGGCGGCGTGGAAGGCCGACAACCGCCAGCCCAACTCCCTGGAGGCCTCGATGGCCAAGGCCAAGGCAGGCCGGGCGGGGTCGGCCATCACGCTGGGCTGCGTGGAGCTGTGCGGATCGCTGGGCTACAGCGAGACCGAGCTGCTGGAGAAGTGGGCCCGGGACTCCAAGATCCTCGACATCTTCGAGGGCACCCAGCAGATCCAGCAGCTCATCGTCGCGCGCCGGGTGCTGGGGCTCTCGAGCGCCGAGCTCAGGTAGCCCCGGGCCGGGCGCTCAGGCCTCGGTCGGCCCGGCCTCCGCGGCGGAGTCCTCAACGCCGGTGGTGCTCCCGGTGTCCGTCGGCTCCTGGGCAGGTGCCTTCTTCGCGGGCAGCCGCCCGCCGGGCACGGAGGCCTTCTTCGCGGGCGCCTTCTTGGCGGTCGGGCTCTCCGTCGTGTCCGGGGCAGCCGTGCTGTTGGCTGCGGTCTCGGCGGCCAGGGGATGGGCGGTAGTCTTCGCGACGTCCGCCGGGGTGGCCGCCACCTTGGCGGGGTCCGCGGCGGCGTCGATCGAGGTCTGCGGCGCCGGCGTCTGCGCCGGGGCCGGCTGCGCGGCCTGGGCCGTGCCCGCGGTCTTCTTCGCGGCGCTCTTGCTGGTGCCGGTGGTCTTCTTGGCGGCGGTCTTCTTGGCGGCGGTCTTCTTGGTGGCCGTCTTCTTCGTGGGCGCCTTCTTGGTGCTCGACGCCGCCTTCGTGGTGGCCTTCTTCGCCGTGGGGGAGGCAGTCTTCGCGGCCAGGTCGTTCGGCGTGGCCTCGACCGCCGAGGGGTCCGCGCCCGCGTCGATCGAGGTCTGCGGCGCGGGGGAGGCCTTCGCCGCCGTCTTGGCGGGCGGGGCCTTGGTGGCGGGCTTCGGAGCCGGGGCCGTGGCGGCGGGCTTCGGAGCCGGTGCCTTGGCGGCCGGGGCCTTCGTGGCGGCGGCCTTCGGGGCCGGGGTCGGTGCCCCGGGGTCCTTGGTGGCTCCCGGGTCCTTGGTGACCGGGCCCTGAGCGGCGGGCGGCACCTTCGTGGCGACCGCCTTCGCCGCCGGTGCCTTCTTCGCCGGCGCCTTCTTGGCCGGGGCCTTCTTCACGGCCCGCGTGTCCTTGTCCTGCATCAGCGGGTCCGCGGCGAGCGTGGGCACGACCGGCGCGGACCGGGTCGGGTCCTCGTCCGGGGTCACCGGCGGCGCGTCGAGGTCGTCGGCGGTGCGGCCCGCGAGCGTGGCGACCGTCTCCAGGGCCTCACCGGCGCGGGTGAGCAGCCCGGCGGCGACCTGGTCTGCGACCGCGCGGCCGAGCCCGACCGTCGCCTTCGCCTGGCCGATCGCCTTCTGGCCCGCGGCGAGTGGGTCCTTCAGAGTGTCGAGGGCAGCGTCCTTGATCAAGCTGATCGGGCTCTTGCGGGCCATGGGCGATCCTTCCGGGTTCCGACTGGGTCAGGGCGCGGCGGGGCCGCAGCCTCTCCGTACCCCGAGTATGCCGACCCACACCGCGGTGTCCGCCCCGCGGTCGCCCGCCCGGTGAGGACTCAGGAGTTCGCGGTGTCCCAGGCCTCGACCGACGCGCCCGCGGCCGGGTCGACCACCAGGTGGGTCGGCGCGGCGTAGGAGCGCAGGGCGAACGCCGTATCGATCGCGCGCACCACCGCGGAGAGCCGCTCCTCGGGCACGATCGCGACGGTGGAGCCGCCGAAGCCGCCGCCGGTCATCCGGGCGGCCAGCGCCCCGGCCTCGACCGCGACGCTGACAGCGGTGTCGAGCTCCTCGGTGCTGATCTCGAAGTCGTCGCGCATCGAGACGTGGGAGTCCAAGAAGCACCGGGCGACCTGCGCCCAGTCCCGCTCGGCCAGGGCGTCCACGGTCCGTCGGACCCGCTCGATCTCCGTGACCACGTGCCGCGCGCGGCGTCGTACCCGCTCGTCGCTCAGGCCATCGACGTCCTCGAGGCGGGCGCGGCGCAACGAGTCGATGCCCAGGGCGGCTGCCGCGGCCTCGCAGTCCGCGCGCCTGGCGGCGTACCCGCCGTCGGTGAGCTCGTGGCTCACCCGGGTGTCGGTGACGAGCAGGACCCGCCCCTCCAGGTCCAGGTCGAGGTGGCGGCGCGTGTCGGAGTCGAAGTCGATGAGCAGGGCGCTGCCGGCGTGCGCGTGGACCGCGACGGTCTGGTCCATCCCGCCGGTCGGGGCGCCGGCGACGTCGGTCTCGGCGCGGATCCCGGCGGCCACCAGCAGGTCGCGCAGCGGTACGCCGTCGACGCTGTCGGCCATCGAGCGGCCGAGCAGGCCGACGAGCGAGGCGCCGACCCCGCACTCGAGGGCGGCGGAGCTGGAGAGGCCGGCGCCGAGCGGGACCGTGCTGTGCACGTGCATGTCCAACCCCGGGACCTCCAGGCCGGCCTCGCGCAACGCCCAGAGCACGCCGGCCGCATAGGCGGCCCACCCGGTGATGGCGGCGGGCTCGAGCTCGTCGAGCGTGCCGGTCCAGGCGGCGTCCTGCTGGGCGCTGGAGAGACGCAGCCGGCGGTCCTCGCGCGGCGCGACGGCCACCCAGGTGGCGTGCGGCAGCGCGACCGGCAGCACCAGGCCCCGGTTGTAGTCGGTGTGCTCGCCGATCAGGTTCACCCTGCCCGGGGCCCGCCCGAGGACCGTCGGCGGGCGGCCGAAGCGCTCGGTGAAGCCGTCGGCGGTGGTGCGGGCGGCGTCGCTGGGGCTGCCGGGCTCGAGCAGGGGCATGACATCACCCTAGGTAACGCGCGTTCGGGTGGCGGGCGCCGCCATCGCGAGTATCGTGACGGAGCGTGCGCTTCCTCACTGACGCGGTCCCCCAGCACGAGCTGACCTACAACGACGTCTTCATGGTCCCCGAGCACTCCACGGTGACCAGCCGCTACGACGTGGACCTCTCGGTGGCCGACGGCACCGGCGCGACGGTGCCGCTCGTCGTCGCCAACATGACAGCGATCGCCGGGCGCCGGATGGCCGAGACCGTGGCCCGCCGGGGCGGGCTGGTGGTGCTGCCCCAGGACATCCCGATCCCGGTCGTGGCCGAGGTGGTGGCCTGGGTGAAGCGGCGCCACCTGGTCTTCGACACCCCGATCGTGCTGCGACCCGACCAGACCGTGGCCGAGGCGCTGTCGCTGATCCCCAAGCGCGCCCACCGCGCCGCGGTCGTGGTGAGCGAGGGCCGGGCCGTGGGAGTGGTCGCCGAGGCCGACTGCGTCGATGTCGACCGGTTCGCCCAGGTGCGGGAGGTGATGACACCGCCTGCGGTCACCATCGCCGAGGACAGCGACCCGCGCACGGCGTTCGAGGCGCTCGACGGGACCCGGGCCGCCCTCGCGGTCGCGGTGGACGACGACGGCTGCCTGGTGGGCGTGCTGACCCGCACCGGCGCCCTGCGCGCCACGCTCTACACCCCGGCCACCGACCTCGACGGCGGGCTGCGGGTCGCGGCCGCGGTGGGCGTCAACGGCGACGTGGGGGACAAGGCCGCGCGGCTGCTCGACGCGGGCGTCGACTGCCTCGTGGTCGACACCGCCCACGGGGACCAGGAGCGGATGCTCGACGCGCTCGCCGCCGTACGCTCCCTGGAGCCGCCGGTGCCGGTCGCGGCGGGCAACGTCGTGTCGGCCGCGGGGACCGCGCGCCTGATCGAGGCGGGGGCGGACATCGTCAAGGTCGGCGTCGGACCGGGCGCCATGTGCACCACCCGGATGATGACCGGCGTCGGGCGGCCGCAGTTCTCCGCGGTGCTCGAGTGCGCGGCCGTGGCCCGCGAGCTCGGCCGCCACGTGTGGGCGGACGGCGGCGTACGCCATCCCCGCGACGTCGCGCTGGCGCTCGCCGCCGGCGCGGCGAGCGTGATGGTCGGGTCCTGGTTCGCCGGGACCCACGAGTCACCCGGCGACCTGATGCTGGACGCCGACGGTCGTGCCTACAAGACGTCGTTCGGCATGGCCTCCAGCCGCGCCGTCGCGAGCCGTACGGCGGGGGAGTCGGCCTACGACCGGGCCCGCAAGGCGCTCTACGAGGAGGGCATCTCCTCCTCGCGGATGTACCTCGACCGCGCCCGCCCCGGGGTCGAGGACCTGATCGACGAGATCTGCGCGGGCGTGCGCTCGGCGTGCACCTACGCCGGCGCCCGCAACCTGGCCGAGCTGCACGCCCGCGCGATCGTGGGCGTGCAGTCGGCCGCGGGCTTCAGCGAGGGCCGGCCCCTGTCGACGTCGTGGTGACCCCGCCGACCTCGCCGTCGCCGTCGCCGTCGCCCGTGGACTCGATGGAGAGCACGAAGTCGTCGCCGTGCTCGGTCACACCGGCGATCACCGCCTGCTCGACCGCCTCGCGGGCGTAGGCGCGGCGCAGCACGACGGGGTCGGAGCGCAGGTCCTTGACCAGTGCCACCGCGAGGCCGATCATCACGAGCACGAACGGCAGGGCGGCGACGATCGTGATCGACTGCAGGCCGTTGAGGGCGTCCGCGCCGCCGACGAGGAGCATCACCGCGGCGACCGCGCCGGTGGCCACACCCCAGAACACCACGGTGCCGCGCCGCGGGGTGATCGTCCCGCGCTCGGAGAGGGAGCCCATCACGATCGAGGCGGCGTCGGCGCCGGAGATGAAGAAGATGCCGACGAGCACCATCACCAGGATGCTGGTTGCCGTCGCGGCGGGGTAGGCCTCCAGCATCGTGAACAGCTGGGACTCCGTGGACAGCTCGCCGGCGATGTCGGCCGCGCCCGAGGACTGCAGGTCGAGCGCGGCGCCGCCGAAGATGCAGAACCAGACGAGGCTGACCAGGCTCGGCACCAGCAGCACGCCGGAGACGAACTGACGGATGGTGCGCCCGCGCGAGATGCGGGCGATGAACATGCCGACGAACGGCGTCCACGACAGCCACCAGGCCCAGTAGAAGACCGTCCAGCCCTGCAGCCAGTCGCTGGTGTCGCCACCCTCCGCGCCGGTGCGCGCCGCCATCGTCGGCAGGTCGGCAATGTAGCCGCCGATCGCCGTCGGCAGCAGGTTGAGCACGAAGATCGTCGGACCGACCAGGAACACGAAGAGCGCCAGCACCAGTGCCAGCACCATGTTGATGTTGGAGAGCCACTGGATGCCGCGGGCCACGCCGGAGACCGCGGAGGCCACGAAGCCGACCGTGAGCACCGCGATGACCATCACCAGCAGGCCGTTGCCGACCTCGTCGAGGCCGGCGACGATCTCCAGGCCGCTGCCGATCTGCAGCGCACCGAGACCGAGCGAGGCCGCGGAGCCGAACAGGGTCGCGAAGATCGCGAGCATGTCGATGACCTTGCCGGCCGGGCCCCGGGCGTGGCGCCCCAGGAGCGGCTCGAACGCCGCGGAGATCAGCTGCACGCGACCCTTGCGGTACACGCCGTACGCGATCGCGAGGCCGACGACGGCATAGATCGCCCAGGGGTGCAGCGTCCAGTGGAACAGGGTGGTGGACATGGCGGTCTTCATCGCCTCGGCCTCGGTGCCGCCCTCGGTGCCCGGCGGCGGCGTGGTGAGGTGCGCGATGGGCTCGCTGACCCCCCAGAACATCAGGCCGATGCCCATGCCCGCGCTGAACATCATCGCGACCCACGAGGTGGTGCGGAACTCCGGTTCCTCGTCGTCGCGGCCCAGGGTGATCGCGCCGAACCGGCTCAGCGCGAGCCAGAGGACGAAGACCACGAAGCCGCTGGCGGTGATCACGAACAGCCAACCGGCGTTGTCCATCGTCCAACCGAGCGAGTCGCCGGAGACCGACGCCAGCGAGTCGGTGCTGACGAACCCCCAGACCAGGAACGCGAGCGCGAGGACGGCCGTGACGCCGAAGACGACGCGGTCGAGGCCGGGACGGCCCTGGTCGTTGGCGCTGGGGGCCACGTCGAGGACCGGGTGGGGCACCACGTCGTCGACGGGACTGGCGGCCACGCGGCGCAAGCGGTCCGCGGCGCTCGGGGGTCGGGAGGTCTCACCTTGTCTGCTCACAAGAGGGTTACATACCCCCGCCATCGGCTCGACACACGGGATCGTGAGCCGACTCACCCCACCCGATCAGGTGAGGCACCCCCGGTGGCTCGGGTGCTCGCTCAGCCGCGCGAGCTGCGTGCGGTCCGGCCCCGCACGATGCCGATGAAGGTCTGCACGCGCGGGTCCTCGTTGTCCACCAGCCAGGCCAGGCCCACGGTGGTCGTGGGCAGGTCGCTGACCGGACGGCTGACGACGTCCTTGCGGTGGTGCAGACGGGCCACCGACATCGGCACGAGCACGATGCCCGTCCCCGAGGCGACCACCTCCACGGCGTCCCGCACGCTCATCGGGGGCCAGGCCAGCTGCTCGGCGGTCGGCGTCCAGCCCGAGCGGTGGGGGAGCACCAGCTGCTCATCCTCGAGGTCGGCCAGCGACACCTCGTCGGCGGCGGCGACGAAGTGCTCGTGGCCGGCGACCACCACCGGGAGCTCCTCGTAGAGCGGGATGCAGTGCAGGCCCTCGCGGTCGATGGGCAGGCGCACCAGGCACATGTCCAGCGAGCCGTCACGCAGCCCTGCCTCCTGCTGGTCCTCCTCGACGGGGACCAGCTCCAGCGGCACCCGGCTGCGCTCGCGCCAGGCGCGCGCCCACTTGTCCGGGGTCGCACCGGTCACGAACCCCACGCGGAAAGCACTCACGCCCCCGAGCCTAGGGCGCGGGGGCGTGACGTCGGGTGCGGGGCCTCAGCTGCTGAGCCGGCTGAGCAGCTCGCGGTTGAAGGCGGGCAGGTCGTCGGGGTTGCGGCTGGTGATCAGGTTGGCGTCGAGGACGACCTCGCTGTCGGTCCAGCGCCCGCCGGCGTTGCGTACGTCGGTCTGCAGGCTCGGCCACGACGTGACCTCGCGTCCGCGGAGCACATCGGCCTCGACCAGCATCCAGATCGCGTGACAGATCGCCGCGACCGGTCGCCCGGAGGCCACGAAGTCGCGCACGAAGGCGACGGCGGTCTCGTCGGTCCGCAGCGCGTCGGGGTTGGCCACCCCGCCCGGGAGCACCAGGGCGGCGTAGTCCTCCACCCGGACGTCGCCGACCACGGCGTCGACGCCGAAGGTGTCGGCCGCGTCGAGGTGGTGGAAGGCCTGCACCTTGCCCGGCTCGGTGCTGATCAGCACCGGCTCGGCGCCGGCGTCGCGCACTGCCGCCCAGGGTGCGGTGAGCTCGATCTGCTCGATGCCCTCGGGGGCCACGAGGAAGGCGACCTTGGTCTCGGACGTGAACTGGCTCTCTGCCATGTCGTGGTTCCTCTCGTCGGGGGTACGCCGTAGCGGTAGCCGGTCATCCGCGCGTCAAACGGCCTGTGGCCCGGCCCACGTGCCCACCGCGACGCCTAGGATCGAGCGATGCCCGAGACCTACCGCGCCCCGATGCGCAGCCGCCTCGACGACATCGACGCCGGGCTGGCCCAGGCCCGTGCCGTCGCGCTGGGGCTGGTCGGGATGGGCGGTCGACTCGACCCTTCGCCCGGCCCGGACGCCGGAGTCGAAGAGGTCCTGTCCCGCACCGTGGTCGAGCACGGCGAGCGCACCGCGCGGCGAGTCGAGAGGTTCGCCGCGGTGCCCGCGGGGGCGTTGGTCTGGACCCGCGACACCGATGGGCGCTACCGCCGTGGCGCGCTCACCGGACCGTGGCGCTACGACGCCACCCGGCAGGCCTACGCCGCGGACCTCGTGCACGTGCGCCCGTGTGCGTGGGAGGACCCGCTGGACGAGGTCGAGGTGCCCGCAGCCGTCGTGGCGTCGTTCGAGCGGGGCGGGCGCAACTTCCAGCGGATCCGCGCCCTCGACCGCTGAGCACGTCGGGTCGGTGGGTCAGCCCACGAGGGACCGCATGCGGCGGGCGACGCGCATGCCTCACCGTAGAGCGGGGTGCGGTCGCGCGAGTGTCGGTGCGGCACGACAGGATCGCGTCGTGCCCGTGCTCCGTGACCCGTCCTCCACTCCGACCTCCCGTCTCGCCTCCGCCGTCGCCGCCGGGCTCGCACTGCTGCTTCTCGGCGGCTGCGGCACGGCGTCCGACAGCAGCGGGCCGACCGAAACCGCCGAGACGGTGACCTCGTCCGGGCCGGAGAAGCCACGGAAGTCACAGAAGTCGGGGGCGCCGGTGGAGACAGCCGGCCCGAGTGCCAGCGTCCGCCCGGACCAGGCACCCGACCCGCTCGCGGGTCGTCCCGGCGCACGGGTGAAGACCACGCTGGTCGCCGCGGTCGCCGCGCTGCCGGTCGCCCCCGAACGCCGTACCGGCTATGACCGCGACCTGTTCGCGCACTGGTCCGACGCCGACCGCAACGGCTGCGACACCCGCGACGAGGTGCTGATCACCCAGAACCGCGCCCCAGGGGCGCGCCTGGCGGCGGGCTGCACGGTGGTCGCGGGCGAGTGGTTCTCCTACTACGACCAGCTGACCACGACCAGCGCGTCGTCTTTCGACATCGACCACCTGGTCCCGCTCGCCGAGGCCTGGGACTCCGGCGCGCACGCCTGGTCCGCGCCGCGGCGCGAGGCCTTCGCCAACGACCTGGGGGACCGGCGCGCGCTGATCGCGGTCAGCGCGTCGTCGAACCGCACCAAATCCGACGCCGACCCGGCCCAGTGGATGCCGGCCTACAAGGCCTGCGTCTACGTCTCTTCGTGGGTCGCGGTGAAGGTGCGGTGGCGCCTGAGCGTCGACCCTGCCGAGCAGCAGGTCCTCGCCCGGTACGCCGCCAGCTGCGGCAAGCGCCCGCTCACCGTGCGCCTCGCGAAGCTGCGCGGCAGCGCCGTCGCCGACGCCCGGTCCTCCGACGCGGGCCAGCTGGCGCCCGCCACGCCCGCCACGCCGGCCACGCCGTCCCCGCCGGCGGCGGGCACGAGCGGCGGGGGAGCCGGCCTGGACCCGCGCTTCGACTACTGCACCTCCGCGGTCGCCGCGGGCCACGGGCCCTACGTGCGCGGCCGCGATCCCGAGTACGCCTGGTACCGCGACGGTGACGGAGACGGCACGGTCTGCGAGTCCTGAGCGCGACCCGGCGGGCCGCGAAGCCGTCGCGGTGAGGGCCTCGGGCTTCAGTGCCAGCAGTCGGTCAGGTCCTTCGGTGTCCACTCCGGCCAGGCGACCGCGCCGTAGGCGATGCCAGCACTCAGCCGGGCCACCAGCACCGGGCTGCGTCCGGTGTTGTCGTAGAAGTCAGCGGTGTCGCACAGAAGAGCTGCGCGGACGACGTTCTCCCACAGGCGCTGGTAGCGGCTGCGGACCTTCTCCTCGGGCACCTGGTGCCCGCCTTGGGTGACGCGTTTCGCTACGCGTGCGACGGCCTCGTCCTCGGGAAGCATCAGCACGTGCAGGTGAACTCTGTAGCCGGCGGCGACTGCGTCCTCGATGAGGCTGATCTTCGAGGGGTGGGAGAAGACGGTCTCGGCGATGAAAGGCTCACCCATCGCAACGAAGGCCACGCGCAGGACCTCGGCAAGGCGGGCAGCGATCCGCGACTTCACGACTTCGTCGCCTGGCCAGTAGGTCTTGGCGATCTCGTCGGCGTTGACGAAAGCTTGGTGCGGGAGCGTGGGGAGAAGGATCAGGTCGACGAAGGTCGACTTCCCGGCTCCGTTGGGACCAACGACAAGGTCCAGTCGCGTCACCGCCCGGCCTCTGCCGACTGCGGCTCGGCTTCGAGGGCCTGGTCCAGTGTGGCCAGTGCTTCACGAAGTTGCTCGCGCGCGCGCTCACTGACCTCCGCGCGGGAGGCCAGGTCGGCCAGGACGCGGTGGGGGTCGGGCGAGACCTCGGCGAAGTTCGGCAGCGAGGCGGAGGCGAAGTCGGCTTGTGCGACGGCGTCGTCGATGCGGACCGCGATCGCGGCGTCGAACTGGCGCGCCTCATCGAGGGTCAGGTCCCGCTGGGCGATGGTGCCCTCGAGCGCGAGGCGGACCCGGTTCAGGGGCGCCTCGACCTGGGCAGAGAGCGCGGCACCGAGTCGCGCCCAGTGCTCGAGTTGCTGGCGAGCCGACCGGGACTGCCGTGACCCTTCGGCCGCGGCGGTCTCGAACAGGGCCTCGTCGAAGCGGGTGACGCGTTCAGCCTTGGTTCCCACCATGCACCTCCAGGCACCTCCGGGGTGTAGCACTTGTCTACGCCAACGTAGCACTTTGCTACCGAGGGTGTCGTCGCGCACGCCGTCGTTCAGGATCCTGGGCGAGGTCTGCCGGCGGCTCAGGCCCGTCCCCGTCGCCGCGGCAGCAGGGACGTACGGCGCCGTGCTGGCGTGGCTGGGTCGGCTCAGTTGCGCGTGGCGACGTGCGCAGCCCAGCACCACAGGACGACGGCGCTTGCGTAGCCCACGGCAGCCTGAACGGTGACGTTCTGGGCGCCGGCCAGGACCAGGACCGCACCGCCAAGTCCCACCACGACCAGCAGGACAGCGGTGCCGCGGTACTGGCGCTGGTCGAAGGCGGTCGCCAGGGGCAGGAAGTGCAGGCCGACGACGACGGCGACCGCAGCCGGGATGTAGGCGGCCTGGTCCAGCCTCGTCAGGCCGATCGCCACGGCCGCGATGACCAGCAGCTGAGCGATGGTGACCGCAGCCACCCCGCGCGACCACCAGGGCGGGAGCCTGCGGGCCCGGGCAAGGGCCGGCTCGTGAGCCGAGCGCCGCACGACCACGACAAGGACCAGCGACACGACCACGGCCGCCACGGCGCTCGGAAGGGCGGCGGCCGAGGCGCCGGTCTCGGACAGGCCGGAGGCGGCGACCGCAGACCAGATGACCGCGAAGATCGACAGGATCCGCACACCGCGCACGCGAAGGCCCTCGTCGAGGGTGGTGCAGACGGGGTCGGCCCGGGACCCACCGCACATCGGGGGGAGAAACGAAGAACGGCCAGGTTCTCTGTCGAGAGCCTGGCCGTTCCGCTGGTGTCCGAGGGGGGACTTGAACCCCCACGCCCGATAAAGGGCACTAGCACCTCAAGCTAGCGCGTCTGCCAATTCCGCCACCCGGACCCGAGTGCTGGAAAAACTTAACACTGGGTCCCCGCAAACACTGAATCGGGGGGTGGTTGAGCGGATGTCATGCTGACCCCATGGCTGCTGACCCCCAGGACCTGACCACTGTCACGGCACCGGCGTACGACCCGGCGGGCGAGGTCGTGGACGTGTGCCGCGATCTGCTGCGCATCGACACCTCCAACTACGGCGATGACTCGGGGCCGGGGGAGCGGCCGGCCGCGGAGATGGTGGCCACCCTGCTCTCCGACGTCGGCATCGAGCCGCGGATCTATGAGTCCAGCCCCGGTCGTACGTCGGTGATGGCGCGCTGGGGCGGCACCGAGGGCGACGGGCTGCTGCTGCACGGGCACCTCGACGTGGTCCCGGCAGCGGCCGAGGACTGGCAGGTGGACCCGTTCTCCGGGGAGATCCGCGACGGCTACCTGTGGGGGCGGGGCGCGGTCGACATGAAGGACTTCGACGCGATGCTGCTCTCGGTGGTCCGCGCCCGCCAGCTCGCCGGCGCGGTGCCGACTCGGCCGATCGTGCTCTGCTTCACCGCCGACGAGGAGGCCGGCGGCCACCGGGGCGCCGAGGTGCTGGTCCGCGACCACCCCGACGAGTTCGAGGGCGTCACCGACGCCGTCGGCGAGGTCGGCGGCTTCAGCACCACCGTGCGCGGCCGGCGCCTCTACCTGATCGAGTCCGCCGAGCGCGGCATGGCCTGGATGCGGCTGACCGCCCGCGGACGGGCCGGGCACGGCTCGATGGTCAACCCCGAGAACGCCGTGACCCGGCTGGCGCAGGCCGTCGCCCGGCTGGGCACCCACGAGTGGCCGGTGCGCCTCACCCCGGCGATGGAGGTGCTGCTGGCCACCGTCGCCGACATTGCCGGCACCCAGGTCACCCCGGACAACGTGGAGGAGCTCGTCGAGGAGTTCGGTCCGGCGACCCGGATGCTCGGCGGCGTCCTCCGCAACTCCACCAACCCGACGATGCTCCAGGCCGGCTACAAGGTGAACGTCATCCCGACCGAGGCCACCGCTCACGTCGACGGCCGCTTCCTGCCCGGCTACGAGGACGAGTTCTTCGCGACCCTGCGCGATCTCGTCGGCGACGGCGTGGACATCGACATGGTCAGCCACCAGCAGCCCTGGGAGTCGCCGTACGAGGGCGACCTGGTGCGTGCCATGACCCGCTCGATCCTCGCCGAGGACCAGGATGCCCTCGTCGCGCCGTACCTCATGGGTGCCGGCACCGACGCCAAGCACTTCCGCAAGCTCGGGATGCGCTCCTACGGCTTCGCGCCGCTGCGCCTGCCCGCCGACCTGGACTTCACCGCACTGTTCCACGGCGTCGACGAGCGGGTTCCCGTCGACGCCCTGGAGTTCGGCGCCCGGGTCTTCGACCGGTTCCTCGACGAGGTCTGAGGGCCCGAACACCCCCACGTTTGGTCCCCAACGACAACCGAACGGCCCCGAAAACTGTCGTTGGGGACCAAACGTGGGGTTCTCAGGCCGTCCGGACCGCCTTGATCACCCGCCGGCGGAGCAGCACCCGGCGTACGCCGTCGGCGCCGATGCGGACCCGGTCGAGCTCCCAGCCGCCCTGCTCGGCGCGTTCGGTGAGCAGCTTGGTCACCACACCGCGGGGGTACTCCGGCGAGAACGTGACGCTGTCGAGCTCCCACTCCACCCCGGGGCGCAGCGGCTGACGCAGCACACGGGACATCGGCTCACTCCTCGCTGACGTCGTCCAGGGCCAGGACGATCTCGGGGGGCAGGGACAGCTCCTCGATCGCGAGGGCGGCGCGCAGCTGGGCGGCGGTGCGGGCGCCGAGGATCGGGGCGGTGACCCCGGGACGATCGCGCAGCCACACCAGGGCGACCTCCAGCGGCGTCCAGCCCAGGCCGTCGGCGGCGCGCGCCACGGCCTCGACCACGCCGCGGCCGAAGCTGTCGAGGTAGTTCTCGACCCGCGAGGCGAACCACGGGTCCGCGGCGCGGGAGTCGGCGGGGGTGCCGCTGCGGTACTTGCCGGTCAGCACGCCGCCGGCCAGGGGCGACCAGGCCAGCACCCCGAGCCCGAGCGCGGCGGCGGCCGGGAGCACCTCGTGCTCGACGCCGCGGTTGAGCAGGTTGTACTGCACCTGAGTGGAGGCCAGCGGCACCCGGCCGGGCACGGCGCGCTGCCAGGTCGCGGCCTGCGCGGTCTGCCAGCCGGTGTAGTTGGAGATGCCGACGTACGACGCGCGCCCCGACGTCACCGCGAGGTCGAGCGCCTGCAGGGTCTCCTCCAGCGGCGTCCGGTCGCTCCACACGTGCACCTGCCACAGGTCCACGTGGTCCACGCCCAGGCGCTTGAGCGAGCGGTCCAGCGCGGGCAGCAGGTGGCCGCGGGAGGTGTCGATGCGCCGGGCGTCACCGCGGCGTACCAGCCCGGCCTTGGTGGCCAGCACGATCTCGTCGCGCGCCACCACGTCGCCGATCAGGGAGCCGATCAGCTCCTCGGCGGCGCCGTCGCCATAGCTGGCCGCGGTGTCGAGGAGCGTGCCGCCGGCCTCGGCGAACGCGATCAGCTGATCGCGCGCCTCATGCTCGTCGGTGTCTCGTCCCCACGTCATCGTGCCGAGGCCGAGACGGGACACGCGGAGACCGGTCTGGCCGAGGGACCTGAGCTGCATGGCAGAAAGGTAGTGGTCCCACTCACGGACGCCGTCGGCGGCACGCGGTTGGGCTCCGCGTAGGCTGCGCGCCCGTGTGGGAACTCTTCCAAGCCATCGTGCTCGGCACCATCCAGGGACTTACGGAGTTCCTTCCGATCTCGAGCAGTGCGCACCTGCGCATCTACCCCGAGATGTTCGGATGGGGCGACCCCGGGGCCGCGTTCACCGCGGTGGTCCAGATCGGCACCGAGCTCGCCGTGCTCATCTACTTCCGCAAGGACATCTGGCGCATCGCCACCGCCTGGTTGAAGTCCCTGGTGAAGCCGGAGTACCGCGGCACCTTGGACGCCCGGATGGGCTGGTTCATCATCATCGGGTCGCTGCCGATCGTGGTGCTCGGCATCGCGCTGAAGGACGTCATCGAGAACGAGTTCCGCAGCCTGTGGATCATCGGCGCCACGCTCATCGTGCTCGGCATCGTGCTGGGCCTGGCCGACAAGTTCAGCAGCAACTCCAAGCAGATCAAGCAGATCAACGTCCGCGACGCCGTCCTGATGGGCGTCGCCCAGGCCTGCGCCCTGATCCCCGGGGTCTCCCGCTCCGGCGCCACGATCTCGATGGGCCGCATCCTCGGCTACGAGCGCGAGGCCGCCACCCGCTATGCGTTCCTGCTCGCCATCCCGGCTGTCGTCGGTGCCGGCGTGTTCCAGCTCAAGGAGATCCCCGGGGGTGACAACCCGTACGGCTGGACCCCGACCATCGTGGCGACGGTCGTGTCGTTCATCGTCGGGTACGCCGCGATCGCCTGGCTGCTGCGCTACGTCTCGACGCGCTCCTACACCCCGTTCGTGATCTACCGGGTGGCGCTGGGCGCGCTGGTGCTGGTGCTGCTCGGCGCCGGGGTGCTCAGCGCCTGAGCGGGGCCGGCCGCCCGGGGCTCACAGCCACCCGGAGCGCTTGAACCACACCCACAGCACCGCCGCGGCGCCCACCATCAGCATCAGCGCGAACGGGTAGCCGTAGTGCCACTCCAGCTCCGGCATGTACTTGAAGTTCATCCCGTAGATGCCGGCGATCAGCGTCGGCACCACCACCAGCGCGGCGCCGGCGGAGATGGTGCGCATGTCGTCGTTCTGCTGCACCGAGATCTGCGCGACGTGGGCGTCGAACGCCGCCGAGAGCAGTTGCTCGAGGTTGTCCACGCTCTCCGAGACCCGGTTGAGGTGGTCGGTGATGTCGCGGAAGTACGGCGCCACGTCGCCGTTGATCCCCGCGACCCGACCCTCCGCGCAGGCCTGCATCGGCGCCTTCAACGGCTGAACCGCGCGGCGGGCCTCGGCGATCTCGCGTTTGAGGGTGTAGATGCGCTCGGAGTCGCGGGTCCGCTCGGGGGAGAACACCGACTGCTCCACCTCGTCGACGTCCTCCTCCAGGAACCGGGCCACCTGGGTGTAGTCGTCGACGACCTTGTCGCACACGGCGTACACGACCGCCGCCGGCCCGCGCCCCAGGACGTCGGCGACCGACTCGAGGTGGGAGCGGGTCACGCTGAGCTCGCTGCCGGCGCCGTGCCGCACCGTCACGACGTACCCCTCACCGACGAAGAGGCTGATCTCGCCGGTCTCGACGGCGTCCTCGGCGTCGATGTAGGTCAGCGTCTTGAGCACCAGGAACAACATCTCGTCGTAGCGCTCCAGCTTGGGCCGCTGGTGGGCCTTGAGCGCGTCCTCGGTCGCCAGCGGGTGGAAACCCAGCTGGCCGGCGACCGCGTGCAGCTCCGTCGGCGTGGGCTCGTGGACGCCGATCCACAAGAAGTCGCCCTGCTCACGGTCGCGTGCGGCCAGGACCCGGGACAGGTCGGTGACGTCGAGGTTCTCCGGAGCGCGGACGCCGTGGCGGTAGTAGGCGCAGTCGACGATCATCCCGATACGTTATCCGCGCGGACGCCGCTCGACACCCGGCTACAGTCCGCGCCATGGCCACCCTCATCCTCGTGCGGCACGGGCGCACCACCGCCAACGCCTCCGGCACGCTCGCCGGCCGTACGCCGGGGGTCCGGCTCGACAGCACCGGGCAGCAGCAGGCGGCGCGCGCCGGCGCGCGGCTCCGCGACGTACCGCTCTCCCTGGTCGTCACCAGCCCGCTGGAGCGCTGCCGCCAGACGACCCGGGCACTGCTGGCCGGACGCGACCCCGCACCGCCGGTGGTCACCGAGCGCGGGATCACCGAGTGCGACTACGGCGAGTGGCAGGGCCGGGCGATCAAGGACCTGGCCCAGGAGAAGCTGTGGAAGGTCGTGCAGTCCCAGCCGTCCGCCGCCGCGTTCCCCGGCGGGGAGAGCATGACCACCATGCAGGCGCGCGCGGTCGCCGCCGTACGACGCCGCGACGCCGAGGTGGAGGCCGAGCACGGCCCGCACGCCGTGTGGGTCGCGGTGAGCCACGGCGACATCATCAAGGCGGTGCTCGCCGACGCCCTGGGGATGCACCTGGACCTGTTCCAGCGCCTGCACGTGGACCCGGCCTCGATCTCGATCGTGCGCTACACCGAGTCGCGGCCCTACGTGCTGGCCACCAACTCCCACGAGGGCGACCTGTCCTGGCTGCGCCCGCCGGCGGACGCCGCCCAGGCGTCCGAGGCCGGCTCTGACGCCGTGATCGGCGGGGGAGCGGGCCCCGCGGTGGCCGGTCCGGCCGGGTCCTAGGCTGGCCCCATGCCTCTCGTCCACTCCTTCGACCCGCCGGAGCGCTTCGTCACCGGCACCGTCGGCGCGCCCGGCTCCCGCACCTTCTACCTCCAGGCACGCAGCGGCAACCGGATCGTCTCGGTCGCCGTCGAGAAGCAGCAGGTGGCCGCGCTCGCGGAACGCGTCGACGAGCTCCTCGACGAGGTGATGGCCAGCGAGCCCAGCAGCACCGTGGTGCCCGCCGTCGCCCCGTTCGACCTGGTCGACAGCGACCCGCTGGACCAGCCGATCGAGGAGGAGTTCCGCGCCGGCACCATGACGCTGTCGTGGGATCCGCGCGACGAGCGGATCGTGATCGAGGTGTTCCCGTTCAGCGAGGCCGCCATCGTGGCTCCCGACCAGCTCGAGGAGAGCGTCGTGGAGCCCGAGCCGGAGGAGGTGCTCCTGGTGCGTCTCACGCCGGGCTACGCCCGCGCCTTCGTGCAGCGCAGCGGCCAGGTCCTCGAGGCCGGTCGGCCCAGCTGCCCGTTCTGCGGCAACCCTATCGACGCCGACGGCCACCTGTGCGTGCGCGCCAACGGCTTCAAGCGACGCGACCCGTGACCGGCAGCCCCGGCCGATGACCGCGCTCCCGGACCTGCTCACGGGGGAGCTGGTGCTGCACGGCCGCATCATGCCGGCCTCCAACGCGACGTTCCTGGGCGCGGTGGGCGAGCACCGCGTGGTCTACAAGCCGATCTCGGGGGAGCGGCCGCTGTGGGACTTCCCCGGCGCCGTGCTGGCGCACCGCGAGCTCGCGGCGTACCTGGTCTCCGAGGAGCTGGGCTGGAACGTCGTGCCGCGCACCTGGCTGCGCGACGGCCCGCACGGCCCCGGGATGGTGCAGTCGTGGGAGGAGCCGGACGAGGACCAGGAGCCGGTCACGCTGGTGCCCGGCGGCTCGGTGCCCCCGGGGTACCGCCACGTGTTCGACGGCATCGACGGCCTCGATCAGCCGGTCGCCCTGGTCCACGAGGACTCCGGTCCGCTGCGCCGGATGGCGATCTTCGACGTGGTGATCAACAACGCCGACCGCAAGGGCGGGCACGTGCTGGCGATGCCCGACGGGCACCGCTACGGCGTCGACCACGGCATCGCCTTCCACCACGAGCCCAAGCTGCGCACCGTGCTGTGGGGCTGGATCGGGGAGCCGCTGGCCGACGAGGAGCTCGACGCCGTACGCCGGCTGGGCGCCGCGGTGGACGGCCAGCTCGGCGACGCGCTGGCCGCGCTGCTGAGCGAGGCGGAGATCGAGGTGCTCGCCCAGCGCTGCCGCCGGCTGGTGTCGGCAGGGGTGATGCCCGCACCGCGCGGGGAGTCCCCGGCCATCCCGTGGCCGCCGTTCTGAGGCCGACCACTAGAGTTCACCGCATGCGCGCCTGGCCCTCCCCGGAGATCCCGACCCTGCCCGTCGAGGGCCCGCCGGTCACCCTCCACGACACCGCCACGGGCGGTCTGGTGACCACGCGGCCCGACGGCGCGGCCCGGATGTACGTCTGCGGCATCACGCCGTACGACGCCACCCACCTGGGCCACGCCGCGACGTACCTGGGCTTCGACCTGCTGAACCGTGCCTGGCGCAACGCCGGGCACGAGGTGAGCTACGTGCAGAACGTCACCGACGTCGACGACCCGCTGCTCGAGCGCGCCGCCAAGGTCAGCGTCGACTGGGTCGAGCTCGCCGAGCGCGAGACCGAGCTGTTCCGCCAGGACATGACCGCGCTGCGGGTGCTCGCACCCGCGCACTACATCGGCGCGGTGGAGTCGATCCCGCTGGTGATCCGGCTCATCGAGCGGCTCCAGGCGGCCGGTGCGGTCTACCGCGTCGAGGACGACCTCTACATGTCGGTGACCGCCGACCCGTCGTTCGGCCAGGAGTCCGGCCTCTCCCGCGAGGAGATGCTGCGGATCTTCCCCGAGCGCGGCGGCGACCCGGACCGACCCGGCAAGAAGGACCCGCTCGACTGCGTCGTGTGGCGCGGCGAGCGACCCGGTGAGCCGTCCTGGCCCAGCCCGTTCGGCCCGGGCCGCCCCGGCTGGCACATCGAGTGCACGGCGATCGCGCTGGAGCACCTCGGTGCCGACTTCGACGTGCAGGGCGGCGGCAGCGACCTGGTCTTCCCCCACCACGAGATGTGCGCGGGCCACGCCCAGGTCGCCGACCCCGAGCACCGCTTCGCGAAGGTCTACACCCACGCCGGCATGGTCGCCTACGACGGCGAGAAGATGTCGAAGTCGCGCGGCAACCTGGTCTTCGTCTCCGCGCTGCGCAACAGCGACGTGGACCCGATGGCGATCCGCCTCGCGCTGCTGCGCCACCACTACCGCAGCGACTGGGAGTGGACCGACGCCGAGCTGTGGGACGCCGTGGACACCCTCGCCGACTGGCGCCGCGCCCTCGCCCTCGGCGCCGGCGCCCCGGCCGAGCCGGTGGTGCGCGAGGTCCTCGCCGCCTGCGCCGCCGACCTCGACGCCCCGCGTGCGCTGCGTGCCGTCGACGCCTGGGTGCGCGCCACCCTCGGCACCGACGGCCTCGCCGACACCAGCGACCCCGACGCCGCTCGCGCGGTCTACAACGCCCTCGACGCCGCCCTCGGTCTGGCGCTCTGACGCCGCCCCGGCGGGGTGCCGGGGTGGGGGTGGGGGCGGCTCATCGTTGTCGTTGGGGACCAAACGACAACGAAATGGCGCCGAAAACTGTCGTTGGGGACCAAACGTCGACCCCGGACCTCAGTCGTCGCCACCCTGGCGACGCTTGAGGTACCGCTCGAACTCCCGCGCGATCGCCTCGCCGGTCGCCTCGGGCAGGTCGGTGGTGTCGCGGGTCTCCTCCAGCGAGCGGACGTAGTCGGCGATGTCCTCGTCCTCCTCGGCGAGCTCGTCGACGCCGCGCTCCCAGGCGCGCGCGTCCTCGGGGAGGTCCCCGAGGGGGATGCTGACCTCGAGCAGGTCCTCCAGCTGGCGCACCAGCGCCAGGGTCGCCTTGGGGCACGGCGGCTGCGCGACGTAGTGCGGCACCGCCGCCCAGTACGACACCGCGGGGATGTCGAGCAGCACGCAGGCGTCCTGGAAGACCCCGACGATCCCGGTCGGGCCCTCGTAGGTCGACTGCTCCAGGCGCAGCCGGTCGACCAGCTCGGGCTCGGTCGCCGTACCGGTGACGTGGATGGAGCGGGTGTGCGGGGCGTCGGCGAGCAGCGCGCCCAGGGTGATCACGAGCTCGCCGCCCAGGTCGTCGCAGGCGGCGAGCAGCTCGGCGCAGAACTGCCGCCAGCGCATGTTCGGCTCGATGCCGCGGATCAGGATCACGTCGCGATCCAGGTCCGGGGGAGAGGCGACCGCGATGCGGGTGGTCGGCCAGCTGACCCGCCGGTGGCCGCTGGCGTCGACGCCGATGACCGGGCGGTTGACCTGGAAGTCGTAGAACTCCTCGGGGTCGATCGCGCCGATGACGCGCGCGTCCCAGACCTCGATGAGGTGGTCGACGACGGAGGAGGCCGCGTCGGCGGCGTCGTTCCAGCCCTCGAAGGCGGCGATCACCACCGGGGCGACGAGGTCGGGGAGGTCATCGCTGTCGATCACCCGCCCAGCCTAGTCAGGAGCGGCGATTTCGCCGCCGCACCGGCCCGGTGTCACGATCTGGTCTGTTCGTCCAGCAGGTGGACACGCCTTCTTACGCTGGTGGACAAGGCCGGAACCGCCCGGCCTCTCGAGAGGAGTCACCTTGACCGATCGGGCCTTCGAGCCGTTCCTGCGCCCCGATGCGACGGAGGCGCTGACCACGATGCTGCGCGAGCGGATCCTGGTCCTGGACGGCGCGATGGGTACGGCGATCCAGCGTGACCGTCCTGATGAGTCCGGCTACCGCGGCGAGCGGTTCGCGGACTGGCCCAGCGACCTGCAGGGCAACAACGACCTGCTGACGCTCACCCAGCCGGCGATCATCCGCGCCATCCACGAGGAGTACCTCGCCGCCGGCGCCGACATCATCGAGACCAACACCTTCAACGCCAACGCCGTCTCCCTCGGCGACTACGGCATGGAGGAGCTGGCCTACGAGCTCAACTACTGCGCGGCCCGGCTGGCCCGCGAGGCCGCCGACGCCTGCGCGACCCCCGAGCGCCCCCGCTACGTCGCCGGCGCACTGGGCCCCACCACCCGGACCGCCTCGATCTCCCCGGACGTCAACGACCCGGGCGCCCGCAACGTCACCTTCGACCAGCTCGTCGAGGCCTACCTGGTCGCCGGGCGCGGCCTGCTCGACGGCGGCTCGGACCTGCTCTTCGTCGAGACGATCTTCGACACCCTCAACGCCAAGGCCGCGATCTTCGCCCTCGAGACGCTCTTCGAGGAGTACGGCCGCCGCTGGCCCGTCGTCATCTCCGGCACCATCACCGACGCCTCCGGGCGCACCCTGACCGGGCAGACCACCGAGGCGTTCTGGGCCTCGATCCGGCATGCCCGCCCGCTCGCGGTGGGCCTCAACTGCGCCCTGGGCGCGACCGAGATGCGCCCCTACATCACCGAGCTCTCCCGAATCACCGACTCGTTCGTGTCCTGCTACCCCAACGCCGGGCTCCCCAACGCGTTCGGCGAGTACGACGAGGCGGCCGCCGAGACCGCCGCGGTGGTCGCGGAGTTCGCCGACGCCGGGTTCGTGAACCTGGTCGGCGGCTGCTGCGGCACCACCCCGGAGCACATCGCCGCGATCGCGGACGCCGTCGCCGACAAGGCGCCGCGGGTCCCCGCCGCGATCGAGCCGGCGCTGCGGCTGTCCGGGCTGGAGCCGTTCACCGTCCGCGACGACAGCCTGTTCGTCAACGTCGGCGAGCGCACCAACATCACCGGCTCGGCCCGCTTCCGCAACCTGATCAAGGCCGGCGACTACGACACCGCGCTGACGGTGGCCGCCCAGCAGGTCGAGAACGGCGCGCAGGTCATCGACATCAACATGGACGAGGGCATGATCGACGGCGTCGCGGCCATGAACCGCTTCACCCGCCTGATCGCCAGCGAGCCCGACATCAGCCGGGTCCCGGTCATGGTCGACTCCTCCAAGTGGGAGGTGATCGAGGCCGGCCTGAAGAACATCCAGGGCAAGGCCGTGGTCAACTCCATCTCGCTGAAGGAGGGCGAGGAGCCGTTCATCGCCCACGCCCGGCTGTGCCGCAAGTACGGCGCCGCCGCGGTCGTCATGGCCTTCGACGAGGACGGCCAGGCCGACAACCTGGAGCGCCGGCTCGCCATCTGCGAGCGTGCCTACCGGATCCTCGTCGACCAGGTCGGCTTCCCGGCCGAGGACATCATCTTCGACCCCAACGTCTTCGCGGTCGCGACCGGCATCGAGGAGCACGCGTCGTACGGCCTGGACTTCATCGAGGCCACCCGCTGGATCAAGCAGAACCTGCCCGGGGCGAAGGTCTCCGGCGGCATCTCCAACGTCAGCTTCAGCTTCCGGGGCAACAACCCGGTGCGCGAGGCGATCCACGCGGTCTTCCTCTTCCACGCGATCGCCGCGGGCCTGGACATGGGCATCGTGAACGCCGGCGCGCTGGTGGTCTACGACCAGGTCGACCCCGAGCTGCGCGAGCGCATCGAGGACGTCGTGCTCAACCGGCGCCCGGACGCCGCCGAGCGGCTCCTGGAGGTCGCCGAGGTGCACAACAAGGCGGCGGTGCAGGACGAGGCCACCGCGGAGGAGTGGCGCTCGCTGCCGGTCGGGGAGCGGATCACCCACGCCCTGGTGAAGGGCATCGACGCCCACGTCGAGGCGGACACCGAGGAGCTGCGGGCGCTGATCGCCGAGCGCGGCGGCCGCCCGATCGAGGTCATCGAGGGCCCGCTCATGCAGGGCATGGACGTGGTCGGCGACCTCTTCGGGGCCGGCAAGATGTTCCTGCCCCAGGTGGTGAAGTCCGCGCGGGTGATGAAGAAGGCCGTGGCCTACCTGATCCCGTTCATCGAGCAGGAGAAGATCGACAACCCGGCCCTGGCCACCGCCAAGGAGACCAACGGCACCATCGTGATGGCGACGGTGAAGGGCGACGTCCACGACATCGGCAAGAACATCGTCGGTGTGGTGCTGCAGTGCAACAACTTCGAGGTCATCGACCTCGGCGTGATGGTGCCCGCGCAGAAGATCCTGGACACCGCCCGCGAGGTCGGGGCCGACATCATCGGCCTGTCCGGGCTGATCACCCCCTCGCTCGACGAGATGGTCACCGTCGCCGCAGAGATGCAGCGCCTCGGGATGGAGATCCCACTGATGATCGGCGGCGCGACCACCTCGCGCGCCCACACCGCGGTGAAGATCGACCACAAGTACGACGGCCCGGTGGTGTGGGTGAAGGACGCCTCGCGCTCCGTGCCGACCGCCGCCTCGCTGCTGCACCCGGAGCGCCGGGTGAAGCTGATGGCCGACGTGCAGGCCGACTACGACTCGCTGCGCACCCGGCACGCCGCCAAGAGCGACCGCCCGCAGCTGACGTACGCCGACGCGGTCGCCAATGCGACCCCGGTCGACTGGACCGGCTACCAGCCGCCGGTGCCGCGCACCCCCGGCGTACACGTGCTGCGCGACTACCCGATCGCCGAGCTGCGCGAGTACATCGACTGGCAGCCGTTCTTCAACGCCTGGGAGATGAAGGGCAAGTTCCCCGACATCCTCAACAACCCCACCACCGGGGAGACCGCGCGCAAGCTGTTCGCCGACGCCAACGAGATGCTGGACCGCATCATCGAGGAGGGCTGGCTCACCGCCCACGGCGTCTACGGGCTGTTCCCGGCGGCCTCGCGCGGCGACGACGTCGAGGTGTACGCCGACGAGGACCGCTCGGAGGTCCGCGCCGTCCTGCACCAGCTGCGCCAGCAGGGCAAGCACCGCGACGGCGTCCCGAACCGCTCCCTGGCCGACTACGTCGCGCCCGCCGAGACCGGCCTCGCTGACCACGTCGGCGGGTTCGCGGTCACCGCCGGTATCGGGCTGGAGGAGAAGGTCCAGGAGTTCAAGGACGCCCTCGACGACTACAACGCGATCATGGTCGAGGCGCTCGCCGACCGCCTCGCCGAGGCCTTCGCCGAGCGGCTGCACCAGCGGGTGCGCACCGAGTTCTGGGGCCACGTGGAGAGCGAGCAGCTGTCCAACGAGGACCTGATCGCGGAGAAGTACACCGGCATCCGCCCGGCCCCCGGCTACCCCGCCTGCCCCGACCACACCGAGAAGGCCACCCTCTGGGACCTGCTCGACGTCGAGGACAACGCCGGCATCCAGCTCACCGAGTCGATGGCCATGTGGCCCGGCGCCTCGGTCTCCGGCGTGTACTACAGCCACCCCCAGGCGCAGTACTTCGTCGTCGGCCGCCTCGGCCGCGACCAGATCGAGGCGTACGCCGAGCGCAAGGGCTGGAGCGTCGCCGAGGCCGAGAAGTGGCTCTCGCCGAACCTCGGCTACGACCCCGACGACTGAGCCGCGGCGGGGGCAAGACCCCCACGTCTGGTCCCCAACGACAACATTTCGGCCCCGGAATCTGTCGTTGGGGACCAAACGTCGACCCTCCGCGCCCTCGACCCCGCCCCGGGGCGCGCGCCGATCAGGTCCGCGAGCGCCCTAGAATCGTGTGTGCACCCGACGCCGCACCGCGCTCCTGGGAGGGCATTCTGAGTACCGCGTACTCGCGAGGAACAGACCGACGCACCGGCGGGGGAGACCGGCTTCCCCGAGCCGTCCTGTGGGACATGGACGGCACGATCGTCGACACCGAACCGGCCTGGGTGGCGGCGGAGACGGCGCTCGCGCACCGCCACGGGGCGGAGTGGACAGAGGCCGACGGGCTGAGCCTGGTCGGCAACAGCCTGCTCACCTCTGCGCGCTACATCCGCGAGCGGATGGGGCTCGACCTCAGCCCCGACGAGATCGTCGAGGAGCTGCTCGACGGGGTGGTGGCCAGCGTGGCCGACTCGGTGCCGTGGCGCCCCGGAGCGCGGGAGCTGTTGGAGGAGCTGCACGAGCGCGGCGTACCGTGCGCGCTCGTCACGATGTCGTACGAGCGGCTGGTCGCACCGATCCTGGCGCATCTGCCCGAGGGCACCTTCGACGTGGTGATCACCGGTGACCGGGTGACCCACGGCAAGCCGCACCCCGAGCCCTACCTCACCGCCGCCGCCGCGCTGGGCCGCGACGCCGCGGACTGCGTGGCCATCGAGGACTCCGCCACCGGCGCCACCTCGGCCGAGACCGCGGGGTGCACCGTGCTGGTGGTGCAGAACCACGTCGCCGTGCCGCCCGGGCCGCGCCGGGTGTTCCGCGACTCGTTGGCCGAGCTCACGAGCGCCGACCTCGCCGGGCTTCACTCCGAGCTGAGCTGAACCGGCTCCAGCGGCAGCAGGACCGGGTCCGTGTCCGGCAACGGCGGGGGAGTGCCGCCGAACGCCGGGCAGATCGCCTGGTGGTGGCACCAGTCGCACAGCCGGCTGCGGTGCGGGCGCCAGTCCCCGGTCTCGGCGGCCTCGCGGATCGCGCGCCACACCGCCTCGACCTTGCGCTCGGTGGCGCGCAGGTCCTCCTCGTCGGGGGCGTAGCTGATGATCTCGCCGCTGCCGAGGTAGATCAGGCGCAGCATCGCCGGGACCACCCCGCGGGTGCGCCAGATGACCAGGGCGTAGAACTTCATCTGGAACAGGGCCTTGGCCTCATAGCCCGGCCCCGGCGCCCGCCCGGTCTTGTAGTCGACCAGGCGGATCGCGCCGTCCGGCGCCACGTCGACGCGGTCGATGAACCCGCGCAGCAGCAGCCGTGAGTCCAGCAGGGCCTCGACGTAGAGCTCCCGGTCGGCCGGCTCCAGCCGGCGGGGGTCCTCGAGGGTAAAGTAGCGCTCCAGCACGGCCCGACACGACGCCAGCCACGGCGCGAGTTCGGCGCCCTCGGCGCCGAACAGGGCGCGCAGCTCCGGCTCGGCCTCGCAGAGCTCCTCCCAGGTCGGCGTCAGCAGGTCGTCGGCACGCTGCGGGGTGCGCTCGGCGGCCGGCAGGTCGAAGAGGTCCTCGAGCACCTTGTGCACCAGCGTGCCGCGCACGGCGTCCACCGACGGCGGCTCGGGCAGCCGGTCCACGGTGCGGAAGCGGTAGAGCAACGGGCAGCTCAGGAAGTCGCCCGCCCGGCTCGGGGACAGCGCGCCCAGGACCTCGACCCCGTCGACGGGGGTCGAGTGCCGGTCGGCCGGCGACACGTGCTGCTCATCCACGCCGGGAACACTAGGCGACCCCGCCGACAGTCCGGCGTGCCCGGCGGGTACCCGCCCGCCCGCCGTCGGATAGCGTCGAGGCGTGGCCGAACACCCCGACCCTACGCCCGGCAGCGCCCCGACCCGCTCCGCGTCGCGCCCCGCCGGCACGTTCAAGGTCGGCACGATCGCCGGCAGCGACGTCCTCGTCTCCTCCACCTGGTTCATCATCGCCGGGCTGATCGCGCTCGTGCTGGCCCCCGCGGTCGAGGAGGTCCAGCCCGGCCTGGGTGCGCTCAAGTACGTCGCGGGCGTCGCGTTCGCCGTCGTCCTGTACGGCTCGGTGCTGCTGCACGAGGCCTCGCACGCGGTGATGGCCAAGCACTACGGCTTCCAGGTCACCTCGATCACGCTGCACTTCCTCGGCGGGATGACCGCCATCGAGGGCGAGGCCCGCACCCCGCGCCAGGAGTTCTGGATCGCCGTCGTCGGACCGCTCACCTCGATCGCGGTGGGTGTGGCGGCGGCCGGTCTGTGGTTCGTCGTACCGGGCGGGCTGATCGGCATGGCCGTCGGCGGCCTGGCCTCGGCCAACCTGCTGGTCGGCGTCCTCAACCTGATCCCGGGACTGCCCCTGGACGGCGGCCGGGTGCTGAAGGCCGGCGTGTGGCAGGTCACCGGCAACCGGCACACCGGCAGCATCGCGGCCGGCTGGGGCGGTCGGGTCACCGCGGCCCTGGTGCTGCTGTGGCCGGTGGGCATGGAGGTCTTCCTCGGCATCGAGCCGCAGGTCGTGGACTTCATCCTCGCCTTCATCATCGGCCTCTTCCTGTGGACCGGCGCCTCCGCCTCGATCGCGACCAGCAAGGTCCGCGCCCGGCTGCCCCAGCTGCGCCCGCGGATCCTGGCCCGGCGTGCGGTGCTGGTGCCCGAGGACCTTCCGCTCGCCGAGGCGGTACGCCGCGCCCAGGACGCGCAGGCCGGTGGCGTGATCACGCTGGCCCCGAACGGCGAGCCGGCCGGGCTGGTCAACGAGGCCGCGCTCCTCGCCGTACCGCAGGAGCGGCGCCCGTGGGTGCCGGCCTCCTCGGTGGCGCGCACGCTGGAGCCCGGGCTGCGGCTCTCCGCCGACATCGACGGCGAGGAGCTGCTGGGCGCGATCAACCGGACCCCGGCCACCGAGTACCTGCTGCTCGACGCCGATGGTTCGACGTACGGCGTGCTGGTGACCGCCGACGTCGAGGCGGCGTTCCGGCGGGCCGCGCACTAAAGTGGCTGCCCGTGCCTGACGCCGAGCTCGACGCCGCCGCAAGCCCTTCCGACGACGCCCCGAGCGGCGCAGACCCCCAAGGCTCACCGGCCGGTTCCACGGCGAGCTCCGAGGTCGCGCCCGACGTCGCCCCCGAGGCCTGGTCCGGGGTGCACCGCGGCCCGCTGCGGGTCGGGGAGTGGGTGCGCCTGGTCGACCAGAAGGGACGGCGCCACAACTTCGAACTGGTGCCGGGCAAGCGGTTCTTCTCCAACCGCGGCCACCTCGAGCACGACGACCTGATCGGGCGCGAGGAGGGCTTCACCGTCACCTCCTCGGCCGGCGGGGAGTACCTCGTGTTCCGCCCGCTGCTCTCGGAGTTCGTGGTCTCGATGCCGCGCGGCGCCGCGGTGGTCTACCCCAAGGACGCCGCCCAGATCGTCGCGATGGCCGACATCTTCCCCGGCGCCCACGTGGTCGAGGCCGGCGTCGGCTCCGGGGCGCTGACCTGCTCACTGCTGCGCGCGGTCGGACCGCAGGGCAAGGTCACCTCCTACGAGCGACGCGAGGAGTTCGCCGACGTCGCGCGCCGCAACGTCACCCAGTTCTTCGGCGGCGACCACCCCGCCTGGGACCTGCGGCTCGGCGACCTGGCCGAGGCGCTGCCCGCCTCCGGCGAGCGCTGCGACCGGATCATCCTCGACATGCTCGCGCCGTGGGAGTGCCTGGACGCCGCCGCCGACGCGCTGCGCCCGGGCGGCATCGTGTGCGCCTACGTGGCGACCACCACCCAGCTCTCCCGCTTCGTCGAGACCGTCCGCCTGCACGGCGGGTTCACCGAGCCGCAGCCGTGGGAGTCGCTGGTCCGTGACTGGCACGTCGAGGGCCTCGCGGTGCGCCCGGGGCACAAGATGATCGGCCACACCGCCTTCCTGGTCACCGCCCGCCGCATGGCCCCCGGCCAGCGCCCGCCGCTGAAGAAGCGCCGTCCCGCGCCCGGCGCGTACGGCCCGGACTACACCGGCCCCCGGCCGCCCGGCGTGCCGGTCGAGGCCGCTGACGGGGAGTAGTCAGACCTCCGAAGGGCGACGTTTGGTCCCCAACGACAACAATCCGGGCCCCCGGAATGTCGTTGGGGACCAAACGTCAACCTGGCGCGCCCCGGACGTCCTGCCCCACCCGGGACCGAATCGTGACCTTCCCGGCCATTCGGCCCCTTCCGTGGCGCTGTCACGCGGGTATGGTCGCCAGCACCTAGGAGGTGGCGCAGATGACATCTGACAACCCGTTCGGCATGGACCAGGGCTACACCGGCGGACCGAGCGCGGACGATCTCGCCCGCCAGGTCCGTTACCTGGAGTCGGAGGTGAGCGACCTCCGCCGGCGACTCAGCGAGTCGCCGGGCGGTACGCGCAGCCTCGAGCTCAAACTCGCTGAGACCGAGCGCTCCCTCGCGGCGCTCAACGGTCAGAACGAGCGGCTGGCGCAGACGCTGCGCGATGCCCGCGACCAGATCCTCAAGCTCAAGGAGGAGGTCGACCGGCTGGCGCTGCCGCCGGCCACGTTCGGCACCTTCCTCGAGCGCAACGACGACGACACCGTCGACATCCTGAGCGGCGGGCGCAAGCTGCGCGTCACGGTGAGCCCGAGCATCGAGGTCGACGAGCTCGTCCCCGGCCAGGAGCTGCTGCTCAACGAGGCGCTCAACGTCGTGGAGGCGCTCGCCTACGAGAAGGTCGGCGAGGTCGTGATGTTCAAGGAGCTGCTCGCCGACGGCGAGCGGGTCCTGGTCATCGCCAACGCCGACGAGGAGCGCGTCGTACGACTCGCCGAGCCGCTGCTACGCGAGACGATCCGCGCCGGCGACAGCCTGCTGCTCGACGCCCGCGCCGGCTACGTCTACGAGAAGGTCCCCAAGTCCGAGGTCGAGGAGCTGGTCCTCGAAGAGGTCCCGGACATCGACTACGCCGCGATCGGCGGCCTCGGCAACCAGATCGAGATGATCCAGGACGCCGTCGAGCTCCCGTACCTCTACCCCGAGCTCTTCGCCGAGCACCGGCTCAAGCCGCCGAAGGGCGTGCTGCTCTACGGCCCGCCCGGCTGCGGCAAGACCCTGATCGCCAAGGCGGTCGCGAACTCGCTGGCCAAGAAGGTCGCCGCGCGCACCGGCCAGGAGGGCAAGTCCTACTTCCTCAACATCAAGGGCCCCGAGCTGCTCAACAAGTACGTCGGGGAGACCGAGCGCCACATCCGGCTGGTCTTCCAGCGGGCCCGGGAGAAGGCCAGCACCGGCACCCCGGTGATCGTGTTCTTCGACGAGATGGACTCGCTGTTCCGCACCCGCGGCACCGGGGTGTCCTCGGACGTGGAGAACACCATCGTCCCGCAGCTGCTCAGCGAGATCGACGGCGTGGAGCTGCTGGAGAACGTGCTGGTCATCGGCGCCTCCAACCGCGAGGACATGATCGACCCCGCGATCCTGCGACCGGGGCGCCTGGACGTGAAGATCAAGATCGAGCGCCCCGACGCCGAGGCGGCCCGCGACATCTTCAGCAAGTACCTCGTGCCCGACCTGCCCCTGCACGCCGAGGACCTCGCCGAGTTCGGCGGGGACCGGCAGGCCTGCGTGGACGCGATGATCCGGGCCACGGTGGAGCGGATGTACACCGAGACCGAGGAGAACCGCTTCCTCGAGGTCACCTACGCCAACGGCGACAAGGAGGTCCTGTACTTCAAGGACTTCAACTCTGGCGCGATGCTGCAGAACATCGTCGACCGGGCGAAGAAGATGGCGATCAAGGACTTCATCGACCACGGCCAGCACGGGCTGCGGGTCTCCCAGCTGCTCCAGGCCTGCGTGGATGAGTTCAAGGAGAACGAGGACCTGCCCAACACCACCAACCCCGACGACTGGGCGCGGATCTCGGGCAAGAAGGGCGAGCGGATCGTGTTCATCCGCACCCTGATCACCGGCAAGCAGGGCACCGAGCCGGGCCGGTCCATCGACACCGTCTCCAACACCGGCCAGTACCTCTAGGCACCCCTCTGGGCCAGCACCCCCGGTCCGGCAACGACCCCCGGACGGCGAGCGCTCAGGGAGCGCTCGCCGTCCGCCGCGCCAGCTGGTCCCGGGCACTGTGCCCCCGCTGCGGGGTGACTGTCGACCTGCACGGGCGCTCCCGGGGCGCGTGACTCGCGATCTCCGCGGCAGGGCCACATGGCCCTACTCGGCCCGCCGCCGCCGTGCAAGCGTCGAGTCGAGTGCTCCAGCTGACCACCGTGGTCGTGCCGCGCCCCTCACCGACCCGAGCACTTCAGGGCGCCGGCCGGCTGCACCGAAAGGACCGCCGACATGAGCGAGAAGGACATGGAGAAGCGGCTGGCCGTCAACCCGCTGTTCGCGCGTCCGGGAGAGTCCCAGGACATCCCGCAGTTCACGTTGCTCGATGACCCGATGATGCCGGAGACGGCGTACCAGTTCGTCCACGACGAGGCGATGCTCGACGGCAACGCGCGGCTGAACCTCGCCACCTTCGTCGGGACCTGGATGGACCCGATGGCCTCGAAGCTCTACGCCGAGACCTTCGACAAGAACATGATCGACAAGGACGAGTACCCCCAGACCGCCGCGATCGAGGAGCGCTGCTGGCGCATCCTGGCCGAACTCTGGAACGCGCCGGACCCGTCGAACTCGATCGGCACCTCCACCATCGGGTCCTCCGAGGCCTGCATGCTGGGCGGCCTGGCCCTCAAGCGCAGGTGGCAGCAGGCGCGCCGCGCGGCCGGCAAGTCGACCGAGCGCCCCAACCTGGTGATGAGCTCCGCAGTCCAGGTGTGCTGGTTGAAGTTCTGCAACTACTTCGACGTCGAGACCCGGACCATTCCGATCAGCGACGAGCACCGCACCATGGACGGGTTCGAGCTCGAGAAGTACGTCGACGAGAACACCATCGGCGTCGTACCGATCATGGGCGTGACCTACACCGGGATGTACGAGGAGATCAGCAAGATCTGCGACGCCCTCGACCGGATCCAGCAGGACACCGGCCTCGACATCCCGATCCATGTCGATGCCGCCTCCGGTGGGTTCATCACGCCGTTCCTGCAGCCGGACAAGCTGTGGGACTTCCGGCTCGACCGCGTGCACTCCATCAGTGTCAGCGGACACAAGTACGGCCTGGTCTACCCGGGCATCGGCTGGGTGGTGTGGAAGGACAAGGACTTCCTGCCCGAGGAGCTCATCTTCTACGTCTCCTACCTGGGCGGGAAGATGCCGACCTTCGCCCTGAACTTCTCCCGGCCCGGCGCGCAGGTCCTGCTGCAGTACTACAACTTCATCCGGCTCGGACGGAAGGGCTACACGGCCGTGCAGCAGGAGAGCCTCGACGTCGCTCAGTACCTCGCGCGGGAGATCGAGGCGATGGGCCCGTTCACGCTCTGGAACGACGCCTCCGACATCCCGGTGTTCGCCTGGGAGCTCAAGGCGGACTACACGACCACCTGGAACCTCTACGACCTCTCCGACCAGCTGCGTCAGCGGGGCTGGCTGGTGCCCGCGTACCCGTTGCCCGAGAACCTCGAGAAGCGGACGGTGCAGCGGATCGTGGTCCGCAACGGTCTGTCCCGTGACCTGGCCAGCCGCCTGCTCGACAGCCTCCGCTCGAGCGTGGAGTTCCTGGACACCCTTCCTGGCCCGCTGCCGCGTGAGCAGGAGGCTCACATGTTCCACCACTGAGGTCGAGAAGGCCGCCGGATGAGCCACCCCACCGGGGGTGGCTCATCCAACGGGCCCCGGGGGTATCGCCTCCGGGGCCCATCCCTGCCGCCTGCCAGCCGCGCCTTGCCGAGTGCCTGCTGCAAGCGGGCCCGGCGGGTGAGACGGCCCGGCGGGCGGTGCAGACGGCGCACGGCGGTCTCGGTCGGGACGTACGCTGAGGTGCATGAGCGTGCGCCGGGTGATGGGGACCGAGATCGAGTACGGCATCTCCGTGCTCGGGCAGCCGTTGGCCAACCCGATGCTGGCCTCCACGCAGGTGGTCAACGCCTACGCCTCCTCGACCCTGCGGGCCCGGCGCGCCCGGTGGGACTTCGAGGAGGAGTCCCCGCTGCGCGACGCCCGTGGCTTCGACATGTCGCGGCAGGTGGCGGACTCCACCCAGCTCACCGACGAGGACCTGGGGCTGGCCAACGTCATCCTCACCAACGGCGCCCGGCTCTACGTCGACCACGCCCACCCGGAGTACGCCGCACCGGAGGTGACCACCCCGCTGGACGTGGTGCGCTGGGAGAAGGCGGGCGAGCAGATCATGCTCGACGCCCAGCGCCGCGCCAGCCAGCTGCCCGGGGGTGCGTCGATCGCGCTGTACAAGAACAACACCGACAACAAGGGCGCGTCGTACGGCGCGCACGAGAACTTCCTGATGCGCCGCGCCACGCCGTTCGGCGACATCGTGCGCCACCTGACGCCGTTCTTCGTCAGCCGTCAGGTCGTGTGCGGGGCCGGTCGGGTCGGGATCGGCCAGGACGGGCGCGGGCACGGCTTCCAGGTCAGCCAGCGCGCGGACTTCTTCGAGGTCGAGGTCGGCCTGGAGACCACGCTGAAGCGCCCGATCATCAACACCCGCGACGAGCCGCACGCGGACCCCGACAAGTACCGGCGCCTGCACGTGATCATCGGCGACGCCAACCTCTCCGAGATCTCGACGTACCTCAAGGTCGGCACCACCTCGCTGGTGCTGGCGATGATCGAGGACGGCTTCATCACCCGCGACCTCTCCGTCGACGGGCCGGTGCGGGCGCTGCGCGCGATCTCCCACGACCCCACGCTGCGCCAGACGCTGCGGCTCAAGGACGGGCGCTCGCTCACCGGCGTCCAGCTGCAGATGGAGTACCTCGACCTGGCCAAGAAGTACGTCGAGGACCGCTTCGGCGCCGACGCCGACCGTCAGACCCTCGACGTCCTGGCGCGCTGGGAGTCCGTGCTGGACCGCCTCGAGCAGGACCCGATGCTCTGCGCGACGGAGCTGGACTGGGTGGCGAAGCTGAAGCTGCTCGAGCAGTACCGCCAGCGCGACGGCCTCGCCTGGGACGCGGCGAAGCTGCAGCTCATCGACGTGCAGTACTCCGACATCCGCCCCGAGAAGGGCCTCTACCACCGCCTGGTCGCCGGCGGGCGCATCGAGCGGCTGCTCCACGACGCCGAGATCGAGGCCGCCATGCACGAGCCGCCCACCGACACCCGCGCCTACTTCCGCGGCCGCTGCCTGGAGAAGTACGCCGAGCACGTCGCCGCCGCCTCGTGGGACTCGGTGATCTTCGACCTCCCCGGCCGCGACTCGCTCCAGCGCGTCCCCACCACCGACCCGCTGCGCGGCAGCCGGGCCCACGTGGGTGAGCTGCTCGACCGCTGTGACACCGCCACCGACCTGTTCGCGGTGCTCACCGGATCCTGAGGGTGCGCCGGGGTCGCTGCGGGGGCCAGGCGCACGTTTGGTCCCCAACGACATCGTCCGGGGCCGATCTGTTGTCGTTGGGGACCAAACGTCGACCCCTAGGCCTGCGCCGGCCCCATCCCCCCGGTCACGGTGACCCACGACACCCAGGGTGTGGATAGGGTCGCCCCATGGCACAGGAGCAGAAGCAGCCGCGGAAGTCCGCGGAGACTGACGACGCGGTCGAGGTCACCCCGGAAACCGACGTCGCCGACCGCAAGGAAGCCATCGACGACGACGTCGACGACATCCTGGACGAGATCGACGACGTGCTCGAGTCCAACGCCGAGGACTTCGTGAAGTCCTTCATCCAGAAGGGCGGCGAGTGACCGCGTGAGCGATCCGCGTCTTCCCCCCGCCTACCTGCGACCTGGCGTGTCGTCGTTCGCCGACTTCCTCGCCGGTCAGTCCCCGGACCTGCTGCCGGGCAACCGCGCGCTGCCCACTGGCCAGGGCGGCGACCTCGCCCCGCACGGCACCACCATCGTCGCGCTGACCTTCCCCGGCGGCGTCGTACTGGCCGGCGACCGGCGCGCCACGATGGGCAACATCATCGCCCAACGCGACATCGAGAAGGTGTTCGCCACCGATGAGTTCACCGCGGTCGGGATCGCCGGCACCGCCGGCATCGCCGTCGAGCTGGTGCGGCTCTTCGGTGTCGAGCTCGAGCACTACGAGAAGATCGAGGGCACCACGCTCTCGATGGACGGCAAGGCCAACCGGCTCTCCGCGCTGATCCGCGGCAACCTCGGGCTGGCCATGCAGGGCCTCGCCGTCGTCCCCCTCCTGGTCGGATACGACATACCTGCCGCGGCCGGGCGGATCTTCAGCTACGACGTGACCGGGGGCCGCTATGAGGAGACCGGGTTCCACTCCGTCGGCTCGGGCTCACTGTTCGCCCGCGGCGCGCTGAAGAAGCTCTACCGCGCCGACATGGACGAGGGGGAGGCCGTGATGACCGCCGTACAGGCGCTGTACGACGCGGCCGACGACGACTCCGCCACCGGCGGGCCCGACGTGACCCGGCGGATCTTCCCGATGGTGCACGTGATCACCAGCGAGGGCGGGCGCCGCCTGCCCGAGGCCACCGTCGCCGAGGTCGCCGACCGGATGATCGCCGCCCGCATGTCCCGTCCCGACGGCCCGCTCGCGGGCCTTCCCGGAGGTCCCACCGCATGAGCATGCCTTTCTACGTCTCCCCCGAGCAGCAGATGAAGGACCGGGCGGACTTCGCGCGCAAGGGCATCGCCCGGGGCCGTTCGGTGGTCGCGGTGCAGTACGCCGACGGGATCCTGTTCGTCTCGGAGAACCCCTCCCAGGCGCTGCACAAGGTCTCCGAGATCTACGACCGGATCGCGTTCGCGGCGGTGGGGCGCTACAACGAGTTCGAGAACCTGCGCATCGCCGGGGTGCGCCTGGCCGACATGCGCGGTTACGCCTACGACCGCCGTGACGTCACCGGGCGCGGCCTGGCCAACGCCTACGCCCAGACGCTCGGCACGATCTTCTCCAGCGGCGGTGAGAAGCCCTACGAGGTCGAGCTGTTCGTCGCCGAGATCGGCGAGACCCCGGCCGAGGACCAGCTCTACCGACTGACCTACGACGGCCAGGTCGCCGACGAGCACGGGTACGCCGTGATGGGCGGGGCCGCGGAATCGGTGGCGAGCTATCTCAAGGAGCGCTACGCCAGCGGGGCCTCCCTCGACGACGCGCTGCACCTCGCGGTCTCCGCCCTGGGCCACAACGACACCGAGGACCGGGTCATCCCCGTCGACGACCTCGAGGTCGCGCTGCTGGACCGGACCCGGTCGCAGACCCGCAAGTTCCGCCGGCTCACCCCGTCGCGCCTGGAGACGATGCTCGGCGACCGGGTGCCCTCCGAGGGCTCCGCCACCGCCGCCCCCGGCCCTCAGGGCACCGCCACCCCGCCCGGCCACCCCGACCCGCCGGTCGCCCCGCCGCTCAGCTAGCCACGTCGGGCCACGTTTGGTCCCCAACGACAGTTTTTCGACTCTGTTCGATGTCGTTGGGGACCAAACGTGCACCTCCTCGACGCCAGGCCCCATCCACAGCTACGCCAGCACTCGGTTTCGACACCCCGCTCGGGTTGCAGCATCTGGGAATGCCGCCGCCACCGACCGACCGCCCTTCTCCGCCCGACGAGGTCGTGCGCGGGCAGATGCGCCTCACCTCCTTCCGGCGGGTGAGCCACGGGCTCTACCTGCGCAAGACCGACGGCCTCGACGACGAAGCGGAGTTCCTCCGCGAGCTGCGGGCGTGGTGCCAGGTCCTGCCTCCCGGTGCGGTGTACACCCATCTGACCGCCGCACGCCTGCGGGGCTGGCAACTCCCGGCCGTGCCGGCGCAAGTACCGGTCTTCGCGGCCGTGCACGGCGCTGAACGCCGGCCCCGCCGGCCGGGGCTGATCTGCTCCCGGCTCGTCGAACCGGCCACGGCCGCGGCCCCGGTCGAGATCAGGCACGGCCTTCCCGTCGACGCCGCGGAAGAGATCCTGCTGCGCGCGGCCCGCGACCTCGGCGTACTCGACCTCGTGATCATGATCGACTCCGCGCTCGCTGCGGGCGACCTCGACCCCGAGCGCATGCTGGGCATCCTGGCGAGCGGACGTCCCGGGGTCCGCATGGCGCGCCGGGCGTACGAGCTGGCGACCGCGCTCTGTGACTCGGCCGGTGAGACGGTGCTGCGGCTCTTCCACCAGCAGATGGATGTCATGGTTGAACCACAGGTCGACCTGTACGACGCCGCCGGGACGTTCATCGGCCGCGCGGACCTCCTGGTGCCAGCCATCGGGGCCGTGCACGAGTACGACGGCGCTGTGCACCGCGAGCCCTCGCAGCACCGCAGCGACCTGCGGCGCGAACGCGGCTGGAGCGGCACCGGCTACCAGCGCCGCGGCTTCGTGCTCGACGACCTGCTGAACCATCCCCTGGTGGTGATGCACGAGCTGGACCGTGCGCTCGATCGCCCCCACGACGTACGCCGGGTCGAGCGGTGGCGCCGCCTCGTGGCCAACTCCCTGTACGACGAACAGGGACGCTCCCGCACCCTGAACCGCTGGCGGCGGGCCATGGGCTTCAACGATTGGGCACGAACAGCATGAGCTCGGCGGTTTTTGATGTCGTTGGGGACCAAACCACGACCACCCCGGCGTGCCGTGTCGCATCTCACACCCACCGCCCACCACCGCCGTAGTGTGGGCGCATGGACCGGCGGATCTTCGGGATCGAGAACGAGTACGGCGTGACGTGCACGTTCCACGGGCAGCGGCGGCTGAGCCCGGATGAGGTGGCGCGCTACTTGTTCCGCAAGGTGGTCAGCTGGGGGCGCAGCAGCAACGTCTTCCTGCGCAACGGGGCGCGTCTCTACCTCGACGTCGGCAGCCACCCGGAGTACGCCACCCCCGAGTGTGACGACATCGGGGAGCTGGTGGCCCACGACAAGGCGGGGGAGCGGGTGCTGGAGGGGCTGCTGCTCGACGCCGAGCAGCGCCTGCACGACGAGGGGATCGCCGGGGAGATCTACCTGTTCAAGAACAACACCGACTCGGCCGGCAACTCCTACGGCTGTCACGAGAACTACCTGGTCAGCCGGGCGGGGGAGTTCAACCGCCTCGCCGACGTGCTGATCCCGTTCCTGGTGACCCGCCAGATCATCGTGGGCGCCGGGAAGGTCACCCAGACCCCGCGCGGGGCGTCGTACAGCGTCAGCCAGCGCGCCGAGCACATCTGGGAGGGCGTGAGCAGCGCGACCACGCGCAGCCGTCCGATCATCAACACCCGCGACGAGCCGCACGCCGACGCCGAGAAGTACCGGCGCCTGCACGTGATCGTCGGTGACTCCAACATGAGCGAGACCACCACGATGCTGAAGGTCGCCTCCTGCGACCTGGTGCTGCGGATGATCGAGGAGGGCGTGGTGATGCGCGACCTCACGATGGAGAACCCGATCCGCGCCATCCGCGAGATCTCCCAGGACGTCACCGGGCGACGCAAGATCCGCCTCGCCAACGGCCGGGAGGCGAGCGCGCTGGAGATCCAGGGGGAGTACCTCGCCAAGGCCCGCGACTTCGTGGACCGCCGCGAGCTGGGCACCCCGGTCATCGAGCGGGCACTCGATCTGTGGGAGCGCGGGCTCAAGGCGGTGGAGTCCGACGACCTCGGCCTGGTCGACACCGAGATCGACTGGGTGATCAAGCTGAAGCTGATCGATGCCTACCGGGCCAAGCACGGGCTCCCCCTGGGCCACCCCCGCATCGCCCAGATCGACCTGACCTACCACGACATCCGCCGCAACCGCGGGCTGTACTACCTGCTCGAGAAGCGCGGCCAGGTCGCCCGGGTGACCAGCGACCTGCGCATCTTCGAGGCCAAGACAGTGCCGCCGCAGACCACCCGCGCCCGGCTGCGCGGCGAGTTCATCCGCCGCGCCCAGGAGCGGCGCCGCGACTTCACCGTCGACTGGGTGCACCTCAAGCTCAACGACCAGGCCCAGCGCACCGTGCTGTGCAAGGACCCGTTTCGCGCGTACGACGACCGCGTGCAGCGCCTCATCGACGGCATGTGAGCCCCCCGCGACCCGCCCGGCGACCACGCGGGCGACACCGGTGCCGGGTCCTCTCAGCATCGCGGTCTAGTGTTCGCCTCGCCCGATTCCCGGGCTTGGTTTCCCGAGCCCGACTCCCGAGCCGATTGGTGATCTCCGTGTCGCGACGCCTGCGCCGCCTGCCCGCACTCCTCGTCCCGCTGCTGGTCCTGCCCGCGCTCTCCGCGTGCGGCGAGGAGGACAGCGCCTCCGCCTCCGCCGACGACCTGCTCGAGTCGCTGAGCATCAAGGGCGAGCACGGCAAGGCGATCAAGGTCGGCTGGGACGGCCGCATCGAGATGGAGGAGGGCAGCGACACCACCGTGCTGTCCGAGGGCGACGGCGACAAGGTCGACGCCGGCAACGAGGTCACCGCGCACATCTGGATCGGCAACGGCTACACCGAGTCCGAGTCGTTCAGCACCTACGACGCCAAGACCCCGCAGACCCTCACCCTCAACGACAGCCTCGCCGAGGGTTTCCGCGACAGCCTGGAGGGCCAGCAGGTCGGCTCCCGCGTCGCGACCGTCGCGGTGGCGGATGAGTTCTTCGGCCAGGGCGGCAACCCGAGCCTGCAGATCGCCAACAAGGACACCATCGTGGTGATCATGGACATCCTCGACACCGCGGAGGTCCTCGAGAGGCCGCAGGGCGCGGAGCAGAAGGCCCCCGCCTGGGCGCCCGAGGTGCTCACCGACGCCGACGACGCGGTCACCGGCCTCGACTTCACCGACGCCCCGAAGCCCAACGACCGTCTGCTCGGCGCCGACCTCGTCGTCGGCGACGGCGCGAAGGTCGAGAAGGGCCAGACGATCACCGTCAACTACCTCGGTCAGGTGTACGGCGGCGACGCGCCGTTCGACGAGTCGTTCTCCAAGAGCCCCGCCTCGTTCGGCATCGGCACCGGTCAGGTCATCAAGGGCTGGGACAAGGCCCTGGTCGGCAAGACCATCGGCAGCCGGGTGCTGCTCGCGATCCCGCCGGCCTGGGGATACGGCGAGAAGGGCCAGCCCGCCGCGGGTATCAAGGGCACCGACACCCTCTACTTCGTCGTGGACATCCTCGCCGCGTCCTGAGCACAGCGCCGCGGTGCGCGAGACTGACGCTGTGAGGACACAAGGAGGGGGACCGGCGTGACGGTGGCCAAGAGTGAGCGGCTGCTCAACCTGCTGATCATGCTGCTCGTCCAGCGCCGCCCGGTGCCCAAGCAGCGGATCCGCTCGATCCTCTACGCCGACTCCACCCCCGAGGCGTTCGAGAAGATGTTCGAGCGTGACAAGGAGGAGCTGCGCAGCCTCGGCGTCCCGGTCGAGGTCGACCAGATCGACCCGCTCTTCGACGACGAGCCGGGCTACCGGATCTCACCCGACGACTTCGCGCTGCCCGAGATCGACCTGCGCCCCGACGAGGCGGCGGTCATCGGCCTGGCCACCCGGGTCTGGCAGCACGCCCGGCTGGCCGCGGCGACCAGCGACGCCGTACGCAAGCTCAGCGCCGCCGGCATCGACGTCGACACCACCGCCCTCGACATCGTCGAGCCGCGGCTGAGCGCCGACGAGCCGTCCTTCGACGTGTTCTGGGAGGCCACCCAGGAGCGCAGCGAGGTGGTCTTCGACTACGCCCGCGCGGGCGAGGAGAGCGCCACCCGGCGCCGCCTGCAGCCGTGGGGAGTGGTGCGCTACTCCGGGCGCTGGTACGTCGTGGGCTTTGACATCGACCGCGGCGCGGAGCGGGTCTTCCGGCTCTCCCGGGTGCGCGGCCAGGCCCGGCGCACCGGCAAGCCGGGCGCGTACGACGTGCCGGCGGGCACCGACGTGCGCGAGGTGGCCCGCCGCCTGGCGCCGGCGCCGTCCGCCGAGCACGCGGTGCTGCTGGTGCGCGCGGGCGCGGGGCACGCGCTGCGCCGCGGCGCGGACGCGGTGGAGAACGACGTGCCCGGACCCGACACCCGCACCCGCTGGGACCGGGTCTCGCTGACCCGCAGCCTGGGCCTGGTCGATGAGGTGCTCGGCCACGGCCCCGATGTCGTGGTCGAGGCCCCCGACGCGCTGCGGCGCTCGGTGATCGATCGCCTCGAGGCCGCCCTCGCACCATCGGGCGGCCACACCCCCGCCGCGGACGCAGCGGAGGAGAGCGCATGACCCAGGCACCGCTCGGCGCCAAGGAGCAGGTGGCCCGCCTGCTGACCCTCGTGCCCTACCTGCACGCCCGCGACGGGGTGCGCCTCGAGGACGCCGCGCGCGCCCTCGGCGTACCTCCCAAGCAGCTGCTGAAGGACCTCAAGGTCCTGCTGATGTGCGGGCTGCCCGGCGGCTATCCCGACGACCTCATCGACGTCGACCTCGACGCCCTGGAGGACCCCGAGGGCGACGGCGTGATCCGGGTGTCCAACGCCGACTACCTGGCCCGCCCGCTGCGGCTCACCCCGACCGAGGCCACCGCGGTCATCGTCGCGCTCCGTGCGCTGCGCAACGGCGCCGGCGCCGAGACCCGCGAGGTCGTCGACCGGGCGCTGGCCAAGCTCGAGGCGGCCGCCGCCGAGGGCAGCGCCGCACCCCGGATCGACCCGGGCACCGACGCCGTGGACGCCGACCAGGCGCTGCTGGCCCGCCGGCTGCAGGACGCCGCCGACCGCGGCCGGCAGGTGCGGCTGACCTACTTCGTGCCCTCGCGCGATGAGGAGTCCGACCGGGTGGTGGACCCGCGCGGCGTCGTGAGCACCCGCGGCGTGGACTACCTCGACGCCTGGTGCCACTCCGCCGAGGCGCCGCGGCTGTTCCGCCTCGACCGGATCAGCTCCGCCGACGTGCTCGACGTCGCGGTGGTCTCCGAGCCGGTCGCCCCGCGCGACCTCTCCGCCGGCTTCTTCCCGCCGTCCAGCGACGCCCTGCCGGTGACCCTGCACCTCGAGCCGGCCGCCCGCTGGATCGTGGAGTACTACCCGGTCGAGGAGGTCCGGGCGCTGGCCGACGGGGCGGCGGAGGTCGACCTGCTGGTCGCCGACCACCGCTGGCTGACCCGGCTGCTGCTGCGCCTGGCCCCGCACGCCCAGGTCGTGCGGCCCGACGGGATCGCCGAGGAGTTCCGCGGCGTCGCGCAAGACACACTGCACCTCTACCGTTGACCCGGCGTAGACTGGGTACGCCGTCTCCCAGCACCGTGAGGACACCATGATCACCCCGCTCATCGCAGGCCTCGGCACCACCGAGCTGCTCATCATCCTCGCCGTCCTGGTGCTGCTCTTCGGTGCCAGCAAGCTCCCCGAGCTCGCCCGCGGCAGCGGCCGCGCGCTGCGGATCTTCAAGGCCGAGACCAAGGGTCTGATGGACGACGACGAGGTCAAGACCCCCGAGCAGCGCGAGATCGAGGCCCGCCAGGCCCTGCTCGACCAGGAGCGTGTCGAGGCGGAGCGTCAGGCCGAGCGCCAGCGCCGCGGCGACACGGCCTGAGGGCTTGTCCGCGCTCTCCGGGTTCGCCAAGCTCTACTCCGGTCGTCCCCAGCACCCGGTCGGGCCGGGGGGCCGGATGGCGTTGTCGGACCACCTGCGCGAGGTCCGCGCCCGACTGCTGCGCTCCGCGACCGTGCTGGTCGTGGCCTTCGTCGTGGCGCTGTTCTTCTACGACCAGCTGCTCGACCTGGTGCTCGATCCCTACAACGAGGCGCGCGCCGCGCTGCCCGACACGATCGAGACCAAGGCCTACATCGCCAGCGCCGGTGGCCCGCTGCTGCTGCAGCTGAAGCTGTGCGGGGTGGCCGCGATCGTGGTCTCCAGCCCGTACTGGCTCTACCAGATCTGGGCGTTCATCGTCCCGGGCCTGCACCCGGGGGAGAAGCGCTGGACCCGGGTCTTCGCCGGGGTCGCCGGGCCGCTGTTCATCGGCGGCGTCGCACTGGGCTACTACGTGCTCCCCAAGGGCCTGGAGGTCCTCATCGGGTTCACCCCCGACGGCCTGGAGAACCTCGTCGAGTTCGGGGAGTACTTCAGCTTCTTCACCCGGATGATGCTGGTCTTCGGGATCGCGATGGAGATCCCGCTGTTCGTGATCATGCTCAACCTCGCCGGCGTGCTCAGCGGCAAGGTGCTCGGGCGTTACCGGGCCTGGATCATCGTCGGCACGTTCGTCTTCGCCGCGGTCGCCACGCCCTCCACCGACCCCTTCTCGATGCTGATGCTGGCCGTCCCGATGCTGGTGCTGTTCCTGGTGGCGGAGGCGGTCTCCCGGCTCATCGACCGCCGCCGCGGCCGCGGGGCCCACGGCACCGACCAGTGGGCCGACGACGAGGTCTCCACCCTGTGAGCGGCCCGGTCGCCGACGCCGGGAGCCAGCCATGAGCGCCGGCCCGGCCCCGCTCAGCGACGTCGACCCGTTCGACCTCCCCGACTGGTTGGGCACCGGCGAGGTCACCTGGACCTCACGCTCCGGGCTGCGCGCCGGCCACCTGGTCGCCGGGGTCCTGCACCCCGGGGAGGCCGCAGTCGACGCCGACGCGTACGCCGTGGCCTGCGACCTGCTCGCCGTCGACGCGGCGTACCCGGTGCCGGTGGTGGGGGAGCCCGACCGCACCCGCACCCACCAGGCCTGGCACCGCGGGGAGGTCCACCTCGTCGAGCACGAGGCGCGGCTCACCCTCGCGATCCCCGGCACCGGCTTCGACGCCGATCTGGTCCTGGACGCGCTCGGCCGGCTGGCCCGCGCGGTCGGCGCCTCCCCCGAGCGCTACAGCGCGTGCCTGCGCATCGGCGGCGGTCCGCGGCGGACTCCCTGACGGCCACGGAGCCGATGGCCTAGGGTGCGGCCGTGACCGGCCCGCGCGACATCGCAGTGCTCTCCAACCCCACCTCGGGCAAGGGCCGCGGCGCGCGCGCCCGGGCGCTGACCATCCAGCGGCTGCACCAGGCGGGCGTGCACGTGCGGGACCTGGCCGGCGCGGACGCCGCGGAGAGCGGCGCCCTGGCCCGTGCCGCGGTCGCCGACGGCGTCGACGCCGTGGTGGCCGTCGGCGGCGACGGGCTGGTCCACGTCGCGGTGCAGGCGCTGGCCGGCACCGGGGTGCCGCTGGGGATCGTGCCCGCCGGCACCGGCAACGACGCCGCCCGCGCGCTCGCCATCGACCCCGGAGACCCGGCGGCGGCCGTGGACCGGGTGCTGGCCGGGCGCACCCGTGTCGTCGACCTGGCGCGCAGCGGCGCGACGTACTACTCCACGGTGCTGTGCGCGGGCTTCGACGCGATCGTCAACGAGCGCGCCAACACGATGACCTGGCCGCGGGGGCAGATGCGCTACAACCTCGCCACCATCGCCGAGCTGCGCACCTTCCGCCCGCTGTCCTATGTGCTCGACCTGGACGGCGAGGTGCTGCGCACCGACGCGATGCTGGTGGCCGTCGGCAACGGCCCGTCCTTCGGCGGCGGGCTGCGGATCACCGAGGGCGCCTCGCTCGACGACGGGCTGCTCGACGTGGTGGTGATCAAGCCGCTCAGCAAGGTCGCGCTGGTGCGGACCTACCCCAAGCTGTTCCGCGGCACCCACGTCACCCACCCGCAGTACGAGCGCCACCTGGTGCGCCGGGTGACCATCGCCGCGCCCGGCATCGTCACCTACGCCGACGGGGAACGCTTCGGTCCGTTGCCGCTCACCGTGGAGTGCGCACCGGGAGCCCTCACCGTGCTCTCCTGAGCCTCACGTAGGTTGGGCGCATGAGCGCCGACGAGCTGTCCCCGTCGGAGCGGTACGCGTCGTACCGACAGCACAAGAACCACCCGGTCCTGCGGGAGTTCCAGTCGCTGCACGACTTCCCGCTCGACGACTTCCAGCTGCGAGCCTGCCGCGAGATCGAGGAGGGGCGCGGGGTCCTGGTCGCTGCGCCCACCGGGTCCGGCAAGACGATCGTGGGGGAGTTCGCGATCCATCTCGCCCTCGAGACCGGCCGCAAGGCCTTCTACACGACCCCGATCAAGGCGCTGTCGAACCAGAAGTATCACGACCTGGTGGCCCGCTACGGCCCCGACCAGGTCGGGCTGCTGACCGGTGACAACACCATCAACGGCGAGGCGCCGGTGGTCGTGATGACCACCGAGGTGCTGCGCAACATGCTCTACGCCGGCTCCCGGACCCTGCTCGGCCTCGGCTTCGTGGTGATGGACGAGGTGCACTACCTCGCCGACCGCTCCCGCGGCGCGGTGTGGGAGGAGGTGATCATCCACCTGCCGGAGTCGGTGGCGCTGGTCTCGCTCTCCGCCACCGTGTCCAACGCCGAGGAGTTCGGCGAGTGGCTGGCCACCGTGCGCGGCGAGACCGCCACGGTGCTCGAGGAGCGCCGCCCGGTGCCGCTCTATCAGCACGTGATGGTCGGGCGCCGGCTGCTGAACCTGTTCGCGGGCTCCGACGTCGATGCCGCCGCCGGCTTCGTCAAGGAGGGCGCCGCGGTCAACGGCGAGCTGATGAAGGTGGCCCGCGACGACTGGGCAGCCACCCACGTGCGCGACCGCCGCTCCCCGCGCGGTCAGGGCGGCAAGGGCCCCAAGGGCGGCGGGCGCCAGGTCGGCAACGGCCGCCGGGTCTGGGTGCCGAGCCGTCCGGAGGTGATCGAGCGCCTCGAGCGCGACGGGCTGCTGCCGGCGATCGTGTTCATCTTCAGCCGGATCGGCTGCGACGCGGCGGTGCAGCAGTGCCTGGCCGGCGGCGTACGCCTCACCTCGCCGGAGGAGCGCGACGAGATCTATGAGTACGTCGAGGAGAGCTGTCGCCACCTGCCCGACGAGGACCGCCACGTCCTGGGCTACCACGACTTCCTCGACGGCCTGACCCGCGGCGTGGCCGCCCACCACGCGGGCATGCTGCCGGCGTTCAAGCAGTGCGTGGAGGAGCTGTTCACCCGCGGTCTGTGCAAGGTCGTGTTCGCCACCGAGACCCTCGCGCTGGGCATCAACATGCCGGCCCGGACCGTGGTCATCGAGAAGCTGACCAAGTGGAACGGCGAGACTCACGCCTCGATCACCCCGGGGGAGTACACCCAGCTGACCGGGCGCGCGGGCCGCCGTGGCCTGGACACCGAGGGCCACGGTGTCGTGCTGTGGCAGCAGGGGATGAACCCCAAGGAGCTGGCCGGCTTGGCCTCGACGCGCACCTATCCGCTGCGCTCGTCGTTCCGCCCGTCGTACAACATGGCGGTCAACCTGGTCCACCAGTTCGGCCGGGCGCGCTCGCGGGAGCTGCTGGAGCAGTCCTTCGCCCAGTTCCAGGCCGACAAGGCCGTCGTCGGGCTGGCCCGGCAGCTGCGCAAGGCCGAGGACGCCCTCGACGGCTACCGCGAGGCTGCGACCTGCCACCTCGGCGACTTCATGGAGTACGCCGCGCTGCGCCGGCGCATCTCCGACGTCGAGAAGGACGCCAGCCGCGCCCGCAAGGCGGACCGGCGGGTCGAGGCCATCGAGTCGCTGCGGGCGCTGCGTCCCGGCGACGTGATCCGGGTGCCCACCGGCAAGTTCGCCGGGTACGCCGTGGTGATCGACCCGGGCTGGTCGCCGGACGGCCCGCGGCCCTATGTCGTGACCGCCGACCGGCAGGCACGGCGCCTGGCGATGATCGACTTCCCGACCCCGGTCGAGGCGCTGGGCAAGGTGCGGGTGCCGAAGAACTTCAACGGTCGCAACCCGCAGATGCGCCGCGACCTGGCCTCGGCGCTGCGCTCGCGCACCCACGACCTCGCGCCGCCGCCGGGGAGCCGGTCCGGGGGAGCCCGCACCGCGATGGCGCAGTCGGGAGCCGACGAGGAGGTGGCCCGGCTGCGCGAGCAGCTGCGCGCGCACCCCTGCCACGAGTGCCCCGAGCGCGAGGACCACGCCCGCTGGGCGGAGCGCTGGCACAAGCTGCGCCGCGACGCCGACACCCTCCAGCGCCGCGTCGAGCAGCGCACCAACACCGTCGCGCGCCAGTTCGACCGCGTCTGCGACGTGCTCACCGCGCTGGACTACCTCGACGGCGACGAGGTGACCCCGCGCGGGCGGCACCTGATGCGGTTGTACTCCGAGCTCGACCTGGTCGCGGCGGAGTGCCTGCGTCACGGGCTGTGGGACGACCTGTCACCTTCCGAGCTTGCCGCGGCGCTGTCCGTGCTGGTCTTCGAGGCCCGGCGCCCCGACGACGCCTCCGTGCCGCGGCTGCCCGGCGGCCGGGCCCGCGACGTGATCGGGGAGATGGTGCGGGTCTGGGGCGAGCTGGACCGCCTCGAGAAGGACCACCGCCTCGACTTCCTGCGCCAGCCCGACCTGGGGCTGGCCTGGACGGCGTACCGCTGGAGCGAGGGCGACGACCTCGACGACGTGCTGCGCGCCAGCGAGCTGGCGGCCGGCGACTTCGTGCGCTGGATGAAGCAGCTGCTCGACCTCGCCGGGCAGGTCGCCAACGCCGCCGGCGACTCGCCGGTGCGCCACACCGCGCGCCAGGTCGTCGACCAAGTACGCCGCGGCGTGGTCGCCTCCGGCGGGCTCGCGGAGGACTGAGCAGCGACCAGCCCGGGGCCGGTGGCCCCGGGCTGAGTCGTGTTGACTGAGTCGTCCTGACTGGGCAGGTGTTGGCGCGATCAGCTGGACGCCGCTGCGACCGCTTCCGCGACCGGGGTGGTGCCGTTGACCAGGTTCCACTGGTGCCGGATGCTGCCCGGGGTGTCGAGGACGGCCGCGATCACCGCCGCCACGTCGGCGCGGGTCACCGCGTCACGCTCGACCTCGCCGCCCAGCTCGACCTCACCGGTGGCCGGGTCGTCGGTGAGCATGCCGGGGCGCAGGATCGTCCAGTCCAGCCCGCTGTCGCGCAGCGCCGCGTCGGCGTCACGCTTGGCCTCGACGTACGCCTTCCAGACCGGCGCGGTGTCCTCGGGCAGCGGGTTGTCGACTCCGATCGCGGAGACCTGCACGAACCGGACGATCCCGGCCCGGCGAGCGCCGTCGATCGACTTCAGCGACCCCTCCAGATCCACCGTGCGCTTGCGCTCGATGTTGCCGTCCGGGCCGCCGCCGGCGGCGAAGACCACCGCGGCACAGCCGGCGAACGCCTCCGCGAACCCCGCGGCGTCCTGGGCCTCGATGTCGAGCAGGCGCACCTCGGCGCCCTGGGACTCCAGCTCCTCGCGGTACTCCTCGCGGCGCACCAGCGCCACCGGGGTGTGCTCGCTGCGGCGCAGGACGTGGATGAGCTGCTGGGCCACCTGACCGTGGCCCCCGACGATTGCGATGCGATCCATGGGCTCACGCTACGAGGGGGTTGGTGAGCGCCTGCGGCGCCGACAGGAGGCCGACCGGGGGCCGCGACGTCGTCGTTTGGTCCCCAACGACAACATTTCGGGCCCCCGGGATGTCGTTTGGGACCAAACGTCGCATCGCCCGACCCCGAGCACCCACCCCCCAGGCCACCCAGGTGAGCGGTCCGCCCGGGCGGCTGTCGTCGCCGTTGCGGACCCCGAGGACCTGCAACCCGACCTACGCTCCTCCCATGGCGATGCACTGGACGTTGGGCGGTGACGCGAACGACCCGCACGCGCTGGCGGCGTTCTGGGCGAGCGCGCTCGGGTACGTCCTCGAGCCGGGATACGAGGAACCGGACGGCGCCTCCATCGTCGACCCGTCCGGCAAGGGCCCCGCGATCGCGTGGCTGCGCGTCCCCGAGGCCAAGGAAGCGAAGAACCGGTTCCACATCGACATCCGGGTGGCCGGCGAGGAGAGCACGGACATCGCCGCGCGGGCACAGCTGATCCGCGACAAGGTTCGCGACCTCACTCGCCTCGGCGGCTCCGTGATCCGCGAGCAGCACTACGGCGACGTGCTCGGCCACGTCGTGATGCGCGACCCCGAGGGCAATGAGTTCTGCGTGGCCTGACCGGGGCCGAGGCCAGGAACGTTGTCGTTTGGTCCCAAACGACACATCTTCGGGCCACGGGAATGTCGTTGGGGACCAAACGTCGCATCCCCGAGGGCCGCAGACCTCAGCCGGCGAGCGCCTTCAGCAGCCGCTCGGTGGGCGACTCGAGCCCCCACTGGGCGGCGAGGGCGCGTACCCGGTCGGGGTCGGCGGGGGAGCGGGGGATCTCGTGGCCGGTGCGCGGCAGGTCGAGATCGCGGGCGACCGCGACCACCTGCGGGGCGACGGCGAGGTAGTCGGCCGCGGCCTTGATCTTCGCGCGCGGCCCGGGTCCCATGCCGGAGTCCGGGTCCGCGGCGGCGGCGAGGATGCCGGGCATGTCGCCGTAGCGCTCCAGCAGGGTTGCCGCGGTCTTCTCCCCGACGCCCTTGACGCCCGGCAGGCCGTCGGAGGCGTCGCCGCGCATCGTGGCGAAGTCGGCGTACTGCGCCGCGTCCACCGCGTACTTGGCCCGCACCCAGTCGTTGGTGACCCGCTCGTGCTTGCTGATGCCGCGCGCGATGTAGAGCACCCGCACCTCGGCGGCGTCGTCGACGAGCTGGAACAGGTCGCGGTCCCCGGTCACCACGTCGACCGGGCGCCCTGCGCCGGTGGCGAGGGTTCCGATCACGTCGTCGGCCTCGTAGCCGTCAGCCCCGACGACCGCGATCCCGAAGGCCGCCAGCACGTCGCGGATGATCGGCACCTGCACCTGCAGCGGGTCCGGCACGACCTCGACGTCGGGCGCCTGCTCGACCTCGGCCTCGACGCGGTGGGTCTTGTAGGTCGGCACCAGGTCGACGCGCCACTGCGGGCGCCAGTCGTTGTCCCAACAGCACACCAGCTCGGTGGGGCGGTACTCCTCGACCAGACGGGAGATGAAGTCCATCAGCCCGCGCACCGCATTCACCGGGGTGGTGCCGTCGGGAGCGAGGATCTCGGGTACGCCGAAGAACGCGCGGAAGTACATCGACGCGGTGTCCAGGAGCATCAGGTGGCCAGGTGTCTGCGGTGCGGTCACCCTCGGATCCTCCCACGAGGCTGTGGCACTCTGAGCGACGTGACCGCCGCCGAGGTCGAGGCAACCGACCGCAAGATCCTGCAGCTGCTGGCTGCCGACGGACGGATGTCCTACACCGACCTCGGCCGCGCGACGGGGCTGTCCACCTCGGCGGTGCACCAGCGGGTCAAGCGCCTGGAGCAGCGCGGCCTGATCCTCGGCTACGGCGCCACGGTCAACCACGGCCAGCTCGGTCTGCCGCTCACCGCGTTCATCTCGATCCGCCCGATCGACCCCTCCCAGCCCGACGACTGCCCCGAGCGGCTGCGCGACGTCCCCGAGATCGAGTCGTGCTGGTCGGTGGCCGGCGACGAGTCGTACATGTTGAAGGTCCGCACCGCCACCCCCGCGGCCCTCGAGGACCTGCTGGCCCGCATCCGCGCCGCCGCCAACGTCTCCACCCGCACCACGATCGTGCTCTCGACGTACTACGAGAGCCGCCCGGTCACCGGCTGAGGATCGCTCCCGGCGGGTGGTCGCCGGCGTCGGCGGGCGTCGAAAACCCTCACGTTTGGTCCCCAACGACAACAAACGGGGCCCGAAAGATGTCGTTGGGGACCAAACGTCGCACCCTCACCCGTGCCGGGCCCACCACGCCTGCCCGGCGGGCGGGAGCGTGTGGATCGGGTCGTAGTACTCGAAGCGGCGCTCCAGGGCGTCGGGGTCGGCGCTCTCGAGGGAGGTGCGGTAGTTCTTGGTCCAGTACGAGATGCCGCGCTCGGTGTCGTAGTCGGCGAGCTGGTGCACCCACCGCTTGCCCACGAAGGGGACGTCGCAGACGATGCGCGGGGTGGCGAAGCCGGGGAGGTAGCCCATGATCTGGTGCTGCAGGCGCTGGGCGTGGGCGACCGAGACCCGCCAGTGCTCGCTGAACGGGATCATGTCGCACATGTAGAAGTAGTAGGGCATCACCCGGGCGTCGTCGAGCAGCCGGAAGCACAGGTCGAGCAGGCTGTGCGGGTCGGCGTTCACCCCGTCGAGCAGCACCCCCTGGTTGCGTACGTCGCGCAGACCCGCGTCGAGCATCGCGCCGCTGGCCCGGGCGACCAGCGGGGTGATCGACTGGGCGTGGTTGGCGTGGGTGTGGATGGCCAGCGACACCCCGCGGGAGCGGGCCAGCTCGGCGACCCGCGCGACACCGGCCACCACGTCGGGCTGCAGCCAGTGCTGGGGCAGCCCGATCAGCGCCTTGGTCGCGAGCCGGATGTCGCGGATGTTCTCGATCTCCAGCAACCGGGTGAGGAAGTCCTCCAAGCGCGGCCACGACATGTTCGCGACGTCGCCGCCGGAGACCACGACGTCGCGCACCTGCGGCGTGCGCCGCAGGTAGTCCAGCATCGCATCGAGGCGATTGACCGGCTTGAGCTCGAAGCGCAGCTTGTCGACCACCGGGGTCGAGGTGCCGACCAGGTCCATGCGGGTGCAGTGCCCGCAGTACTGCGGGCAGGTGGGCAGCAGCTCGGCGAGCACCTTGGTCGGGTAACGGTGGGTGAGCCCCTCGCTGGCCCACATCGCGTGCTCGTGCAGGGAGTCGCGGCTGGCGTGCGGGTGCGAGGGCCAGTCGGTACGCCGGTCAGAGAAGACCGGGACCATGTAGCGGCGCACCGGGTCGGCGTAGAACGCCGCGGTCAGCGACCCCGGCCCGGCGGGGAGCGCGTCCGGCGCCATCGTGTTCAGCATCTGCGGCGGCACCAGCATCGACATCGTGGCCCGCTCCGCCTGGTCGCGGGCCAGGTCGTCGTAGAACACGTCGTCGACCAGGTCACCGAGCAGCTCGCGCAGCTGGCGCAGGTTCTTCACGCAGTGCGCGCGCTGCCACTGCACCGACTCCCACTGCTCCACCGTGACGCCGCGCCACCCGGGGAATCGGGTCCAGTCGGGCTCCACCAGCTCGGCGCGGCGGTAGGCGTAGGGCTGCTCGCCACGGGGGGCGTCCGGACGTGGGGTGGTGACGTGGACGGTCATGGGCGGTCTCCCGGGTGGCGGCGGACGCGGAGGGCGCGCGGTCGTTGTGTGACCTGCGTCATGTCTGCCACAGTAGGAGCCGATCGTCCCGCCCGTCCACCTATCAGCCGGAAGATTTCCTGTCCGACGGCGCTAGATATGGAGATATGAATGCGCGCGTTGCTCACCAGCGACCCGACCGGCCTGCACCGCGTGCTCGACGCGGAGCGGGTCCTCCCGCAGGCCGCCGAGCGCCTCGACACCCGCCGCGAGCTGTGGCCCGACGAGGTCCGGGTGCGCGTGGAGCGGCTCAACCTGGACGCGGCGTCGTACCGCCAGCTCGCGCACGCCCACGCCGGCGACGGTGCGGCCGTACGCCGCACGGCGCTCGACATCGTCGCGGCGCGCGGCAAGATGCAGAACCCCGTCACCGGCTCCGGCGGCATGCTCGTCGGCACGGTCGAGGAGGTCGGGCCCGAGTCCCCGCTCGGGCTGCGGGTGGGGGAGCGGGTCGCGACCCTGGTCTCGCTGACCCTGACCCCGCTGGTGATCGAGGACGACCTGGCCCGCTGGGACGGCCTCGGCGAGCAGGTGCCGTGCACCGGCTACGCGGTGCTCTTCGGCCGCTCCGTGGCCGCGGTGCTGCCCGAGGACCTGCCGACCGCACTCAGCCTGGCGGTGATGGACGTCTGCGGCGCACCCGCGCTGACCCGCCGCGTCGTGGAGCAGTACGCCGCGCGCCCCGGCGCCCACCCGCCGACGGTCGCGGTGCTGGGCGGCGGGGGCAAGTCCGGGTCGTTGAGCCTGGCCGCGGCCCGCGAGGCCGGTGCCGGGCGCACGGTCGGGGTGGTCCCGAGCGAGGCGGAGGCCCGGCGCCTCGCGGCCACCGGGCTGGCTGACGTGGTGGTCATCGCCGACGCCCGCGATCCGATCGCGCTGCGCGACGCGGTCCTCGAGGCCGGCGGACCCGCCGACGTGAGCGTGGTGTGCGTGGACGTGCCGGGCTGCGAGGGCGGGGCGGTGCTGGCCACCGCCGAGCGCGGCACCGTCGTGTTCTTCTCGATGGCCACCTCCTTCTCCGCGGCCGCGCTCGGCGCCGAGGGCCTGGCCGCCGACGTCACGATGCTCCTCGGCAACGGCTACGTGCCCGGGCACGCGGCGTACGCCCTCGACCTGGTGCGGCGCCATCCCGGCGTCCGCGAGCTGCTGAGCGAGCGGGTGGAGCGATGAGCACCCTGGACCTCGACCCCACCACCATCCGCCAGGCCCGCGAGCTCGCCCGGCGCGCCGGGGAGCCGATCGTGCGGATGGCGCGGGAGCACACCACCGTCGCCGTCGAGCGCGCCACGCTGCGCCTGGCCGGGCTGGGCGGCGCCGACGCCGAGGGGACCCCGTGGGTCAACCGTCTCGCCGACGCGGTGCGCGACGAGGTCGGCCTCGAGCACGGCGTCGCGCTCCCGGTCTGGGACGCGCTCCTGCGCGGCGAGGCCGACGACCTGGCCACGCTCGCCCAGAAGGCAGCTGCCGGTTCGGTCTCGTTCCGGCTGCCGTCCGGCGCGGACGCCGAGCGGGCGCGCACGGCCTCCCGCGACCTGGTCGGCCAGGGGCTGGCGCGCATCGACCAGCGCCGCGTCGAGCGCCGGACGATGATCGACACCCACGGCGACGCCCCCAGCAAGCCGTGGATCTACCTGATCGTGGCCACCGGCGACATCCGCGAGGACATCCCGCAGGCCCAGCAGGCCGCCCGCGAGGGCGCGGACGTGATCGCGGTGATCCGCTCCACCGGCCAGAGCCTGCTGGACTACGTGCCGGAGGGGGAGACCCACGAGGGCTTCGCCGGCACCTACGCCACCCAGGAGAACTTCCGGCTGATGCGCGCCGCGCTCGATGAGTCCAGCCGCGAGCTCGGCCGCTACGTGCGGCTGACCAACTACGCCAGCGGGCTGTGCATGCCCGAGATCGCCGTCCTGGCCGGGCTCGAGCGGCTCGACATGATGCTCAACGACTCGATGTACGGGATCTTGTTCCGCGACATCAACCCGGTGCGCACCTTCGTCGACCAGCGCTTCAGCCGCCAGGTCCACGCCCGCGCGGGGATCATCATCAACACCGGCGAGGACAACTACCTCACCACCGCCGACGCGGTGGAGGCCGCGCACACAGTGACCACCAGCCAGCTGCTCAACGAGTACTTCGCCAAGGAGGCCGGGCTGGAGGACTGGCAGCTCGGGCTCGGGCACGCCTTCGAGATCGACCCGGACCTGCCCGACTCCTTCCGCCTGGAGCTCGCCCACGCGCTGCTGGCCCGCGAGCTGTTCCCGGACGCGCCGCTGAAGTGGATGCCGCCGACCCGGCACATGACCGGGAACGTGTTCCGCGGCTACCTGCTGGACGGGTTCTTCAACCTCGCCGGCGCGCTCACCGGCCAGGGCATCCTGCTGGTCGGGATGATGACCGAGGCGGTGGTGACCCCGTGGCTCTCCGATCGCGACCTGGCGCTGCGCAACGTGCGCTACGTGCTGGAGGCGGCGGGTGGGCTGCGCGAGGACTTCCACCCCGCCCCCGACGGCCTGATCGCCACCCGTGCCCGGCAGGTGCTGGGGGAGTCGGTCGACCTGCTCACCCGGATCACCGCGCACGAGCACGGCCTGCTCGACGCGATCGCCGACGGCACGTTCGGGCTGATGCGCCGCCCCGCCGACGGCGGGCGCGGACTGGACGGCGTCGCCGAGAAGGCCGACGGCTACCACAACCCCGCCACCGACCTGCTGGAGGAGTCATGATCGTGCGCCCCTACGGCGACACCACCGGGGACGGGATGGTGCAGCTCAGCTTCACCCTCCCGCTGCCGCACTCGAAGGTCGCGGAGGGCGCCGCCGCGCAGCTCGCGGCGTCCATGGGCATGGACCCGGCGATGGTGGTGCACGCCCAGGCGATGGGCCCGGGCTTCACGTTCTTCGTGGTCTACGGACGGGTCTCCCACCTCGTCGACACCGACACGGTGCAGGTGGTCGAGCGCGACTACCCGCTGCTCACCCCGGCGGAGGTCAACGCCGCCATCCGGCGCGCGCTGCGCCGCCGTCTGGTGGTGGTCGGCGCCTGTGTCGGCACCGACGCGCACACCGTGGGCATCGACGCGATCCTCAACATCAAGGGGTTCGCGGGGGAGAAGGGCCTGGAGTACTACCGCGAGGTCAAGGTGGTGAACCTCGGCGCCCAGGTCGCCGTCGACGACCTCGTCGCCCGCGCGGTGGAGGACCGCGCCGACGCGGTGCTCGTCTCCCAGGTGGTCACCCAGCGCGACGCGCACCTGCTGCACGCCCGCGAGGTGGCCGCCGGGTTCGCCGCGGCGTACCCCGACGGCGACCGCCCGCTGCTGGTCGTCGGCGGGCCCCGGTTCGAGGAGTCCGCGGCCGCCGAGCTCGGCGTCGACCGCGTCTTCGGGCGCGGTACGACGCCCGGCGAGGTCGCGTCGTTCTTGGCCCACCGGGTCGCGGCGCGCGCGGAGGTCGAGGCGTGAGCGGCGACCGGCCGGTGCTGGGCACCCGGGTGGTGCACCGGCGCTACGTGCCCTACAGCCATGCCCACTACGCCGGCAGCCTCGTCGACGGCGCCTACGGGCTGGGCCTGTTCGGGGACGTCGCCACCGAGATGTGCATCCGCACCGACGGCGACGAGGGGCTCTTCGCCGGGTACGCCGAGGTCCGCTTCCTCGCCCCGGTGCGCGCCGGCGACGTGGTGGAGGCCACGGCCGAGCTGGTCGCGGTCGGGACCCGCTCGCGGACCCTGGAGCTCGCCCTCCACGTCGTGGCACGGGGCCGCACGAGCCCCGTGCAGCCGGGGGCCGCGGGGCTCCTGGACCCGCCGCTGCTGGCCACCACGGCCCGCGGCACGGTGGTCGTCCCCGGCCCGCTAGCACAGCCGGTCGACTGACGCGCCGCACAATTGGCGACCCGCCGAAGTGGTCTGGATTCGGTGCAAATTTTGGGTAGGTCCGATCATGCCGCTGACCTGCGAGGACATCTCTTCGCGCAGGTCAGCGCGGTGTTGACAGGCGAACCAGGAGCGGTCACCGTGAAGCGTCCGCCCATGCAGATCGTGGTTGGCGGACCGGCGTCCGAGTGGCTGTGTCGAAGGGTGTGGGTGCCAGGCACCTGTTCGACATTGTTCGCGGAGGTCGGTTCGCCCCACGGGGCTGGCACGGGAGGAACCCGGACCCCCTAGACAACAACCTCGTGGTCGGCAGCCAGCCGGGCAACGGGTTGGACCGAAGGGTTTCGGGCTCCTCCCGTCGCTCTGCCAGCGCCCGGTACCGTGGATGTCGTGCTGAAGCGGACCGCCCTGGCCCTCGTCGCCGGCTTGGCGCTCGCGCTGGCCTTCGAACCCGTCGCGCTGCCGGTGCTGTTGCCGGTGGGCGTCGCCGGCTTCGCCCTGGCCACCCGCGGGCTGCGCGCGCGCAGCGGGTGGATCCCCGGCCTGGTCTTCGGCGCCGCGTTCTACTACACCCACATCTGGTGGATGCGCTCGGTCGGCACCGACGCCTGGCTGGCCCTCGCCGGCATCGAGGCGCTCTTCTACGGCCTGCTCGGCTCCGTCGCCGCAGTGCTGCACCGCCGCCGGTGGTGGCCGCTGTGGCTGGCCACCGCGTGGGTCTCGATGGAGGTCTGGCGCAGCGGCTGGCCGTTCAGCGGCATGCCCTGGGGTCGGCTCTCCTTCGGCGTGGTCGACACCCCTGTGGCGGACGCGCTGCCGTACGTCGGGGCGATCGGCGTCTCGTTCGTGCTCGCGCTCGGCGGCACCCTGCTCGCCGCGCTGGTCGTGGAACGCGGTCGGGCGCGACGCGTGGTCGCCGGCGCGCTCGTCGCAGGCGTCGTGCTGCTCGCCGTACCGGTGGTGGCGCCGTGGTCGCCCACCCCGACCGGGGAGGCGACGGTGGCCGCGGTGCAGGGCGACGTGCCCGGGCCCGGCAACAACATCCTCTACGACGCCCCCGGCGTCACCCGCAACCATGTCGAGGCGACCGTCGAGCTGGCCCGCCAGGTGGAGGAGGGCGAGGCGCCGCGGCCGGACTTCGTGGTCTGGCCGGAGAACTCCACCGCCTCCGACCCGTTCCGCGCCGGGGAGATCCGCGACGGCATCGACACCGCGGTGGACGCGATCGGCGTCCCGGTGCTGGTCGGCGGGCTGGTCGACGGTGGCCCGGGCCACGTGCTCAACCAGGGCATCGTGTGGGACCCCGAGACCGGGCCGGGGGAGCGCTACACCAAGTGGCATCCCGTGCCGTACGGCGAGTGGATCCCGTTCCGCGACTTCTTCACCGCCCAGTTCGGGCGTCTCGCGATGGTCCCGCGCGACATGCTGAGCGGCACCCGCACCTCCCCGCTCGACATCGCCGGCGTGCCGGTCGCCGACGCGATCTGCTTCGACGTCGCCTACGACGACGGCATCTACGCCCAGGTCGAGAACGGCGCGGAGATGCTGGTCGTGCAGACCAGCAACGCGACCTTCATCCACACCGACCAGATCGACCAGCAGTTCGCGATCACCCGGGTGCGCGCCATGGAGACCGGCAAGTGGGCGGTGGTCGCGGCGACCAACGGCGTCTCCGGCGTCATCGCCCCCGACGGCACCGTCGTGGCCAGCGCGGATCCGCGCACCCAGGAGGTGCTCCTCGAGCGCCTCGAGCTCAACGACGCGGTCACCCCCGGCGTCCGGCTGGCACCGTGGATCGGCGCCGCCTGCCTGGTGGCCACCGGCCTCGCGCTGCTCGCCGGACTGATCCCGTATCGTCGCCGGGTGCGACCGGCACCGGTCGACGACGACTCGCGCGAGCTCGTCACCGCCGGCAGTCCCCGAGGAGCAACCCGCCCGTGAGCAGCACCCCCACCCCCGACGCCGGCGCGACCCGGAAGGTCGGGCCGCAGCGCGTGGTCATGGTGCTCCCGACCTACAACGAGGCCGACAACCTGGCCTGGATCGTGGGCCGGCTGCACGCCGCCCAGCCCGACGTGGACGTCCTCGTCGTGGACGACGCCTCACCGGACGGGACCGGCGACATCGCCGATGAGCTCGCCGGCACCGACCCCCGCGTGCACGTGCTGCACCGCACCGGCAAGGAGGGGCTCGGCGCGGCGTACCTGCACGGCTTCGCCCACGCGCTCGAGTCCGGCTACGACGTCATCGGCGAGATGGACGCCGACGGCTCGCACCAGCCCGAGCAGCTGCACCTGCTGCGCGCCGCGCTCGCCGACGCCGACCTGGTGATCGGCTCGCGCTGGGTGCCCGGCGGCACCGTGGTGAACTGGCCGCGGCGTCGCGAGCTGCTCTCGCGCGGAGGCAACCTCTACGCGCGCCTGCTGCTCGGAATCGCGGTACGCGACGCCACCGCCGGCTACCGGCTCTATCGGCGCGCGACCCTGGAGGCGATCGACCTCGGGTCGGTGCGCTCGACCGGGTACGTCTTCCAGACCGAGCTGGTCGCCCGCACCCTGCAGGCCGGGCTGCGGGTGCGCGAGGTCCCCATCGAGTTCGTGGAGCGCGAGCGCGGCGACTCCAAGATGAGCGGCGCGGTCGCCGTGGAGTCGTTGCGCCGGATCACCGTCTGGGGACTGCGCGAGCGGGCCGCGCAGGTGCGCCAGGCACTGGGTCGATGACGGTGCTGGCACGATGGAGCCCATGAGCACCACCCGCCGCCCCCGCACCCGCTGGGTGCTGCTGTTCCTCTTCGTCCTGCTGCCCCTGGCCGAGCTCTTCGTGGTCATCCAGGTCGGCCAGGAGATCGGTGCCTGGTGGACGATCGCACTGCTCGTCCTGGGCAGCGTCGTCGGGTCCTCGCTGATCCGGCACGCCGGCGCCCGGGCGTGGGGCGCGCTGCGCACCGCGGTCGCGACCGGCCAGGTGCCGGGCCGCGAGGTGTCCGACCAGGCGCTGGTGCTCATCGGCGGGGCGCTGATCGTGTTCCCGGGCTTCCTCACCGACGCCCTCGGCGTGCTGCTGGTGCTGCCGTTCACCCGGCCGCTGTTCCGCCGCCTGGTGAGCGGGCTCGTGGGCTCCCAGCTCGTCGTGATCAGCACCGCCACACAGCGACGCCCCGGACCCGGATCCGAGGGATCCGTGGTCCGGGGCGAGGTCGTGGACGACGACTGAGCCGCCGTACCGGGCTCGGCTCAGGCCGTGGCCTTGCGCTTCTTCGCGTTGGCGCGGTGCAGGTGCGCCGGGCCGATCTCACCGCCGCGCAGCAGCTCGAGACGCTCCTTGAGGATGTCCTCGAGCTCCTTCTCCGAGCGGCGCTCCAGGAGCATGTCCCAGTGCGTGCGGGCCGGCTTCTCGACCTTCTCCTCGCGCACGATGCCGGCGGTGCTCAGCGCCTCGGCGCCACACCGCGGGCACTCCCACACAGCGGGGATGTCGGCCTCGACCGACATGGTGATCTCGAACTCGTGGTTCTGCGCGCAGCGGTAGCCGACCTGCTGACGCGCCGCGAACTCGATGCCGCGCTCGTCCTCGAAGCTCTGGCCGCCGAGTCGGGCTCCACGCAATGTGCGCTCTGCCATAGAGGCGCCTCCGTTCTGTTCCCCGTGTAGCGGTGACTGGAGTCGGGATCCGGCTCCAGAAGTCTTCAACGTTACTGAGGGGTCTGGGATTCCGACAATCGAGAGGTAACCCGTCCGGTCCGACGTAACCCCTGCCACGTCCGTACCGGACGTCTCTCTCAGCCAGGAGGAGGCGTGGTGACCAGCGCGGAGTCGCTGCGGACGCCGCTGCGCACCGGCAGCAGCAGGAGCAGGCCGAGCAGGAGCACCGTGACGATGCCGAGGATGCCCCAGTGCTGGGCGTCGTCGAGGTCGCTGACACCGGTGAGCTTGGCGCCGATCCAGATGGAGCTCGCGAAGGCCGCCGGGGCCAGGAAGCTGACCGCGCGCCCGGTGGTGGCGTAGAGGCCGAAGACCTGCCCCTCGCGGCCAGCCGGGATCAGGCGGGCCAGGAAGGTGCGCGAGGCCGACTGCGCCGGGCCGACGAAGATGCACAGCGCCAGCCCGCAGACCCAGAAGGTCGTCGTACCGGTGTCGTGGAGGAAGAAGATCAGCGTGCCGGCGAGGAGCATCACGCTCAGCGACAGCACGATCACGCGCTTGGGGCCGATCCGGTCGTCGAGGTGGCCGAAGGCGATCGTGGCGATGCCGGCCACCACGTTGGCGGCGATGCCGAACACGATCACCCCGCTGGCGCTGAAGCCGAAGACCTTCGCCGCGATCACCGCGCCGAAGGTGAACACTCCGGCCAGACCGTCGCGGAAGACCGCGGAGGCACCCAGGAAGTACACCGTGTTGCGGTCGGTGCGCCACAGGTCGGCGATGGTGGCGAACAGGGCGCGGTAGGAGGCGAGCACGCCCATCCGGGGGCCGCGAGTGCCGCGCTGGGCGCGGTCGTCGCGCAGCGTCAGGATGAGCGGCACGGAGAAGACGAGTGTCCAGACGGCGCAGAACAGCATCGTGACGCGTACGTCGAGCCCGTCGGCGGAGGTGACGCCGAAGAGGCCCTTCTTCGGGCTGATCAGGCCGAAGTAGACGATCAGCAGCAGCACGATCCCGCCGAGGTAGCCCAGCCCCCAGCCGAGCCCGGAGATCCGCCCGACGGTGGCGGGGGTGGAGATCTCGTTGAGCATCGCGTTGTAGTTCACCGAGGCGAGCTCGAAGAACACGTTGCCAGCCGCGAGGAGCAGCAGCCCGAGCCACAGGTAGTCCGGGGACGGCTTGACGAAGAACAGCCCGAGGGTCGCCAGGATCACCAGGCCGGTGTTGACCGCGAGCCAGAAGGTACGCCGTCCGGAGCGGTCGGCGCGCTGGCCGCTGATCGGGGCGAACAGCGCGATCAGCACGCCCGCGCCGGCGAGCGCCCAGCCCAGCTTGGAGGAAGCGCCGGGGCCGAAGTCCTTGGAGGTGATGTAGACGCTGAACACGAAGGTCGTGATCACCGCGTTGAAAGCCGCGGAGCCCCAGTCCCACAGCCCCCAGGCGTACACCGGCCAGCCGTAGCGGTCCCGCGGGGTGCCGGGCCGGCCGGGGTCGGCGAGGCCGCCGCCGGTGTTGCCGGACGGCTGGGTCGTCGTCATGCCTGGTGCCTCCACGTGTCGGTCCATTGGCCGCGCTCGACGAGCACGTCCCTCAAGGTGTCGGTGCGGTCGGTGAACAGCCCGTCGACCCCGAGGTCGAGGAGCTCGCGCATCTGGTCCGGGTCGTCGATCGTCCACACGTGGACGTGCTTGCCGGCAGCGTGCGCACGGTGTACCAGGCCCGGGGTGGTCAGCGGCCAGGGACCGCGCCGGTGCGGCACCTGCAGCGCCGCGACCCGCCCGCGGGTGAGGAGGTCGGCGAGACGCCCGCTGGGCAGGAACCGGAAGGCCACCACCTCCAGCGGGTGCGCGGAGGTCGGCACCCGGTGGTCGGTGAGCTCGCGGAAGCGGCGCAGCCGACGGGGGGAGAAGGACCCGACGAGGACCCGGTCCCAGGCGTCGTGGGTGTCGATGAACTCGGCGAGCGCGCTCACGGCGCCGTCGGCCTTGAGGTCGATGTTGAACCGGGCGTCGCCGAACTCCTCGAAGAGACGGGCCAGCGTCGGCACCTCCTCGCGGCCGGCGACGAGCGCCCTGCGGACCTCGGCGTAGCTCAGCGACGCGATCTCGCCGCGCCGGTCGGTCACCCGATCGAGCACCCGGTCGTGGAAGGCGAGCAGCACCCCGTCCCGGGTCACGTGCACGTCGGTCTCGAGGTAGCGGTAGCCAAGCGCCACGGCGTGCTTGAAGGCGGCCAGGGTGTTCTCCAGGCCCTCGATCTCGGGATGGTAGGCCCCGCCGCGGTGCGCGAGCGCCAGCACCTCATGCCCTCCCGCGACCGTGTCGAGGTAGGCGTGCCCGGTGTGCGGCCGTGTGCTCACCGGAGCAGTAAACACCCCGCCGCTGGCGGGCGCGGTGTGCGGGCCGCGGGTGGGGGAGTGTCGTCGTTTGGTCCCCAACGACATCTCCGGAGGCCGGAAAGTTGTCATTGGGGACCAAACGTGGGGGTCAGCGACCCCTCAAAGATCCTCAGATGTCGCGGAACGACTCGATCTGCGCGCCCAGCAGGTTGAGCCGCTGGGCGAGGTCCTCGTAGCCCCGGTGGATCACGTAGGTGCTGCGCAGCACCGAGGTGCCCTTGGAGGCCAGCATCGCCAGCAGGATGACCACGGCCGGGCGCAGGGCCGGCGGGCAGACCAGCTCGGTGCCGGTGAAGGACGTGGGGCCCTCGATCATCACGCGGTGCGGGTCGAGGAGCTTGACGTTGCCGCCGAGCTTGTTGAGGTCGGTGAGGTAGATGGCACGGTTCTCATAGACCCAGTCGTGCAGCAGCGTCTGGCCCTCGGCGACCGCGGCGATGACCGCGAAGAACGGCAGGTTGTCGATGTTGAGGCCCGGGAACGGCATCGGGTGGATCTTGTCCAGGGGCGCGTGCAGGGTCGAGGGCTTGGTGGTGATGTCGATGAGCCGCGTGTGGCCGTTGCGCGCGACGTACTCCGGGGAGCTCTCGTAGCGCAGCCCCATCTCCTCCAGCAGCGCCAGCTCGATCTCGAGGAACTCGATCGGCACCCGCTGGATGGTGATCTCCGACTGGGTCACGATCGCGGCGGCCAGCAGCGACATCGCCTCGATCGGGTCCTCCGACGGCGCGTAGTCCACGTCGACGTCGATGACCTCGCGGCCGGTGACGGTCAGCGTGGTGGTGCCGATGCCCTCGACCGTGACGCCGAGGCGCTGGAGGTAGAAGCACAGGTCCTGGACCATGTAGTTCGACGAGGCGTTGCGGATGACCGTGGTGCCGGGGTGCAGGGCGGCGGCCATCAGCGCGTTCTCGGTGACGGTGTCGCCGCGCTCGGTGAGCACGATCGGCCGCGTCGGGACCACGTTGCGGTTGACCTGGGCGTGGTACATGCCGTCGCTGGCCTTGACCTCGAGGCCGAAGGGGCGCAGCGCGGACATGTGCGGCTCGACGGTGCGGGTGCCGAGGTTGCAGCCGCCGGCGTACGGCAGCTCGAAGTCCGCGGCGCGGTGCAGCAGCGGGCCGAGGAACATGATCACCGAGCGGGTACGCCGGGCCGCGGCCTCGTCGATGCGGCTCAGGTCCAGGTCGCGCGGCGGGATGATCTCGAGGTCGTTGTCGTCGTTGAGCCAGCGGGTGGCCACGCCGAGGCTGCTGAGCACCTCCAGCAGCCGGTTGACCTCCTCGATGCGCGCGACCTTGCGCAGCACGGTGCGGCCGCGGTTGAGCAGCGAGGCGCACAGCAGGGCGACGCCGGCGTTCTTGGAGGTCTTGACGTCGATCGTGCCCGAGAGGGTGGTCGGACCGGTCACGCGCAGGTGCACCGGGCCGGCGCCCACGGCGACGATCTCGGAATCGAGGGCGGCACCGATGCGGGCCAGCATCTCCAGGGAGAGGTTCTGGTGGCCCTTCTCGATGCGGTTGATCGCGCTCTGGCTGGTGGCCAGGAGCTCGGCGAGCTGGGTCTGGGTCAGGCCACGGTGCTTGCGGGCGTCACGGATCAGGTTGCCGATGCGGCCCTTGTAGTCCTCACTCATGTCAACCACGGTAACTCACATGTGAGATATGGCAATTCGCGCCGCGCCGTGGTCTCCAGGGCCCGCGTGGAGCGGGTGCAAAGATGCACCCATGCGTGCCACGACGATCCACGGAACCCGCGACATCCGCGTCAGCGAGGTCCCGGACCCCACCCTCGAGCTGCCCACCGACGCCATCGTGCGAGTCACCGCCGGCTGCATCTGCGGCTCTGACCTGTGGCCCTACCGCGGCGAGAACCCGATCACCCCGGGCGCCACGATCGGCCACGAGTGCATCGGGGTCGTCGAGGCGATCGGCGCCGAGGTGCGCGACGTCCGCGTCGGTGACTACGTGATCGTGCCGTTCTGCCACTGCGACAACACCTGCGCGCACTGCCGCGCCGGCGCCCAGTCCGTGTGCACCCACCTCGGCATGACCGTGTCGGGCCAGGCGGAGCTGGCCCGGGTCACCCAGGCCGACGGCAGCCTGGTCAAGGTCGGCGACACCCCCGACCCCGCGCTGGTGCCCTCGCTGCTGGCGCTGAGCGACGTGATGCCCACCGGCTGGCACGCCGCGGTGAGCGCCGGCGTACGACCCGGCTCGACGGTGGTCGTCGTGGGCGATGGCGCCGTCGGGCTGTGCGGGGTGCTCGCCGCCTCGACGATGGGGGCCGAGCGGGTGATCGCGATGTCGCGCCACGCGCCGCGCCAGGAGATCGCGCGCGCCTTCGGGGCCACCGACGTGGTGGCCGAGCGCGGCAAGGAGGGCGGCGCGATCGTCAAAGAGCTCACCGACGGCATCGGCGCCGACGCGGTGCTGGAGTGCGTCGGCACCGACGAGGCGATGCGGACGGCGTTCGGCGTCGCCCGCCCCGGCTCGATGGTCGGTTTCGTGGGCGTCCCGCACGGCGTCGAGCTGCCGGTGCGCACGATGTTCTCCAAGAACGTGGGGCTGCGCGGCGGGATGGCGCCGGTGCGCCGCTACCTGCCCGAGCTGCTCGACCTGGTGCTGGCCGGGCGCATCGAGCCCGGCCGCGTCTTCGACGCCCGCGTGGGGCTGGACGAGGTCGCCGAGGGCTACCGCGCGATGGACGAGCGGCGCGCGATCAAGGTGCTCGTCGAGCCCTGAGCGGCTCCCGGGGCCGGGTCGGCCTGGAGGCGGGCCCTGGGTTGCGGCCGGTGGGCGCGCGTAACTGCGCAATTGCTGGGCAAAGCACCGCCATCGGGCGGCGGGCGGTGTTTTTCCCAGCAATTGCGCCGAAAGACACCGCCCCCACGCCGCCCGGGCCCCGCGCCGCACAGACGAACGGCCCCGCCCCTCGAGTGAGGGGCGGGGCCGTTCGCGCGAGCGTCAGCCGAGGCTCAGCGGATGTCCTTCGGCGAGGAGGCCATCATCGCCACGCCCACGAGGATCGTGATACCGCCGCCGATCTCGCTGATCATCGTGCCGGTGGCGGAGTCCTGGAAGATGCCGGCCAGCAGTGAGGCGAGGCCGCACAGGCCGATGACGGCGAGCAGCGGGACCCGCGCGATGTCGACCTTCAGCGCCAGGATCGCCATCAGGGCGATCGTGGCCAGGATGCTGGCGCGGTAGCCGTCGTACATCCCGTCGTGGTCGTTGGGGAAGATCAGCCAGGCGCAGAGCATCAGGGCGATCGAGCCCGAGAGCGCGATGATCCAGCCGAGCGGGGCCACGACGGGCGGCAGCGGCTCGACCGGGACGTAGGTCGTCGGCTCCACCGTGGCGGGTGTCGTCGGGGCGTCGGTGCGGCGGACGGGCGTGCTCACAAGGATCTCCTTGGCAGATGTCGGAACGGGCTGAGTCTAGTGACCGGCTGCCCCCGCGCTCGGGCGGGTCGGCTCCCGTGTCGTCCCGGACTCGGCCTCGGGCGTCCGGCGGGACCTCAGACCAGGGCGTCGGCGGCCGGCTCGGCGCCGTCGACCTGGAGGAAGGTCTTGCTCGCGAGGACCGGGCCGATGACGGTCTTGACGACCTCCACGTGCGCGGGGTGGACGCTGTAGGCCTCCCAGTCCGCGCGGGAGTCGAAGCCCATCACGAACAGGACGTCGGAGTTGCCCTCCTTGATGCCGGCGTCGAAGACCACCCGTGCCGAGCGCAGGCCGTCGATGCGGCCGAGCAACGAGCCCAGCCCGTCGGCGATCGCGGTGCGGTCGGCCTCGGTGGCCTCGTCGGTGAGCGTCAGGACGCCGATGTGCTGGAACACGGGGATGTCTCCTGGGTCGTGGGGGTCTGGGCGGGTCGGGTCAGGACAGAGGGGCCGGAGCGCTCAGTGCAGCTCGAGCAGCGAGCCGTGGCCGGCGATCTTGTCGTCGATGCCGTTGGCCCGCAGCGCGTGCCAGATGGTGGCGACGTTGATCGCGATGACCGGCTTGCCCAGCTCCTTCTCGAGCTCGGCCGCGACCACGATCGCCTCCAGGTTGGTGCCGCACTGGATCAGCGCGTCGACGTCGGGCCCGTCCACGGCGAGGAACGCCTCCCGGATGGTCTCCGGGGTCTCATCGGCGATCGAGGTGGCCGAGGCCGAGCACAGGCCCGTGATCGCGGCGACCTCGAACCCGAGCTCGCTGAAGTAGGCCACGACCTGCTCGTCGCCGACCGGCTGGTACGGCGTGACCACACCGATCCGCTTGGCGCCGAACGCGGCAAGCGCCTCGCCGGCGGCGGTGGCGCCGGTGCTGACCTCGAGCCCGGTGAGGTCGCGGACGTGCTGCTCGAACGCAGCATTGCCCTTCACCCCGCCCCAGAACGTCTCGGCCGACATCCCCATCACGATGTAGTCGGGCTGGCAGGTCATCACGACCTCGAGGGCGTCGGGCAGGGCCTCGTTGAGGCACTCGCGGAACTTGCCGAACGCATCGGCGGAGTCCAGGGCGGGTGCCTTGATCATGATCCGACCGGTGTGCCAGGACAGGTCCCGGGGCCGGATGTGGTGGTACTCGCGCTCCACCGAGGTGTTGGTGGAGGGGACGACCAGCGCGAACTTCGGGCCCTTGGCGACGGTGGCTGCACTCATGAGGAGGAAGATATCGGATATACGATCCGCGTGTCTCGGGACCTTCGACCCGTGTCGGGGCCGTGCGGATGCTTCGATGTCGCGATGCAGGAGACGACGGGGGAGACCGGCACCACGACCGAGACCGGCGCGGGTAGGTGGTCTGGCGTCGCCGACGCGTACGCCGCGTCGTTCGCGACGCTGTGCCACGGCGGGGTGCCTGGCCTGCTGGACGCGGCGGCGGCCCAGCTGGGCGAGCTGGCCGGCCGCAGCGTGCTCGACGTCGGCTCGGGCACCGGCGCGGTGGCCGCCGAGGTGGCCCGGCGCGGTGCGCTGGTCACCGCCGTCGACCCGGACCCCGACCTGCTCGCGCTCAGCGCCGCGGCGTTCGACGGCCCGGTGGTGCTCGGCGGGCTGCCGCGACTTCCGTTCGCGGACGCGTCGTACGACGTAGTGGTGGCGGGGTTCGTGATCAACCAGGTGGGCGACCCGCGGGCCGGCGTACGGGAGCTGGCGCGGGTGGCCTCGCGGGTGGTCGCGGCGACCATCTGGCCCTCCGGCCCACGTCCGAGCGCCCTGCTGCTCGATGAGGTGCTGCGCCGCGGCGGGGCACAGGCGGCGCCGGGGGAGCGGCTGCCGGCGGAGCTGGACTTCGATCGCTCGGTCGACGGACTCGGGGGCCTGCTGGTGGAGGCCGGGCTGGTCGACGTCGCCGCGCGCGAGCTGCGCTTTCCCTGGCGGATCACCCCGGCAGCACTGTGGACAGGGGTCGCCGGGGGAGTCGGCGTGGTCGGGCGGACCTACTTGGCGCAGTCGGCGGATGGCCGGGCGCGGGTGCGCGCGGCGTACGACGCGGTGGTCGGTGAGCAGTTGGCCGAGCAGGTCCGCGAGGGCGGCTCCGGCGACGAGCTGGTGCTGGACGAGGTGGCGGTCGTCGCTGCGGGACGACACCCCTAGGCTGGCCCGGTGAGCACTGCCGCAAGGTCCACCAGCACCGCGATCCACAGCACCGAGGTCGGCGACAGCGGCAGCCGGGTCGTCTTCCTGCACGGCCTGTTCGGCCAGGGGCGCAACTTCACCCAGGTCGCCAAGGCGTTGCGCCCGGAGCTGCGCTCGTTGCTGGTCGACCTGCCGAACCACGGGCGCTCGGCGTGGACCGAGCGCTTCGGGTACGCCGAGACCGCCGACCTGGTCGCCGAACACCTGCGCGCCGGGTTCGCCGCCGACGGGCCGGTGCACCTGGTCGGGCACTCGATGGGCGGCAAGACCGCGATGCAGCTGGCGCTGCGCCACCCGGACCTGGTGGACCGCCTCGTGGTCGTGGACATCTCGCCGGTCGCGAACGGGAGCACGGGGGAGTTCGAGCACCTGCTCGACAGCCTGGCCGGCCTCGACCTGGCCACGCTGGAGCGGCGCGCCGACGCCGACGAGCGGCTCACCGAACCGATCTCCGACGAGCGGGTGCGCGGCTTCCTGCTGCAGAACCTGCGTGCCGCCGACGGCGGGTTCCGCTGGCAGGCCAACCTCGAGCTGCTGCGTCGCGACCTGCCCGAGATCGGCGGCTGGCCCGAGGTGGACGCCAGCTTCGACCACCCGGTGCTGTGGCTGGCCGGCGAGAAGTCGCCGTACGTCCGGCCGGAGCACGAGGACGCGATGCGCGCGCTGTTCCCGCGCACCCGGCTGGCAACGATCAAGGGCGCCGGGCACTGGGTGCACTCCGAGCAGCCCGAGTCGTTCGTCTCCGCGTTGCGGGTGTTCCTCGGCGCTGCGGCGGGCTGAGGGCGACGTAACCTCACGTTTGGCCGTCATCGCGGCGCCCGGCAGCCCCTTCCGAGACCTCACCGCATATCGCCGATAACTGACATTATGTCAGGTTACGTCCGCGACGACCCCCTCTCGACCGCCAAGCGCCTGCTCAGCGCGCACTCACCCACCGCTTGATACCTCAGCCGTCTCCGGCGAGAACGCGAGCCGCCCCAGCGACAGATCCGCCGCCCGCAGGCCGTGGGCCGACGACGCCCCGGTGCGCAGCCAGGTCTGTGCTGCGGCGGCATGGGACCGGTTCAGGCTGCGCGAGCTCAGTGGCAGGCCGCGCGCATAGACGCTGCCGTTGCGGGTGCCGGGGCGCAGCGTCACGAACAGCGCCCGGACCCGCTCCGAGGCCACGACCTGCTCGCGGACGGCGAGCCACGCCCGCACCGCCTCGAGGACGTGGCCGGGCAGCGTGAGCGGAAGGAGGTACGGCGCGCCGGGGCCGGGCGGGTTCCGCATCAGGCCCGCGACATGACCGTCGGGCGCCACGCTGCGGTCGGTGAGCGAGGCGATCTCGCCGACCCACAGGCCCGCAGAGGCCAGCGCCGCTGCCGCCCAGGTGCGGGCGCCGGACTCACTGGTGTCGTGGCGGAGCCAGGTCAGGAACGCACGACGCGCGACGCCGTCGGTCCAGCCACGATCGGGTGCCGTCCCGACAACCGGGACCGGCCCCTCCAGGCCCACGACGGCGCTCAGCTCGCGCAGCACGGAGGACCGCACCCGCATGGAGGCTGCCGTCGACGGATGCTCGCCGCTGCCCCTGCTGCGCAGCGCGCCGGCGGCCGCCAGGGTCAGGTAGGTCCGCGCCTGCTCACCGGCCAGCCACGCCTCGCACTCCGGCGCCTCGTCCCCGCTCAGATCGCGGGCGCGGTGGATCTCCCCCACGACCCAGCTGAGCTGTCGGGCGCGGCCCGCGCCGGCGTACTGCGACGCGGTCCGCGCGGCAGCCCACAGAGCACATCGCCGTTCGGTGCAGGTCACTCGCCGTACCGTAGCCGCGCCCACCCCCAAGCCCCCTCGTTGCTGCGGGGCGGCGAGGGAGCGGACTCGGCTCGGTGGGGTCGGTGGGTGATTGGCGGTTGCGTCTGTTATCTCCACACGGATCGGGCACGATTGGTCACGAACGACACCCAGGACCCCCGAATTGTTGTCGTTGGGGACCAAACGTGAGGGGTCGCCCGACCCCAGGCATGCTCACTCCCCCGCGCGCTCGTCGGGCTCCTCACCCGGCAGCCGACCGGCGCGCACCAGCGCGTCGTGCAGGATCTTCTCGATCTGGGCGTTGACGGAGCGCAGCTCGTCGTCGGCCCAGCGGCGTACGGCGTCCGCGACCTGCGGGTTCAGCCGGAGCGGGATCTGCTTGCGTTCCGGCCGGCCGGGCACTCCGCGGGGCACGTCGCGTCCTCGGCCGTCGCGCTCAGTACAGCGAGCCGACGTTGAGGACCGGCGTCGCCGATCCCCCGCCGACCAGCACGGTCATGAGGTTGGAGGTCATCGCCGCTCGGCGCTCGGGGTCCAGCTCGATGTCACCGCTCTTCTCCAGCGCGGCCAGCGCCTCGGTCACCAGTCCTACGGCGCCGGTCACCATCACCTGACGGGCGTCGAGGACCGCCTGGGCCTGCTGGCGCTGGAGCATCGCGCCGGCGATCTCAGCGGCGTAGGAGAGGTTGGAGAGCCGCACCTCGAGCACCTCGAGGCCGGCGATGTGGATGCGCTCGTTGAGCTCCACGACCAGCTCGTCGGCGACCTCGGCGCCGTTCTCGCGCAGCGTGATCACGTGCGGAGACCGCTCGACCTCCTCCTCGGTCTGGTCGGTCGCGGCCGCCTGCGCCTGCGCGTCGTAGGGGTGCGTCGCGACGACGTGGCGCAGCGCGGCCTCGGCCTGCGTAGTGATGAAGGCGTTGTACTGGTCCACCGCGAACGCCGCCTTCGCCGTGTCCGCGACCTGCCACACGACGATCGCCGACACCTCGACCGGCGAGCCGGTCTTCTCGTTGACCTTCAGGGTCTGGGTCTCGAAGTTCTGCACCCGCACCGGCACCTGGCGACGCCCGGTGAGCGGCACCGTCCAGGACAGCCCCGTGCGCCGGACCGTGCCGATGTAGGCGCCGAAGAACGTCACCACCCGGGTCTCCCCCGGCGCGATCACGCTGAAGCCGGTGAGAGCCACGAGCCCGGCGGCGGCGAGCACGACCCCGAGCGCGAACAGCGTCACCGCGACGCCGACGCTGTCGCTCTCCCCCGCACCGATCCCCAGCACGACGAGCGCCGCCGAGGCCAGGAGGCCCACGAGCACCGCGCCGAGCACCGGCCAGCCGCCGACCGCGAAGCCGCGCTTCTCCTGGATGTCGACACGGACCGAGGGGGTCGGGACGGCAGCGGGCGGCACAGCGCTCACGGGCGGTTCTCCTTCAAGTTGTCGGGCGACTCGCCCGAGAAGTGATATCACGACGATATCAGTGACCGCTCGCGGTCGCGAGTGGCGCTCGACCGCACGAGGACCCGGGGCCATGCTGGGCCCACCCGCGTACGACGACCGGAGGGCCCCGTGACCCGGATCCTGCACCTGTCCGACACCCACGCCGCCGCTGCGGGCATCGACATGGACGGCGTCGACGCCGTCGCAGCGCTGGAGCGGATGCTGCACGACGTGCGCCACGTGCCCGGGATCCAGCTCGTCGTGGTCAGCGGGGACGTGGCCGACGACGGCTCCCAGGCCGGCTGCCGCGCGGTACGCGAGCCGGTCGGCACCTTCGCCCGGGCACGCGGGATCCCCCACGTCTACTGCACCGGCAACCACGACGACCGCTCCGCGTTCGGCGCCGCCCTCGGCAGCGGCCATCTCGGCCCCGACGGCGAGGACCGCGGGACGCCGCTCGTCCCGGGCTCGCCGCTGCGCGCGGCGCACAGCCTCGTCGGCGGGCTCCGGGTCCTGACCCTCGACACCCTCGTCCCCGGCCACACCCACGGCGCGCTCGACAGCGATCAGCTCGACGCCCTGGCGGAGCTGCTCGCGACCCCGGCACCCGACGGAACCGTGCTGGTGCTGCACCACCCGCCGCTCCACATCGCCTCCATGCCACTGCTGGCCGAGGTCGTGCTCCGCGACATCGCCGCCCTCCGCGACGTCGTGCGCGGCACCGACGTGCGCGCCGTGCTCGCCGGCCACCTGCACCACCCGGTCACCGGATTCCTGGCCGGTACGCCGGTCTGGGTGGCTCCCGGTGTCGTCACCCGCATCGACACCACCGCACCGGCCCACCTGGTCCGCGGCGTGCTCGGCGCCGGAGCGGGACTGCTCGACCTCGGCCCGGCGGACGCGACGACGTACCACCTGCTGCACGCCCGGGACCCGCGCGCCGGCGAGCCGGTCTACCTGTACGACGCGGCGAGCGGCGAGGACGTCGCCGACGAGCGGTGAGCGCACTCCCCCGGCCGCCCCGTCGTCGTTGCTGCGTGTTGGGGCGGTGGGCCTCGCGGGTCCCGGAGTCCGGTGAGCTACGTCCGGTAGCGTCTGTTATCCGGCGGGTGGTTTCCCGCTTCGGCCAGCACCTCCGCGACCATCCGGTGGCCCTGGGCCTCGAAGGGCTCGTCGCCGACCTGGTGGGCCCACACCGCGGTGCCGATGGCCTCGCGGACCCGGGTGCGGAACCAGGCGTCGGCGTCGCGGGGGTCGGTGCCGTAGCCGGTGAGGAACGCCGACTCCGCCCCCGGTACGACGCGGAACTGCTGGGCGGCCAGGCGGGTCAGGTCGCTCATCGCCGGGCGCAGGTCCGCGCGGCCGAGGTCGATCGCGCGCACGGTGGCGCCGTCGATCAGCCAGTTGCGCGGCTGCCAGTCGCCGTGGGTCGGCACCAGCCGCGTCGGCGGCGTCGGCCAGCCGCTCACCATCTCGTGCAGCGCGGCCGCGGCGGCGGGCTCGATGCGGTGCGAGCGGGCCAGCCAGGCCAGCGCCTTGTCGCGCTCGCGGGCCTCGAAGCCCTCGTCCACGACGCTCAGCTGGTCGTGGAGAAGCCGCAGCAGCCAGCCGGCCTGCTCGTAGGTGTCCGGGTCGCTCTCGGCGGGGTTGCCCTGCACCAGCTCCCCGGGCAGATACCGGGTCACGAGCAGCTTCGCCGCCTCGTCCCCGTGCACCAGCACCGGCGCCCGACCGCGGGAGGTCCAGGGCGTGAGCCACTCGCGGTGCGCGCGCAGCTCGCGGGCCAGGTGGTGGTCGGCCGCGTCGCCGGCCTTGACGACGTACGGCCCGCCGTCGTGCTCGACCTGCAGGACGGTGGTGCCGACCAGTCCCCAGCCGAGGTCGCGCACCAGGCGCCACCCGGGCAGCCACTCGGCGAGGAGATCGGCCTGCTGCCCGCTCAAGCGACCGGCCGGCGTCTCGCTCTGCTCCACCGCAGCAGGCTAGTGCGGACCCCGGCCCGCAAGCCCCTCCCCCGGCACCCGCCGTCTTCGCTGGCCGTCTGGACGGTGAGCCTCGAGATTCCTCGGGGCCGGGGTCCACGCCCGGTCGCGTCTGTTATCCGCACCGGGCCCAGTCGTCCGGTGCGCGCCTCCCCTAGGGTCACCTCCCATGGAGCTCGTCGCAGTACCCAAGGCCCGGCCCGGCGACAAGGTCGCCGTCCTCTCCCCCTCGTTCGCGGCGCCGGCCGTGGCACCCGCCGTGCACGACCAGGCGCTGGCCCGACTGACGGCCGTCACCGGGCTGGTGCCGGTCGAGTACCCGACCACCCGGCAGCTCGGGGCGTCGGCGCAGGCGCGCGCCGCCGACCTGAACGCCGCGTTCGCCGACCCCGAGATCCGCGCGGTGCTGGCCACGGTGGGCGGCGAGGACCAGATCACGGTGGTCCCGCACCTGGACGCCGGGCTGGTGACCCGCGACCCCAAGCCGTTCCTCGGCTACAGCGACAACACCAACATCTTGAACTGGCTGTGGGGCCACGGCGTCCCCGGCTTCTACGGCGGCTCCACGCAGGTCCACCTCGGGGCCGGGCCCGGCATCGACGCCGTCCACGAGCAGTCCCTGCGCGCCGCCCTCCTCACCGGCGAGCGCCTCGAGATCACCGAGCCCGGCGAGTCGGAGGACTTCGGCCGGGACTGGGCCGACCCCCGCGCGCTGCACGAGTACGGCGACCGCGAGCCCACCGAGCCGTGGACCTGGGCCGGCCCCGCCCGCGCGGTCACCGGGCGCACCTGGGGCGGATGCATCGACGTCCTGCAGTGGATCCTGACCGCGGGGCGCTTCGCGGCGGACCCGGCCGTGGTCGCCGGCGGCGTACTGCTCCTGGAGACCTCCGAGGAGCTGATGCCGGCCACCGAGTTCGGCTGGATCCTGCGCAGCCTCGGTGAGCGCGGGATCCTGGAGGCCGTCGACGCGGTGGTCGTCGCCCGCCCGCCGACCTCCGACTTCACCCGGCGCCCGTCGTCCGCGGAGCGCCTGGCCAAGCGCGAGGAGCAGCGCGACGTCGCGATCGAGCTGGTCGGGCGCTACCACCGCGACGCGGTGGTCGTGGTCGGCCCGCCCTTCGGCCACACTCGGCCCCAGTGGATCGTGCCGTACGGCGGGGTGATGAGCGTCGACGGCACGGCCCGGCGGCTGTTCGCTGACTACTCCTGAGGCGCCGACTTCCGCAGGCCTGTGGACGCTTCCCCCGTCGTACGCCGCATGTGAAGCGACGATAACCCCGCGTTACAGCGGGTTCTCGGCGCGTTCCCCCACGCCGACCACGACCTCGACCAGCACCGCGACCTTGTCGATGCGGTGCTCGGGGTTGCCGTGCTCGTCGGCCCACCAGTTGCCCGCGGCGTGGTCCTCGGGGGTCGCGCAGGTCGACAGCGTGAGCATCGCCTGCCGCGGGCGCGCGCCCGGGCGTCCCGGGACCGCGGCGCGCTGCTCGCGCAGCGACTGCGCCGAGCGGAACGACGTACGCCGGGTGGCGCGCACCTCGTAGACGTAGCGGGTCTTCCCCACGTCGATGAGCACCCGCGACCCGTGGCTCAGCGACGGGAGGTGCTCGAAGGCCCGCGTCGAGGAGACCCGGTGCGCGGTGACCTGGTAGTTGCCCACCCCGCCGGGGCCGGTGCCACCGCCGGGCCCGTGCGGGCTCGCGGCCACGCCGCCGTCCTGGATCGCGGTGCCCGGCGCGTCGTCGGTGACCCCGCGGTAGGGCACCACGGCGAGGTCGGTGATGCCGAGCGCGGGCACCGAGAGCAGCGCCCGCGCGGGGCGCCCGTCGCTCACCGCCAGCTCGAGCACCGGCGCCGCCGCGGCGGGCCAGGCAGCCGGGGCCGGCTGCTCCGGGGCGCCCCGCGGGGCGGCACCACTCCCACCACCACCGCCACTGCCACCCGCGGAGCACGCGCTCACCAGCAGCAGACCGACCACCGCGGCCGGCCAGCGCCGCTCAGAGCGCGCGCAGCCGCGGCACCACATCGTCCACCAGTGCGGTGGTCCAGGCGACCGGGTCGTCACCGGTCGGCATCGTGGTGACCAGGTCGATCCCGAGCGCGGCGTACTGCTCCACCAGCGCCAGGAACCGCTCCCGCTCGCCGACAGGGTCGAGCGAGACCAGCACGGTCTTCTCGATGTCGTCGTAGTCGCGCCCGACGTCGTCGCAGTGGCGGCGCAGCACGTCGAGCTTGTGCTTCATCTCCTCGGGCTCGAAGCCGAACAGGTTGCATGCGTCGGCGTACGCCGCGACCAGGCGCAGGGTCTTGCGCTCGCCGCTGCCGCCGATCAGCACCGGCACCCGACCGCGCACCGGAGGCGGCACGCAGACGGTCTCGGCGAGCTCGTAGTGCGCACCGCGATAGGGGCCGTCGTCCTCGCTCCACATCTGCCGGCAGATCTGCAGCGTCTCCTCGAGCCGCTCGAAGCGCTCGGCGGTGGGCGGGAAGGCCACGCCGAGGCCGCGATGCTCCCGCTCGTACCACGCGGCGCCGATGCCGAGCACCGCCCGGCCGCCGGAGAGCACGTCGAGGGTGGTGACGGTCTTGGCCAGCAGCCCCGGGGCCCGGTAGGTGACCCCGGTGACCAGCAGCCCCAGCCGGAGCCGGCGGGTGACCGCGGCCAGGTAGCCCAGCGTCGTGTAGCCCTCCAGCATCGGCGCCGGCGGCCCGCCGAGGTCCTCCATCTGGAACCAGTGGTCCATCACGCTCATCATCGCCACGCCGCCCTCGTCGGCGACCCGCGCGGTCTCGCCCAGGCGCTCGGCGAGCCGGGCGTCCCAGCCGGGGTGGTCGAAGCGGGCGTAGTGGATGCCGAGGTCCATGCCCGCGAGCGTACGCCCGGAGACGGTGGGTACTACCGGACATGACTGAGCAGCGAAGCAGCGAAGAGTTCGAGGCCGTGCAGAACGTCGTGGACCGGGTCACCTCCTGGCAGGACGGCGCGACCGAGGGCACCGTCCACGAGGAGCTGCAACGCGGCTTCCTCGCCGCTGGCGTCACGGTCAGCGAGGAGGACACCGCCCGGCTGGCCGACGCGATCGAGTCGCGTCACGGTGCCGTCGACGCCCAGGCAGTGCTGGGCTGACGTGTCCGGGCCGGACCGCGCCCACCAGCGTCCGCCCGGTGTCGGCGAGGACACCGTGGCGGCGCTGGGCAAGCTGTCCGAGGCCCTCGAGTGCGTCGAGGTCGCCCGCGGCCACCTCTACGCCTTCCACCGGCTCAGCGGCACCGCCGACCTGACGCTGGACGACGCGGTCGCGCTGTTGCGCGACGCCGGCCACGACGAGCTCGCCGACCGCGTCGAGCGCGAGCTCGTCGGGCGCAACGTCATCGAGGGCCGCTGGACCTTCCAGGTCGTCGAGGGCTACGACGACACCTACTACGCCGCGTTCAAGGCACTCGAGCAGGAGGCGCGCGACGCCCTGGTCGACGGTCGCCGCCACCTCTACGAGGCGCAGATGAAGGAGGACCGACGTACGCCGGGGCACCCGGACCACACCGCGACACCGGGGGCGCCACCGGACGCGGGCTCCGATGTCCTCCAGTGAGCTCAGTGCGCGCCGGGCCCGGACGTCCAGTGCCCCGGGCGCACGAGCCCGTCCGGCAGCCGGGTCCGCTCGTCGCCGGCGGCGGCGTCGAGCTGCGGCTGGGTGAGCAGGAGCGCTCCGGAGAGGTCGGCGCCGTCGAGGCGCGCGTCGCGCAGGTCGGCGCCCAGCAGGTCGGCGCGGCTCAGGTCGCTGCCGTCGAGCCGCGCGGCGAGGAGCAGCGCGCCGCGCAGGTCCGCTCCACGCAGGTCGGTGCCGCGCAGGTCGCGGCCCACCAGGTCGGCGCCGGCGAGCGAGGCGCCCCCGCCCCCACGGACCTCGGCACTGAGCCGGCGCAGCAGGTCGCCGGTCGCGGCCCGCAACCGGTCCACGTCGACGTCGAGCACCTGCGCCGGCGTGCCGTTGCTCGCGGCCCGCAGCCGGTCCCGGAGGGTGGCCAGCTCCTGGTGTCCGGTCGGCGCCCAGCGGGCGGCGTCGGTGAGCAGGACCAGCATCTCGTGCAGGCCGCGGACCACCGCGAAGACCGCGAACATCTCCCCCACCACGACGTCACCGTCGCGCCACGAGCGGCCGGCGTACACCACCTGGCTGACCTGCTGGCCGGCGCCGTGGCAGCCGAACACGGTGCACCCGACCATCCCGCGCTCGCGCAGGTCGGCGTGGATGCCGCACGCGTCGGCCGGGGTCAGGTGGCGACACGCCTCGCCGGCCGCCTTGTCGAAGGCGAAGTCGCGCGAGCGCCCGAACGGCAGCGCCACGCAGCACAGCCCCACGCACGCACCGCAGTCCGGACGCAGGCTCGGGTCGACGGTGCTCATGACGACATTCTTCCCGGGTCCCTGCCCGAGCGCCTCTCCCCCGTCCGGGGCGGCGGCGCTAGCGTCGTGGACATGGCGCTCCCCGACCACACGCTGCACGACGGCCGCACCCTGCCCGCGATCGGGTTCGGCACCTACACGCTGACCGGCGAGGACGGCGTCCGCGCGATCACCAGCGCCCTGGAGACCGGCTACCGGCTGCTCGACACCGCGGTGAACTACGACAACGAGCGCGAGGTCGGCGAGGCGATCCGTCGATCCGGCCTGCCGCGCGAGGAGCTGCGGGTGACCAGCAAGCTCCCGGGCCGCCACCACGCGTACGACGACGCGATCCGCAGCACCCACGAGTCGCTCGAGCGGCTGGGCCTGGACCGCCTCGACCTGCACCTCATCCACTGGCCCAACCCCAGCCAGGACCAGTACGTCGAGGCCTGGCGCGCGCTGGTGGAGCTCCAGGCGCAGGGGCTGGTGACCTCCATCGGCGTCTCCAACTTCACCGCGGCCCACCTGGAGCGGATCATCGCCGAGACCGGCGTGACCCCGGTGGTCAACCAGGTCGAGCTGCATCCGTGGTTCCCGCAGGCCCCGCTGCGCGCGGTGCACGAGCGGCTCGGGATCCTCACCGAGTCCTGGAGCCCGCTGGGCAAGCGCAAGGCCCCCTTCGACCAGCCGGCGGTCGCCGACGCCGCCCGCGCCCACGGGGTCACCCCCGGGCAGGTGGTGCTGCGCTGGCAGGTCCAGCTCGGCAACCTGCCGATCCCCAAGTCCGCGACGCCGGAGCGGCAGCGGGCCAACCTCGACCTCGACGGCTTCGAGCTGAGCGAGGCCGAGATGTCCGCCATCACCGCCCTGGGCCGGCCGGACGGGCGCCTGTTCGGCGGCGACCCGGACGTCCACGAGGAGCAGTGAGCGCGATGTTCCACGCGATGCCCGAGGAGCCCCGGACGCCGTACCTGCGCGCCGACCTCGCCCGAGTCAGCCGCAACCTCCAGCGCGCCGCCGACCTCGCCGCTGCCGCGGGGGTGAGCCTGCGCCCGCACGCCAAGACCCACAAGTCCCGCGAGGTCGCCGAGCTCCAGCTGGGCGCGGGCGCGGTGGGGCTCACCGTCGCCACGATCGGCGAGGCGGAGGCGTTCGCGGCGTACGGGTGCACCGACCTGTTCATCGCCTACCCCCTGTGGCTCGACGAGCCCTCCGCCCGGCGCCTGGTCGACCTCTCCGAGACCACCCGGCTCGCGGTCGGGGTGGACTCCGTGGCGGGCGCCGCCAACGCCGGACGCCACCTCGGCGGTCACGACATCGAGGTCCTGGTCGAGATCGACAGCGGTCAGCACCGCAGCGGCGCCGAGCCCGACGAGGCCGGCGCGGTCGCCGAGGCAGCCACCCACGCCGGGCTGCCGGTGCGCGGGGTGTTCACCTTCCCCGGCCACGGGTACGGCGAGGACCCCGCCACCGTCGCCCGCGAGGAGGCCGCGGCACTGAGCGGCGCGGTCGCGTCGCTCGCGGCCGTGGGCATCGAGGCGCGGGTGGTCTCGGGGGGCTCCACCCCGACCCTGGCGCACACCGACCTCGGGGTGGTCAGCGAGCTGCGCCCCGGCGTCTACGTCTTCAACGACGCCCAGCAGTGGGAGCTCGGGGTCGCCAGCCCCGACGACATCGCGCTCACCTGCGTGGCCACCGTGGTCAGCCACGCCGGCGGCCGCCTGATCCTCGACGCCGGCAGCAAGGCGCTCGGCGCCGACCGCGCGCCGTACGCCTCGGGGTGGGGCCGGCTGCCCCGGGCACCGTTCGCCCGCATCGTGCAGCTCGCCGAGCACCATGCGGTCGTCGACTTCGCCGACGCGGTGCTGCCCCCTCTGGGCAGCAAGGTCGAGATCGCGCCCAACCACGTGTGCGCGGCTGTCAACCTGCACGACGTGATCTGGTCGGAGGACGCCGCCGGTCCGCAGCCGTGGTCGATCACCGCCCGGGGCCGCAACGGCTGAGGCGCTGGCTACGATCGAGACCATGCCCGCTGCCGCGCTGAAGCGCCCTCTCGCCGCCCTTGCCGCCCTCGCCGTGCTCGGCACGCTCGCCGCGTGCGGCGACGACGAGGAGTCGCCGGAGTCGGCCGAGACCTCCGCCTCGCCGTCGGAGTCGGTCTCCGCGGCTGCCGGTGCCTGCGAGTACGTCCCGGACGGCACCGAGGACGGCCCGGACCTCCCGGCCGCCGAGCCCGAGGTCAGCGGCCAGGTGAAGGTCTCGATCGCCACCAGCGCCGGCGACCTGAGCGCGACGCTGGACGCCGACGCCGCGCCGTGCACCGTGAGCTCCTTCGTCTCCCTCGCCGAGCAGGGCTACTTCGACGAGACCCCGTGCCACCGGCTCACCACCGCCGGCATCTACGTGCTGCAGTGCGGCGACCCGACCGGGAGCGGCATGGGCGGCCCGGGCTACACGATCCCCGACGAGGTGACCGGCGAGGAGACGTACCCGGCCGGGACGCTGGCGATGGCCAACACCGGCGCACCGAACAGCGGCGGCTCGCAGTTCTTCATCGTCTACCAGGACGCCAACGGCGGGCTGGCACCCAGCTACACCGAGTTCGGCACGATCTCGAAGAAGTCGCTCGCCGAGGTGCGCGCGGTCGCGAAGGACGGCGTCGAGGGCGGCGGCACCGACGGCCCGCCCGCGACCCCGGTCGAGATCACCTCCGTCACCGTGGAGTGACTCAGCCCGCTTGCGGGCCGAGGTCGCCGGTCCGGTAGTCCACCGGGTCGCCGACACTGACGGTGCGCCCGACGGTGCACAGCCGGTCCTGCACCTGACGCACGGTGCGCTGGAGCACCGCGCGGGCGCGGTCGCCATCCTCGCCCTCGGGGAACGCCACGTCGAAGGTGACCGCGAGGTCGACCATCCGGCTGCCCTGCTCGTCGCGGATCTTGTGCCCCTCCCCGCGCGCCGCGAACGCGCTGAACGGCGCCCGCTTGCCGGTGACCGACTCCAGGTCGATCGCCCCGCAGGCGGCCAGCGCCGCGAGCAGCAGCTCGACCGGGGTGAAGTCGTCGTCCTCCCCCGAGCCGATGGCCAGCGTGCCGCCGCGGCGGTTGGTGGCCACGAAGTGCAGGTCGCCGTCGCGGGCGAGCTCGATGCTGCGGTGGGTGGAGTCGCTGCGCTCGTCGCGCGCGGCGGTCTGGGGGCTGTCGGGTGCCATGGCTCCAGCCTGGCACCCGCGACGTACCCCGCGACACGCCCGGGCCACCCGCGCCGACTTGAACGGGTGCCACGGGTGGGACACGGTGGAGGGGTCCTGAACGACCATCGGAAGGCGAGTCATGCTCACCCTCACCGAGAACGCCAGCACGATCGTCCGACAGATCGCCACCCAGCCCGGCCTCCCCGAGACCGCCGGGCTGCGCATCACCTCCGAAGGGACCACGGAGCCGTCCTTCGCGGTCAGCGCCGCTGACCAGGCCCAGGAGGGCGACCAGATCGTCGAGCAGGGTGGCGCGACCATCTTCCTCGACGAGGCGGCCGCACTGATGCTCGCCGACAAGGTGCTCGACGCAGCCGTCGACGCATCCGGGAAGGTCGAGTTCGCACTCGGCCTCCAGGCCTGACCCCCGCTCCCCCGGGCTGCGTGCTCGGGGGAGCATCCTCGGGCTCCCGAGGTGGCCGCCTGTGGGCGGATGACGGCCCATGCCGGGGCCGGGATCCCGGCCCGCTCACCGCTGCCCTGTCAGGATCGCGGCATGCCGACCTCCACCCGTGAGATCCACCTGGCCGCGCGTCCCACCGGCTGGCCCACCCCCGACGACTTCCGCCTGGTCGAGACCGAGCTGCCCGACCCGGGACCCGGCGAGGTCCTGGTGCGCAACACGGTGATGTCGGTGGATCCCTACATGCGGGGCCGGATGAATGACATGAAGTCCTACGTGCCGCCGTACCGGCTCGGCGAGGTGCTCGACGGCGGCGCCGTCGGCACGGTCGTCGCCTCCAACGACGACTCCCTCGCCGTCGGCGACACGGTCCTGCACCAGCTCGGCTGGCGCGAGCACGCGCTGGCCCCCGCCGCCTCCTTCCGCCGCGTCGACACCACCGGGGTGGAGGAGTCCGCCTACCTCGGCGTGCTCGGCATGCCGGGCCTCACGGCGTACGTCGGGCTGACGGCGATCGCCGGGCTGCGCGAGGGCGACCGGGTGCTGATCTCCGGTGCCGCCGGCGCCGTCGGGTCTATCGCGGGGCAGGTGGCGCGGCTGCTCGGCGCGAGCGCGGTGGTCGGATCGGCCGGGTCCGCCGAGAAGGTGGCCTGGCTGACCGACGACCTCGGGTTCGACGCGGCGGTGAACTACCGCGACGGGTCCCCGCTGAAGCTGCTGGAGCCGCACGGCCCGTTCGACGTCTACTTCGACAACGTCGGTGGCGAGCACCTCGAGGCCGCCATCGCGCTGCTCTCCGACCACGGTCGGATCGCCGCGTGCGGCTCGATCGCGAGCTACAACGACGAGTTGCCCACCCCCGGCCCGCGCAACATGTTCCAGGTGGTCACCAAGCGGCTGCGGATGCAGGGCTTCATCGTCACCGACCACGGCGACCTGGCCCGGGAGTACCAGCGGCTGGCGCGCCAGTGGGTCGCCGACGGCAAGCTGGTCAGCCGCGAGACGGTCGTCGACGGGCTCGACCACGCGGTGGACGCGTTCCTGGGGCTGCACCGCGGGGAGAACCTGGGCAAGATGCTGGTGCGGTTGTGAGGGTCCTGGGGCTGCGCTGAACCGCTGCCCCTCGCTCTAGGGTTTCGTCCCGTGCCCCTCATCGCTCTGGACCTGGACGGGACCCTGGTCGACCAGGCCGCCGCTGCACGAGCCTGGTCGGCAGGGTTCGTCGACCACTGGCGGCTTCCGGCCGGCGAGGTCGACGTCATCGCAGCGGCGCTGACCGCTCGCCGACCGAAGGGCGAGGTCTTCAGCGAGCTCATCGATCGGCTGGACCTGCCAACATCGGCTGACAGCGTCTGGGCCGACTACCGCTCGCGGATGCCGTCGCTCGTGACGGTCACCGACGCGGACCGGAGCGCTCTCGCCGACCTTCGGGCAGCCGGGTGGACTCTCGGCGTCATCACGAACGGCATGCTCGACAACCAGGAGGGCAAGATTCGCCGCACCGGCCTGGACGCCCTCGTCGACGGATGGGTCGTGTCCGACGCTGTCGGTGCCCGCAAACCAGCTCCTGCCATCTTCCACGCGCTCGCCAGCAGGCTCGGTTGCACGCTCGAGGGCTGGATGATCGGCGACAGTCTCGAGCTCGACGTCGCGGGTGGGGCTGCCGTCGGGCTGAGCACGGCGTGGCTCGACGACGGATCGGACCCGACGGGCTACCGGCCGGATCTGGTGGTCGGCTCGGTAGCGGCAGCCGCTCGAGCCATCTTGGATGGCCAGCCGAGCCCTACCCCGCGCTGAGGCAGGCCGGTAGGTCTGTGCCAGGTCGTCGTTGCGCCGAATACCGCGTTCGAGCTCGCTGACCGTGGTCGGCCAGACGCCGAGCTGGTTCCCGGCAGACCTCAGGGTGATGTTCTTCGACTGGCAATACAGTCCAGTAGGACGTCAGCCGGAGTACCGGAGCCGCGACTGCCGCGGTTGATTCATCGTTACTGTCGGTACGTGCCCGGGTTGCACGGCGCTTCACGCCGACCGGCAGGTCCTCAACGACCGCGTCGGGGTCGACGTGGAACCCGAAGCGCTCGGAGATGTCCTCTACGGCCTCTGCCAGGCCGACGAGGGCGAGATCGTCCTCGACGGCGAGGTCCGGCACTTCGCCGGCCCCGGCGACGCGGTTCCGGCAGGCGGGCGCGCGTGGTGGCCACACCGCAATCGGAGAGCGACGGTCCGTCTGGTCGCGCACGAAACGCTGGTGCACAGCGCATGGCGCATGGGGGCCGATCCACTGCCAGTGGCCCGCCCGTCTCGGCGACTTTATCCACAGATTCATCCTTTACCTTCCGTGCGCGTTCGAAATGTTTCGAACACGGGTAGGATCGGGATATACGGGAATCCACCCCGCACCCCTTGATCTCGGGAGTCGACGATGGCCGATCAGGTCTCTTCCTACCTCACCGATCTCGGGTGCGCCGAGGACGCCCTCGACACGATCGCTGGTCGCGATCCGGTCTTCCTCTCGGTGCCGGAGAAGCGCCAGGCGCTGAGGATGACGGCCCACCTGGCCTCACGGGCCCAGGCGGTGCACGCGCGGGTGATCGCGTGCGCCGACGAGGTGGCCGACGCCGACGGGTGTCGCGACGTCGCCGCCTGGGTGGCACACCGCACCCACACCGCCGCCCCGACCGCCCGGCGGCTGCGGCGTCTCGGGGTCGCGTGCGAGCGGCGCTGGCACCGCGTCGGCACCGCCCTCGCGGGCGGGCACGTCAGCCTCGACCAGGGCCACGTCATCGTCGCCGCGCTCGACGACCTCACCGACGCCTTCGACCTCATCGAGGCCAGCGCCGAGGAGTGGGCCGACATGCTCGCCCGCGCCGAGACCTACCTCGTGGAGCAGGCCGCCGACTTCGGGCCACGTGAGCTGGCCCGCCTGGCCGAGCGGCTGCTCCAGGTCGTCGCGCCGGAGTGGGCGGAGAAGGTCGAGGAGGAGCAGCTGCGCGCCGCGGAGCGCCGCGCCCGGCGGCGTACGACCTTGGGTGTGAAGCACCTCGGCGACGGGAGTGCGGCGATCCGGGCCCGGGTGCCGGAGAGCATCGCGCTGCGGCTGACCACGATGCTGGAGTCCTTCACCAACCCGCGGCGCGCAGCAGACGAGTCCGCTTCGCCTGCCACGGACGGGCGGCGGGTGCCCTACGAGCGTCGGCTCGGCGAGGCCTTCTGCTCGCTGCTCGAGGCCATCGACCCCTCGAGACTCCCCCTGCACGGCGGCGACGCGACCACTCTCGTGATCACGATGGACCTCCAGGCGCTCGTCGACGGCCTCGGGTCCGCGACGCTGGCGGACGGCTCCCGCATCACCGCGGGCGAGGCCCGGCGCCTGGCCTGCACCGCAGGTCTCGTCCCGGCGGTCCTCGGCACCCGCTCGGTGCCGCTCGACCTCGGCCGCGCCAGTCGACTCTTCAGCCCGGGCCAGAGAAAAGCCCTCGCAATTCGCGACAAGGAATGTCGAGCGGACGGCTGCACGATTCCGTCCACCTGGTGCGAGGCGCACCATGTGGACCCGTGGTCGGCCGGCGGAAAGACCGATCTCGACAAGGGTATTCTTCTGTGCGGCCATCACCATCACCTGATCCACGACGACCGTTATCTGCACCAACGGATGCCGAATGGCGATATCCGATTCAGCCGTCGGACGTAAGTGCATGACCGCAGCCGGGGTTGACGAGGATAAAGCGACAGTTTCCGGCCCGATATCAGCTCGTCTCGGCTGCGGGGCTTGCGTGCAGCGATGCGCGCACGGTCAGTGCGGGCGTTGGGGTGGTTGACGATGAGCCACAGCTTCCCCTTGCCCGGGCACGTCATCCGGGTCCGGTCGGTCGCCTTGGCCTTACCTCCGGCTGAGGTGGCCGCCGCGGGCGCTGTTGCGTGGGAGTCGACGGTGGACAGTGGAGCATGGGGAGCAGGAGAGCCAGCGTTGGGATGACTGCGGCGCCGCTCAGGCGGATGCTCTCGGATCCTCGGTGAGCACTTACGCAGCCATCGCTTCCGCCATTCCTACGTGACCGGCGTGACGGACACGCCTTCTGGTGTGCCGTCGTAGATGCTCAGGGCCCAGTCGCTGCCATCTCCCGCTCGAACCTGGATCCGCTTGGCGCCCGGGGGCGCGCTCACGATCGTGCTGGTCGTGACCCCGTCGCAGCCGATGACGGACGCGGCATCGGGGTAGTCGAAGTTGACGAGCTGAGCTTCAGCTCCGGCGACGGACGACGTACAGGTCATCGCGATCGTGTAGGTCACCCCCCTGGGGGTGAACTCGTAGACCTCGGAGTTGCCGGCACCGAGGGTGGGCTCAACCCTCACGCGCGCCTCGTCGGGAATGGCGGGCAAGATCTCCTCCGCCGCTGCTGTGTCGGCAGCCGACTGTTCGGTCGGCTCGGGGGTCTCCGACTCGCCTGGGTCTGCCCCGGGGGCGACGGCCGGAACGGCAACGATCGCCACGATTGCCAGCCCGACCTTCACTCGCGCGCCCCTCATCACAGCTGCTCCTTGGTCAGGACCCAGGCCTTGGCCCAGGGCGCGCTCAACGTTGCGTAGTGACGGCACTGTGCACCTTCTGACCCCCGTCAGGCGGAATGTTCTTCGTCCCTACCTAAAGTTCGCTGGCCCAACGGCCGTTAGTCGATGTGCGCGACCCGCACGCGGCCTGACTCACTCAGCCGCGTCGACCGCCACGCACTCCGCCGGGAGGTCGAACCAGCGCAGGTGCTCGAAGTCGGTGCTCACGTTGCCGGGGTGGGTGGTGAGGTCGGGGCCGGGGCGCTCGCCGAGGATCCGGGCGGCGTCGCGCAGGTGCTCCTCGAGCAGCTCCACTCCCCCGGTGGCGGTGTGCTCGGGCAGGTGCACCCGGCCGCCGGCGTACGACACGTCGTGGAGCGACAGCGGCGGGTCGACGACGCCGGCGCGGTGGCGCCACAGACCGGTGGCGGGCTCGAAGGAGTAGTCGCCGAACAGCCGCCAACCGTCGCGGGCGATCATCCGCACCGCGTCGACGACGTACTGCGCGACGGCGTCGGGCACGAAGTAGTTGAAGTTCACGCGCACCCAGCCGGGCTTGATGCCCTCGCAGCCGCCGGTGATCTCGCGCTCGAACTCGTGGGAGCGCTCGATGTCGATGCCGAGCAGCCGGTGGCCGTAGGGGCCCGCGCACGAGCAGCCGCCGCGGGCCTGGATGCCGAACAGGTCGTTGAGCAGCGCGACCACGTAGTTGTGGTGCAGGTAGCGCCCGGTGGGCGAGCGCACCACGAACGACACGATCGAGAGCCGCTCGGCCTCGAGGTTTCCGAGCAGCTCCAGCCCCGGCTCGGCCCGCCACGCCTCGACGGCACGGGCCAGGTGGCGCTCCTCCTGGGCGCGGATCGTGTCCACCCCGACCGCCTGCTTGAGCTGGAAGACCAGCCCGGCGCGGATCGCCTCGACGATCGCCGGGGTGCCGCCCTCCTCGCGGTGGGTGGGGTCGTCGAGGAAGCGGTGGTCGTCGGTGTTGACGTAGGCGACGGTGCCGCCGCCCGGGACGTCCGGCACCCGGTTGGCGAAGAGCTCGCGGCGCGCGACCAGCACGCCCGGCGTCTGCGGTCCGCCGACGAACTTGTGCGGGGAGATGAACACCGCGTCCTTGTAGGACAGCGGGCGCGCCGGGTCGCTGGGGCCCATCGCGATCTCGACGTACGGCGCCGCGGCGGCGTAGTCCCACAGGCTGAGCGCGCCGTGCTCGTGCAGCACGGTCGCGATGCCGGCCACGTCGGACATGATCCCGGTGACGTTGGAGGCCGCGGAGAAGGAGCCGATGCGCAGCGGGCGGTCGGCGTGCTCGACCAGGCGGGCGCGCAGGTCGTCGAGGTCGACCTGACCGTCGGCGTCCTCGCGGATCACCACGACGTCGGCGACCGACTCGCGCCACGGCAGCTCGTTGGAGTGGTGCTCGTAGGGCCCGACGAAGACGACCGGGCGCTCCTCGGGCGGGATGTGGCGCTGCAGGTGGTGGCGGTCCTCGAGCACCGAGGGCAGCCGCAGCCCCAGGACCCCGACGAGCTTGGCGATCGCGCCGGTGGCGCCGGAGCCGGTGAACAGCACGACGGTGTCCTCGTCGCCGCCGACCGCCTCGCGGATGATCGCGCGCGCCTCCTCACGCAGCCGCGAGGTCTGCAGGCCGGTGCCGCTGGACTCGGTGTGGGTGTTGGCATAGCCGGGCAGCACCTCGCGGCGTACGAAGTCCTCGATGAACGACAGCGCCCGGCCCGAGGCGGTGTAGTCGGCGTAGGTCACCCGCCGACGCCCGTAGGGCGTGCTCATCAAGAGGTCCTCGCCGATCACCGAGTCCCGCACGAGGGCGAGCAGCCGGTCCTTCTCGGCGCGTGCGGCGATCTCGCTCGGCTCTGTCACGTCCTGCGCACCCATGCCTAGCAGGGTACGGCGGGCGGGAGCCGCGCTCCCGCCCGCCGTCGTGGTGTGAGTGGGTGCTACTTGAGGATCTTCACCTTGATGTTGGCGGCGCCGGTGACCACCCGGTCGTACGGCGCGGAGACCCGGGTGCGCAGGAAGGACTTCGGCCGCTTGGCCTCGGCGCGGTAGTACATCTCCTCGCCGTAGTAGTCCCCGGCGTACTGCACCTTGTCGGAGGTGCCGTACTGCACGCGGACCTGGTCGTTGCGCAGCGTCGTGGCGATGAGCTTCTTCGCCCCGGCGAGGTTCTTGAACGACGTGCTGTTCCACTGGTTGCTGCCCGAGGTCACCGAGACGCGGGTGGCGGAGCGGTACTTGGCGGCCGGGGCGGCGAAGCTGACCCGGTGGTAGCGCTTGGTACCGCCCGGAGCGGTCATCACGAGGCGGAGCTTGATGGTGCGCCCGGCGCGCGCCTGGATCGGGGTCTTGTTGTTGACGGTCGTCCAGGAGCCGTTGCGGTGCTGCTCGACGCGGGCGATGTCGAGGGTGCGCGCGTCACGGCTGAGGTCGGCCCGCAGGTCGATGCTGCGCATCTCCACGCCCTCGAGCCGGCTCAGGCCCCAGGCGAAGTCGGCCACGCCGTACGTCGCCTCCCACAGGGCATCCGGGCCCGCGAAGCGGTCGGTGAGGCGCAGCGTGAACGGCGCCCCGGCCGCGTCGGTGCCGGTGATCGTCCAGGTCAGCAGCTCCGAGCCCATCGGGTCGTTGTCGAGCAGGCGCTCGTGGGCGGCGGAGAACTGGTAGTACACCGCGTCGGCGGCGGCGTCGTCGACGTAGACCTCGGTCCGCCCGGTCAGCGTCTCCCCGTCCAGCGCCAGCGCGCTGGTGAGCGCGATCGCGTCCGGCAGTGCGCCGAGGCGACCGGCGATCGCGGTGCGGCGGTCGTCGTTGATGGTGCCGACGGGGGCGGAGATGTTGGCGAGCTTGAACGGCACCCCGGCCGGGTCGGGCTGCACGTAGACCGCGTCCGCGGGGTGCAGGCCGAGCGACGTGGCGCCCAGGGAGTACGCCGGGTGCCCGAACCCGACCACCCGGTCGCCGCACACCGAGGTCACGGTGCCGACGCCGCCCATGATCACGTCGCCGTACGACGCGGTGGTGGCGAGGTTGCCGCCGGGCTTGATCGCGCTGGCGTCGGCGGGCGCGGCCGTCGAGCGAGCGAGCCGATAGCTGGCGGACTTCAGGTAGGGCCGCTTGATGCCGCGCTTGGCGAGCGCCTCGGCCTTGGCCGCCAGCATGTCGAGGGTGCGCTGGGAGACCCCGGACACGCCCATCGGCACGGTGAGCTCACGCATCCCGCGACCGGCCTGCGCGACGGTGAGGTCGGTGCTGGCGGCGATCGCGCGTGCCATCGCCGGCGGCACGGGGAGCCGCGGGGCCGGGTCGGCCTCCAAGAACTCCTCCATCTCCGCGAACGGCGTCACCCCGGCCACCGGGCTGGACCCCCACGCCATGCCGTAGGAGATCGCGCCGACGACGCGCCCGTCGGCGGCGTACAGCGGCGAGCCGGACATGCCCTGCCAGATGCCGTTGGCCTGGCCACCGCCGGGCAGCTCGATGTCGGGCACCTCGACGTCGACCATGATCATGTCGAGACCGGCGGAGATGCCGTCGTCGAGCACCCCGATCACGGTGCCCTCGAAGGCGACCGGCTCGGTGCCCTGGACCACGGTCAGGCCGGAGAGGACCTGCCCGCGGGTGAGCTCAGCGGTCGGGAACGGCTGGTCGCACCCGGGAGGCGCGGCGGCTGCGGGCGAGGGGCCCACGCCGACCGCGGCGGCGCCGAGCAGCAGGCCCGAGGCGGCGACGCCTGCCACGAGCCCCCTGCGAGGGCGGAAGGTCGAACGTGTCATGAGGTTCCTCCGAGTGATGGGGACGTGTGTTCGTCCATGCCCCCTCAGACGCGCTGGACCACGAAGAGGTTGCCGGCGCGATGCTAGGTCCCCGGACTCGGCAGGGTTGCCTAGTCTGGCGAAGTGACCTCACCGTTCCCCGATCTTCAGCACACCGCGCCGCGCAGCCTCCAGCGCACCGAGGCCGAGGCCCGCGCCGCGCTGCTCCGGGTCGACTCCTGCGACGTGGAGCTCGACCTCGCCTCCGACGTGGAGACCTTCGCCTCGCGCACCACCCTGCGCTTCACCAGCGCGGGCGGCGCGACGTTCGTCGACCTCAAGCCGCGCCGGGTGCGCTCGCTGCTCCTCAACGGCACGCCGCTGGACGCCGACGACCTGGTCGGCGGACGGCTGCCCCTCGACACGGTGCCGGGGGCCAACGAGCTGGTCGTCGACGCGGTGATGGCCTTCCGCAACGACGGCGAGGGCCTGCACCGCAGCGTCGACCCCGCCGACGGGCGCCACTACGTCTACGGCATGTCGTTCATGGACGCCGCGCCCAGCATCTTCGCCTGCTTCGACCAGCCCGACCTCAAGGCGCCGTACACGTTCACGGTGCGCGCGCCGCGCGACTGGGTGGTCGTCGGCAACGCCCCGGCCACCCAGCCGGAGCCCGGGCTGTGGCGCATCGGGCCGACGCCGCCGCTGTCGACGTACTTCGTGACGGTCGTGGCCGGGCCCTACCACGTGATCCGCGACGAGCACGACGGCATCGCGCTGGGGCTCAGCTCGCGCGCCAGCCTGGCCGGGGCGCTGGAAGCCGACGCCGAGGACCTGCTCGCGGTCACCCGGGCCAGCCTCGATGAGCTGCACCGGCTGTTCGGGATCCGCTACGCCTTCGGCGACTACCACCAGGCGTTCGTGCCGGAGTTCAACGCCGGTGCGATGGAGAACCCGGGCTGCGTGACGCTGCGCGACCAGATGCTCTCCTCGACCCGGCTCAGCCGCGGCGCGCGGATCGTGCGGGCCACGACCATCGCCCACGAGCTCGCCCACCAGTGGTTCGGCAACCTGGTCACCCCCCGCTGGTGGGACGACCTGTGGCTCAACGAGTCCTTCGCCGAGTACGCCGGCACCCGGGTCGTCGCCGACGCCACCGAGTACGCCGACGCCTGGGTGGACAACTCCTACCTGCGCCGCTGCTGGGGGCTGGGCGCCGACCTCGGGCCGAACACCCACCCGGTCGCCGGGAACGGTGCCGTCGACGCGCTGGCCGCGCTGCAGGACTTCGACGGGATCTCCTACGCCAAGGGAGCCAGCATCCTGCGCCAGCTCAACACCCGCCTCGGCGACGAGGTCTTCCTCGGCGGGGTGGTCGAGCACATGCGCCGCCACGAGTTCGCCAACGCCACCATGCACGACCTGTTCGCCGCCTGGGAGCGGGCGGGCGCTGGCGACCTGTCGGCGTTCACCGGCGCCTGGCTGCGCACCTCGGGCGCCGACACGATCACCCTGGACCGCGCGGCGGGCGTCGTACGCCGCACGCCCCCGGCCGGCCAGCAGGTCGAGCGCACCCACACGCTCGGCATCGCGGTGCGCGAGGAGGCCGGCTGGCGCACCCGCCCGCTCGTGCTGGACGTGGCCGAGACGCCCGTCGAGGTGGGCACCGCCCCGGTCGTGCTCGACCCCCACGAGCAGACCTGGGCGCTGGTGCTCCCCGACGCCGCCACCGTCGAGGCGCTGGTCGAGGACCTGCCCGCGCTGCGCGACGACCTGCAGCGCGCCGCGACCTGGAACCAGCTGCGGATGGCCCACGACCACGGCGTGCTCGACCCCGCACGGGTCGTGGACGTCGCGGTCGCCGCGCCACCGGTCGAGGACCTCGAGGACACCCCGGTCCGCGCGGTGCCTCGCCGCACCATGCCCTGGCTGCTGCAGACGCTGCTCCCCCTGGCCCCCGACGGGTCCCGTGAGCGGGTGCACCGCGCCGCGCTCGCGCGGGTCGCCGCGGAGCCCGCCGGCGCCGAGCACCAGCACTCCGCCTTCCGGCTCGCGATCGCCACCGCCACCGACCCAGACGCGCTGCGCGGCTGGCTCGCCTCTCCGCCGGAGGGCATCGAGATCGACCAGGACCTGCGCTGGCGGGTGCTGGTCCGCCTGGCCGTGCTCGGCGCGTGCGACGCCGCCGAGCTCGACGCCGCGCTGGCCGACGACCCGACCGCGCAGGCCCGGGTCGAGCACTCCCGGGCGCGTGCCTCGCTCCCGGAGCCGGAGGCCAAGGCGTGGGCCTGGGCGCGGTTCACCGGCGAGGTCAGCGTGCCCAACTACGACCTCGAGGCGGCCGGGACCGGCCTGTGGCAGCCCGGCCAGGAGGACCTCACCGCGCCGTACGTCGAGCGCTACTTCGCCGCCCTGGACACCGTCGCGGAGGTCCACCAGGGCTGGGTGCGCGGCACCGCCGTCGAGGCGTTCTTCCCCGCGACCGCGCTGAGCCAGGAGACGCTGGACCGGGCCCGCGAACGGCTGGCCGACGAGGCGCTGGACCCCACGGTGCGCCGCCGCCTGGCCGACGTCACCGACCTGCTGGCGCGCCGCCTCACGGTCCGCGCGAGGTACGGCGCATGAGCGGGCGCGCACGCCGGCCCGGGCCCTCGGTCCGCACCCGTGTCCACGAGTTCGCAGAGGACGGCGAGCGTCGCCGCGAGGACCGGCTGGCCACCGAGGAGCCGCTGGAGATCCGGCTGGCCTGGCCGGGGGCGGAGGCGCGGCGCGCCTGGGTGACCATGCGCACCCCGGGCCACGACTTCGAGCTCGCCGCCGGGTGGCTGGTCCACGAGGGGCTGACGGGCGTGGACGGGATCGCGACCGTCGCCTACTGCACGGACGTCACGCTGGCGCCCGAGCAGGAGTTCAACGTCGTCACCGTCACCCTCGCCGGGCCGCCGCTGCGCGAGGTCGGCCACCGCCACGACGCGTCCTCGTCGGGCTCCTCGGCCTGCGGGGTGTGCGGCAAGGACAGCATCGGCGACGTGCTGGAGCACCCGTCCGCGGCCGCGCGCTGGTCCGGCCCGCTGCCGAGCCCGCAGACCGTGCGCGCGCTGCCGGACCGGCTGCGCGAGCACCAGTCGCTGTTCTCGCGCACCGGCGGCGTGCACGCCGCGGCGCTGGTCGACGCGGACGGCCAGGTGCTCGTCGTGCGCGAGGACGTCGGGCGCCACAACGCGCTGGACAAGGTCACCGGGGCGCGGGTGCTGGCCGGCGAGTCGCCGACGCAGGCCTGCCTGGTGGTCAGCGGGCGGGCCGGGTTCGAGCTGGTGCAGAAGGCGGTGGCCGCGGGCGCCGGGGCACTCGTCGCCGTCGGGGCGCCCACGAGCCTCGCCGTACAGCTGGCGGCGGACGCCGGTCTGGCCCTCTACGGGTTCACCGGCGCCCGCCGTACGGTGCGCTACTGCTGAGGTGCGCTCAGCGCTGGACCAGCACCACCGGCGCCGCGACGGTCTCCTCGTCGGCGACCTTGTGCGGGGTGGACCAGAAGACCGCCACCACGGTGGTCACGATGGTGAGCACGAGCAGCGCGGCCCACAGGCCGGTGCTGATGGCGGCCTTGCGCATGTTCACCAGCGCCAGGACCAGGATCACCAGGCCGAGGCCGAGCTTGACGGCGATCTTGGTGTGGTTGACGTCGGCGTCGAGGCCCTCGAGCACGCCGACGAGCAGCAGGCCGGCGACGAACGCCGTGCCCGCGCCGTCACGCACCCACGAGGTGATCCGCTTGGTGGGCTCCTTGGCCTGCACGATCAGGCCGCCGAACAGCACGGCGAAGCCCAGCAGGTGGATGGTCAGCAGCACGAGACGGACGGTGTCCATGTCTTCTCCGGTGGTGGTGGGGGTGGGATATCGGGATGGGATGTCGGGAGGGGGCCCGGTCTCACGACGACGGCGGCAGCGGCAGCTCGAGGTAGGGGCCCAGGAGGCGGCGCAGCCGCGCCCGGGCGGCCTCCTGCGCCGCGTCGCCATCCGCCGCGGGGCGGTCCGCCGCACGCGAGGCCTGCACGATGAGGGAGTCGATGTGCTCGGCCATCGCCTCCGGCTCCGGCTCCCCGAACTCGGTCAGCGCCTCGCGCAGGGGCACCTGCAGCCGGGCGTGGAACTCCTTCATCGGCCCGGCCAGCACGTGCGGCTCGACCACGCGGGTCAGCGCCCGGGCCACCGCCTGGTCGGAGCTGGCGAACAGCTCGAGGTTCGCCTCGACGTACGCCCACACCCGCTCGGCGGGGCTCGAGGCCGCGGTCACCCGGTCCGCGATCCGGGCGCCCCACTCGGGGAAGAGGTCGGCGACGAGGGCGGCGAGCAGGTCCTGGGCGGAGCCGAAGTACTGGTAGACGCTGGAGCGGGCGAGCCCGGCGCGACGCCCGACCGCCGCCATCGACGGCACCTCCGGCGCCTCCGCGAGCAGGTCGCGGGCGGCGTCCAGCAGGGCACGGCGCTGCCGGGCGTGGTGCTCGGCCACGGTGGGGGCCTCGATGCGCGGCACGGTGGTTCCTCGGTCGGGCGGTCGTCAGGGCGCCGTGAGACTAACCTGCCCGAGGCGCCCGTCGATCATCTCCAGGACCCGGTCGCAGTGGTGCAGGACGTCGTGATCGTGGGTCACCACGATCGTGGCCACCCCGTGCTCGTGGGTCTCGCTGGCCAGCAGGCCGAGCACCTCCTGGCTGCGCTGCCGGTCGAGGGCCGCGGTCGGCTCGTCGACCAGCAGCACCTGCGGACGGGTGACGAGCGCCCGTGCGATCCCCACCCGCTGGCGCTCGCCGCCGGAGAGCTGGTGCGGGCGGCGGTTCGCCTTGTGCTCCATCCCGACCGCGGCCAGCAGCTCGTGCGGGTCCCGCGGGTCGCGCACCGGACCGAAGGTCAGCGGCAGCCGCAGCTGGTCCACGCTGGTCAGGGCGGGGATCAGGTTGCCGCTCTGGAACACGAAGCCGATCCGCTCGCGCCGGGTGCGGGTCAGGTCGCGCGCGCTCGCGGTCGTGAGATCGACGTCGCCGAGCCGCACCGCGCCCGAGGTGGGGCGGGTGAGCGCCCCCGCGACGGCGAGCAGACTGGACTTGCCGGCCCCGGAGGGACCCACGACGGCGACCAGCTCGCCCGCGGCGACCTCGAGGTCCACGTGGTCGAGGGCCGTCACGGTCTCCTCGCCGTCTCCGTGCAGCAGCGTGACATCGGACAGGGACAGTACGGCGGTCATCGGCTGCCTCCCAGGGCACTCAGCGGGTCGACTCGGGTGATGCGCACGACGGCCACCGCGGCACCGACGACGCCGAGCCCGACCAGCAGCGCGGTGGCGCCGGCGATCGGTGCGGCCTCGAGGGCGAAGGGCATCGGCGTGGAGGCGAGTCCGGCGCCGGCCGCGACGCCGAGCGCGACCCCGACGCCGGCGGACACGGTGAGCAGGACGAAGGACTGCACCAGGCTGTCGCGCAAGAGGTACGCCGTGCTGGCGCCCATGGCCCGCAGCACCGAGATCTCCTGCTTGCGCTGCACGGTCAGCACCGTGAAGAAGGCGCCCACCACGAGCGCGGAGATCGCGTAGAGGAAGCCCTGCACCAGCTGGAGGGTGGAGGTCTCGGCGGTGTAGCCGGGCGAGGCGCCGTAGGACTCCTCGCGCGTCATCGACTCGGTGCCCGCCGCGTCGTCCCCGGCGGCCAGGTCGACCTCGGCGCCGTCCTCACCGCGGACCGCGACGGCGGTGATCTCGTCGTACACCCGGTCGGGGACGACGTCGCCGTCGCGCACGCCGGCCTTGACCTCCTGCCAGGTGCGCAGCGGCAGGTAGCCGATGTCGACGTGGCCGTAGGTGTGCTGGTCGGCGAGCACCCCCACGACCCGCAGCTCGTAGCCGGAGGGCTCGAGCGTGATCGTGTCGCCCACGGCGACACCCTCCTCGGCCGCGGTCGCGCTGACGACGACCTCGCCCTCCCCCGCGATCGGGGAGCCCTCGGCCACCTCGGGGTCGAGGAAGGAGCCCTGCTCGACGCCGAACAGCGCCAGGTCGATCTCCACGCCGTCCTGGTTGCGGGCGTTGACGAGCGTGTTGCCGAACGGCTCGGCCTCGGCGACCCCGGGCTGCTCGCGCCAGGTCTCGACCGCGTCGGTGGAGACCACGCTGCGGGAGAAGGCGGCGTCCTTGGAGACCCCGTCCTGGAAGGCCAGCGAGGTCACCGGGAGGCGTTGGAGCCCCGAGACCCCGTCGTTGACCAGGCCGACCGTCAGGCCGCTGAGCAGCACCATCAGGATCGCGATCAAGGCGACGACCACGCCCATCAGGGCGAAGCGGCCGCGTGCGAAGACAAGCTCACGAAGGGCGAGGAACACGGCTACCGCCGCCCCTGACATTGATTCGACACCATGTCGACAACATATCGACGCCGCGTCGGCTACTCAACCTGGGCGGGCCCTTTGTGAACGACTTCACGAGGCTCTCCTCGAGGGTAGCGAGCGCCACCGGGAGCGCTCGGCGTGGCTGACGCCGGACTGTCGGCGCCCCCGACTACCGTGCCGGACATGCGGATCCTCCACACCTCGGACTGGCACCTCGGCCGGTCGTTCCACCGTGAGGGGATGCTGGATCACCAGGCCCTGTTCGTCGACCACCTGCTCGAGGTGGTCGCCGCCGAGCGGGTCGACCTGGTGGTGGTGGCCGGCGACATCTACGACCGCGCGCTGCCGGCCGTCGACGCCGTTCGCCTGGCCGACGAGACGCTCGCGCGCCTGGCCGCCTCCCGCGCCCGGGTGGTGCTGACCAGCGGCAACCACGACTCCGCGCAGCGCCTCGGGTTCAGCTCGCGGCTCATCGACGCCGCAGGCGTCTTCATCCGCACCGACCCCGCGGGCGTGGGCACGCCGGTCCTGCTCGAGGACGAGCACGGGCCCGTGGCGGTCTATGGCCTGCCCTATCTCGACCCCGACGCCGTCCGCGAGCCCTGGGGGCTGCCGGGCCGCTCCCACGAGGCCGCGCTCACCGAGGCGATGCGCCGGGTGCGCGTCGACCTCGGCGACCGCCCGGGCACCCGGTCGGTGGTCCTCGCCCACGCCTTCGTCGCCGGCGCCGAGCCCAGCGACTCCGAGCGCGACATCAGCGTCGGCGGCGTCTCGCTCGTGCCGACCTCGGTCTTCGACGGCATCGACTACGTCGCCCTCGGTCACCTGCACGGCCGGCACACCCTCCACGACCGGGTCCGCTACAGCGGGTCGCCGCTCGCCTACTCCTTCTCCGAGGCCACCCACCACAAGGGCAGCTGGCTGGTCGACCTCGATCGGGACGGCACGGTCCGCGCGGAGTTCATCGACGCGCCCGTCCCGCGCCCGCTGGCCAGGCTCCGCGGCGAGCTCGAGCAGCTGCTGCTCGACCCGTCGCTGGCACGGCACGAGGGCTCCTGGCTCCAGGTCACGCTGAGCGACGAGGTGCGCCCGGTCCGGGCGATGGAGCGGTTGCGCCAGCGCTTCCCGCACACCCTCGTGCTGGGCTTCGAGGCCACCCCGACCGGCATCGGCATGCTGCCCACCCAGCGCCCGAGCAGCCGCTCGGACCACGCGATCGCCCGCGAGTTCGTCACCCAGCTGCGCGGCACGCCGCCGTCGGAGGCCGAGGCGGCGCTGCTGCGCGAGGCCGTCGACTCCTGCTGCGAGGACACCGACCTCGACCCGGTGGCGGCAGACTGATGCGGCTGCACACCCTCGAGGTCACCGCCTTCGGGCCGTTCGCCGACACCGTGACCGTCGACTTCGACGAGCTCTCCGAGGCCGGGCTGTTCCTGCTCTCCGGCCCCACCGGCGCGGGCAAGACCAGCGTCCTCGACGCCGTCTGCTTCGCGCTGTACGGCGACGTGCCCGGCGACCGCGGCTCCGCGCGCCGGCTGCGCTCCGACCACGCCGCCCCCGGTGTGGCGCCGCGCGTCGTGCTCGAGACCAGCCTCGCCGGCCGCCGCTTCCGGCTCAGCCGCTCCCCCGCCTGGGAGCGGCCCAAGAAGCGGGGCACCGGCACCACCACCGAGCAGGCCTCGGTCGTGATCGCCGAGCGGGTCGACGGCGAGTGGGTCACCCTCTCCACCCGCCTCGACGAGACCGGGCACCTGGTGTCCGGTCTGCTCGGCATGAACCTCACCCAGTTCACCCAGGTGGCGATGCTGCCGCAGGGTCGGTTCCAGTCCTTCCTGCGGGCGCGCTCGGAGGAGCGTCACCAGCTGCTCCAGCGACTCTTCCGCACCGGCCGCTTCGAACAGGTCGAGGGGTGGCTGCGCGAGCGCCGCCGCTCCCTGTCGCGGTCCTGCGAGGCCGCCCACCAGGACGTCGCCGACCTGGTCAGCCGGGTCAGCGAGGCCACCGACGCGCACCCGCCGGCCGACTGGGACCCGCGCGACCTCACCGTCCCCGCCGGCGACGGGTCGGTGCGGGCCTGGGCCCAGCGGCTCACCGACGACGCCGTGCTCGCCCGCACGCAGGCCGACGTGGCCGCCGAGGCAGCTGCCGGTGCCGAGCAGGCGGCGCGCCGCGCGCTCGACGACGCCCGCTCGCTGCTCGAGCGCCGGCGCCGTCTCGACGCGGCCGCGGCCGAGCTGCGCACCTTGGACGCGGCGGCCGCCGACCACGCCGCCGACGTCGACCGCCTCGGCCGGGCCCGACGGGCGGCCACGGTGGCGCCGGTGCACCGCGTCGCCCGCAGCGCCGCGGCTGCCCGCGCACGCACCGCACTGGCTGCGGACGCCGCCCTCGACGACGCCGCGGCCGCGCTCGGGCTGCTGGTGGCGGGTCGCGACGACATCGCCGCGGCCCACGCCAGCGCGCTCGACGCCGCCGCGCAGGTGCGCGCGGCGATGCCCGACGAGCGCCGCCTGAGCACGCTCACGGCTCGCGTCGAGGAGCTGGCCGGGCGCGACCGCACGCTCGCCGCCCGCGCCGCTGCCCTGCGCGAGGAGGCGGGCGCGCTCCCGGACGTCGTGACCACGCTGCGTACCGACCTCGACACGGCCCGCGCCAGCGCCGCCGAGGTCGGCACCCTGGGTGCTGCCGTCGCCACCCTCGAGCAGCGATGGACCGCACACCGCCAGCTCGGGGAGCTCGCCCCGCAGCTCGAGAGCGCCCGCGCCGAGCTCGAGACCGCCCGCGCCACGCTCGCCAGCCGCCGCGAGGAGTGGCTCGACCTGCGCGAGGCCCGGCTGGAGGGGATGGCCGGGGAGATCGCCGCCGCGCTGGCCGTGGGCGACTGCTGCCCGGTGTGCGGGTCCGAGGACCACCCCCGCAAGGCCGCGCGCGGCGCCGACGCGATCGACGCGGCCGTCGAGCGCGAGGCGCAGCGGGTGGTCGACGACGCCAAGTCCGAGGAGCACCTGCGCGCCGAGAAGGTGCGCGAGCTGACCACGCTCCGCGAGCTCGCCCGCGAGCGTGCCGGTGAGGGCGACGAGGCCGTGCTGGCCACCGAGCTGGACGAGACCCGCAGCCGCCTCGCCGCCGCGCAGCGCGCCGCCGAGCGCGCCCACGACCTGGCCACCCGCCTGGAGCGCGCCGAGTCCCGGCTGCACGAGCTCACCGAGCAGCAGGCGCGCCTGGCCGCCGAGCAGAGCGCGCTCAGCGCCGAGCTCGCCGGCTGCCGCGCCGAGGCCGCGCGTGTCCGCCAGTGCGTCGAGCAGCTCCTGGTCGGCACCGAGCACACCGACCTCACCACGCTCGCTGCCGAGCACGAGCGCCGCGTCCGGGTGCTGGCCGCCGCGCTGCGCGCCGCCGAGGAGCACGACGCCGCGCGCGCCGCCGCCGACGACGCCGACGCGGCGCTCGCCGCGGCGGTGGACGACGCCGGCTTCTCCGGCATCGAGGACGCGCTGGCCGCGGTGCTCGGCGACGAGGCGATCCAGGAGCTCGCGCAGCGCGTGGCCCACCACGACCAGCGCCGCACCGCCGTGCGGGAGGTGCTCGCCGAGCCCGGCAGCGAGGCGCTGGCCGCCGCGCCACTGCCCGACCTGCCGGTCGTGGAGGCCGCCCACGCCGCCGCGCTGGGCGCGCTCGGGACGGCCCGGTCGCACGCGGCGCTGTGGAGCGGACGCGCGCGCCGGCTCGCCGAGCTGACCACGAGCCTCGGTCGGGCGCTCGACGCCTGGGCGCCGCTGCGCGAGGACCTCGACCTCACCTCCCGCCTCTGCTCCTTCGTCGATGGCCGCTCGCCGGACAACCACCTGCAGATGCGCCTGTCCGCCTACGTGCTGGCCTACCGGCTCAGCCAGGTGGTCGCAGCCGCCAACGAGCGGCTCGCCGTGATGAGCGACCAGCGCTACACCCTTGAGCACACCGCCCGCCGCGGCGCCGGCGAGACCCGGGGCGGGCTGAGCCTGCTGGTCCGTGACGACTGGTCGGGTGAGTCCCGCGACCCGGTGACCCTCTCGGGCGGGGAGACCTTCGTGGTCTCCCTCGCCCTCGCGCTCGGGCTGGCCGACGTGATCACCCAGGAGGCGGGCGGCGCCGACCTCGACACGCTCTTCGTCGATGAGGGCTTCGGCTCCCTCGACGCCGACACCCTCGACGACGTCCTCGACGTGCTGGACTCCCTGCGCGACGGCGGTCGCGTCGTCGGCGTGGTCAGCCACGTCTCGGAGATGCGCGACCGGATCCCGGCGCAGCTGGTGGTGCGCAAGACCCGGCGCGGCTCCTCGCTGTCCCTCAGCCGTCCGGCGTCGGCGCGCTGATGTCGACCATCCAGCTGGTGCCGTAGCGGTCGGTGCACATGCCGAAGGCGTCGCCCCACGGCGCCTGCGTCAGCGGCATGACCACTGCCCCGTCCCCGCTCAGGCGCTCCCACCAGCCGCGCAGCTTGCTCTCGTCGGCGCCGCTCAACGACACTGCGAAGGCGTTGCCGGGGATCCGTTCCAGGCCCGCGGGGTTGTCGCCGCCCATCAGCACGAACCCGTCCGCGGTCACGAGCATCGCGTGCATCACCTTGTCGCGCTCGCCCGGCTCGTCGCTCTGGCCCGCCTCGGCGTACGACGTGCGTGCGAGGTGGCCCCCGAAGACGCTGCGGTAGAACTCCATCGCCTCCCCCGCCGTGCCCTCGAAGCTCAGGTAGGGGTTCAGTCGCAGATCCATCGCTCTCCTCCGTGCTGCTCGGGTCTCCTCCACTGTGACCCGGCGACCCGGCCGGACTCATCGCCCGAGGGCCGTGCGTGAGGGCTCGGGTAGGTTCACCGCCATGACCGGCCAGAGCTCGCTGGACCCGACCTTCACCGCCCTGCCCTACCGCGGCCTGGGCGAGGCCGCCCTCTCGCGGGCCCGGGACCTCGGCGCCACCCACGCCGACTTCCGCTTCGAGCGGGTGCGCTCCCAGGTGCTCTCGGTGCGCGACGGCGTGCTCCAGGGCGCCAGCGATCGCGAGGACCTCGGCTTCGCGGTGCGCGTGGTGCACCGGGGCGCCTGGGGCTTCGCCTCCGGCGTCGTGCTGACCCCCGAGGAGGCCGTACGCGTGGCGAGCGAGGCGATCGCGGTCGCCGAGCTGTCCGCGACCATGACGCCGGTCCCCGTCGAGCTCGCCTCCGAGCCGACCCATCGCGACGTCACCTGGGTCGGGCCGTGCGAGATCGACCCGTTCGCCATCCCGCTCGCCGACAAGGCGGCGGTCCTGATCGACTGGACCGAGCGGCTGCGAGGCGGCGCCGACGTCGACCACGCCACGGCGTACCTGCTGCAGGTGCACGAGAACAAGTACTACGCCGACACCGCCGGCACCCGTACCACCCAGCAGCGGGTCCGGGTGCAGCCCGGCTTCGAGGCGATGGGCACCGTCGGCGACACCTACGACTCGATGGCGAGCATCGCCCCGCCGGTCGCCCGCGGCTGGGAGTACGTCGCGGGCGGGCCCGGATCCGACACCGGCGCCTGGGACTGGGACGCCGAGCTCGCCGAGGTGCCCGACCTGCTCGCGGAGAAGCTGCGGGCGCCAGGGGTCGTCGCCGGCGAGCACGACCTGGTCATCCACCCCTCCAACCTGTGGCTGACCATCCACGAGTCGATCGGCCACGCCACCGAGCTGGACCGGGCGCTGGGCTACGAGGCCAGCTATGCCGGCACCTCGTTCGCGACCCCCGACCTGCTCGGCACCCTGCAGTACGGCTCCCCGGTCATGAACGTGACCGGCGACCGCACCGTGGAGCACGGGCTGGCCAGCATCGGCTACGACGACGAGGGCGTCGAGGCCCAGTCGTGGGACCTGATCCGCGACGGTGTGCTGGTCGGCTACCAGCTCGACCGCGCCATGGCGCACGCGATGCCCGAGCTCAACGACGGGCGCTCCAACGGCTGCGCCTACGCCGACTCCCCCGGCCACGTGCCGATCCAGCGGATGGCCAACGTCTCCCTCCAGCCGGCGCCCGACGGACCCAGCACGGAGGAGCTGATCAGCCGGGTCGAGCGCGGGCTCTACGTCGTGGGCGACAAGAGCTGGTCGATCGACATGCAGCGCTTCAACTTCCAGTTCACCGGCCAGCGCTTCCACGAGATCCGCGACGGCGAGCTGCGCGGGCAGGTCCGCGACGTGGCCTACCAGGCGACGACCACCGACTTCTGGGGGTCGATGGAGGCGGTCGGCGGGCCGCAGACCTGGGTCCTGGGCGGCGCGTTCAACTGCGGCAAGGCCCAGCCCGGCCAGGTCGCCTCGGTGAGCCACGGCTGCCCGAGCGCCCTGTTCCGTGGCGTCCGCATCCTCAACACCACCGACGAGGCAGGCACCCGATGAGCAGCTCCTTCTCGCCCCAGTCCTTCGTCGAGCACGCCCTGACGACCTCCGACGCCGACGAGTGCGTCGTGCTGGTGCGCACCACCGCCTCGGCCAACCTGCGCTGGGCCAACAACACCCTCACCACCAACGGCGTCACCCGCGGCTGCGAGGTCACGGTGATCTCCTTCGTGCGCACCGCGGAGGGCACCGCGACCGGGTCGGTCACCGGCACCGCGACCCTGTTGGCCCAGGTCGCCGACCTCGCCCGGGCCGCCGACGCCGTCGCACGGGCGGCGTCGCCTGCCGAGGACGTCGCGCCGCTGGCCGGCGACGCGGTCTCGGCCGACTGGGACGATGCGCCCGCCGCTACCGACATCGGGGTCTTCGGCTCCTTCGCGCCCGCCCTCGGCACGGCGTTCGGGCGCGCGGCCGGCGCGCAGCGGGTGCTCTACGGCTTCGTCAGCCACGAGGTCACCACCACCTATCTCGGCTCCAGCACCGGCCTGCGGCTGCGTCATGTGCAGCCGACCGGGCACTACGGCGTCACCGGCAAGAGCGCGGACCTCGCACGCAGCGCCTGGGTCGGCGGCGCCACCCGCGACTTCGCGGGGGTGGATGCCCTCGCCCTGGACGACGAGCTCGCCCAGCGCCTCGACTGGGCCTCGCGCCGCGTGGAGCTCCCGGCCGGGCGCTACGACACGATCCTGCCGCCGAGCGCGGTCGCCGACCTGATGATCGACGCCTACTGGTCGGCCGGCGCCCGCGTCGCGCACGAGGGCCAGTCGGTCTACAGCCGGCGCGGCGGCGGCACCCGCATCGGCGAGCGGATCGCCCGTCCCGGCGTGCACCTGCTCTCCGACCCGGCGTACGACGGGCTGCAGGCGGCGCCGTTCGTGATCGCGACGAGCTCGGGCAACGAGTCCTCGGTCTTCGACAACGGGCTGCCGCTGCACCGCACCGAGTGGATCCGTGACGGCGAGCTCGCCGCGCTGCTGCAGACCCGGCACTCCGCGGCGATGACCGGGCAGCCGCTCACCCCGGCCGTCGACAACCTGGTGCTCTCCGTCGACGGGGCCACCGGCAGCCTCGAGGACCTGGTGGCCGGCACCGAGCGCGGCCTGCTGCTGACCTGCCTGTGGTACATCCGCGAGGTCGACACCCAGACCCTGCTGCTGACCGGGCTGACCCGCGACGGCGTCTACCTCGTCGAGGACGGCAAGGTCACCGGCGCGGTCAACAACTTCCGGTTCAACGAGAGCCCGATCAGCATCCTGGACCGCTTCACCCACGCCTCGGCCACGGTGCCGAGCTTCAGCCGGGAATGGGGCGAGGACTACTTCTCGCGCACCGCCACCCCCGCCCTGCGGGTGCCGGACTTCAACATGTCGAGCGTCTCCCAGGCCCTCTGAGGACGCAGGTCCCCCGAGGTCTCCGGCCGGCTCGCCGGCTGTCCTGGCGCGGCCCGACGATTGGTCACGAACGACACCGGAAACGCCCGAAACATGGTCGTTGGGGACCAAACGTGAGGGGCATCAGCTGCTGACGTTGTCGTTGGGGACCAAACGTGAGGTGTTACCGGCCAGAAGCAGCCGGGCCTGTGACGCGGGGCACCCGAGGACCTCCCCCGATCCCCGGACGCCGCCGCTGGACCGCCGTAGCGTGGCGTGGTTCACAGCGGCAACACCCATCTCAGGAGTCCCATGCGCCACCAGTCCGTCCGCAGCGTCAGCCGAGCGGCGGTGGGCGTCCTCGCGGCCGCCACGATGCTGCCCAACATGTCCTCGCCCGCCCACGCGGAGCCCAACACCGCGCCCGTCACCAGCGACGACACCGTCGCCGTCTACGCGACCGGCACGAAGCTCCTCGACCTGCTCGCCAACGACACCGACGCCGACGGCGATGACCTCGCCGTGTGCCGCGTCGAGCTCTCCCCCGCCCGGGCGGTGCTGTTCGCCGCCGTCGGTTCGGTCAGTTCGATCAGCCTCGCCGACACGTTGCGCTTCGACGAGGACGAGGACCTCGGCATCTTCGGCGAGCCCGGTCTCGCCGCGGTGCTGGCCGGCCCGAAGGCTCGCGGCACGCACCGCTTCACCTACTACGCCTGCGACCGCACGGCACTCACCCCGGCGACCGTCACCGTCACCGTGCTGCCGGCCCCCAAGGTCACCGTCCGCAAGGTGGCGGGCAAGCCCGGCCGCCTGCGGGTCACCAACCCCAGCACCGTCCCGATGCGCTTCATCTGGGAGACCCCCACCCGCGGCGGCAACGACATCGGGCGGAAGACCCGCGTGCTCCCCGGCGCCTCCAAGCTGGTGCGCGCCACCGGCTCGCACGTGTCCTGGTGGGCGACCGGCCAGCGTGACGCGTTCAGCGTCCGGGGCAAGGTCGTCGGCATCCGGACCCGCTGACACCCACACCTCGTCCCGGGGACCTTGGCACCAACAGGTACCCGGGACCCCGGGACGAGGAGCCGCGCTCGACTGTGACGCGGTCCACCTACGCGTCCGCGTCGAACGCAGGACGCGGCCGGCGCGGTCCCTCTAGCGTGGCGTGGTTCACAGCGGCAACACCCATCTCAGGAGTCCCATGCGCCACCAGTCCGTCCGCAGCGTCAGCCGAGCGGCGGTGGGCGTCCTCGCGGCCGCCACGATGCTGCCCAACATGTCCTCGCCCGCCCACGCGGAGCCCAGCTCGGCCCCGGTCGCCGGCGACGACGCGGTCACCGTCTACGCCACCGGGCTCAAGCACCTCGATCTCCTCGCCAACGACACCGACGCCGACGGCGACGACCTGGCCGTGTGCCGCGTCGAGCTCTCCAAGGCCCGCCGGGTCCTGCTCGGCGCGATGGGTTCGGTGAGCTCGATCAGCCTGGCCGACCTCCTCGGCTTCGACGAGGAGGACCTGGGCCCGCTCGGTCCGCTCGTCAAGCCCGGCGCCGCCGTCGTGCTCGCCGCGCCGAAGGCGAGCGGCACACACCGCTTCACCTACTACGCCTGCGACCGCACGGCACTCACCCCCGCGACCGTCACCGTCACCGTGCTACCGGCCCCGAAGGTCACCGTCCGCAAGGTGGCGGGCAAGCCCGGACGCCTGCGGGTCACCAACCCCAGCGCCCTGCCGATGCGGTTCAGCTGGGAACCCCGCGGATCTCGCATCACCCTGCCCGTGGTCCCGCTGCGGGACTCGGCCGGCCGCGCCTACGGCAACGTCCGGGTGCCGGCGGGTGCCAGCAGGACCGTCCGGGTCAAGGGCCCGGTCGTGCACTGGGACGCGTCCGGCCGCAACGACGCGTTCTCCCTCGAGGGCCGGGTTCGCGGCATCCGCACTCGCTGACGACCCGCCCGACCCCGGGTCGGCGTAGTTCGTGACGTTCGGGACTGTGCAGAAGCTTGTCCACAGTCCCTAACGTCACGAACTACCGCGAAAACCTCACCCTCAGTCCGCGAACGCCTCCGGCGGCGGGCAGGAGCAGACCAGGTTGCGGTCGCCGTACGCCTGGTCGATGCGGGCGACCGGGGGCCAGTACTTGTCCGGGTCCGGGCCGGTCGGGAAGGCGCCGAGCTCGCGCGGGTAGGAGCGGTCCCACTCGCCCAGGACCGCCGCCGCGGTGTGCGGCGCGTGGCGCAGCGGGGAGTCGGCGACCTTCCACTCCCCCGCCGCGACCCGCTCGATCTCGGCGCGGATCGCGATCATCGCCTCGCAGAACCGGTCGATCTCGGCCAGGTCCTCGGACTCGGTCGGCTCGACCATCAGCGTGCCCGCCACCGGGAACGACATCGTCGGGGCGTGGAAGCCGTAGTCGACGAGCCGCTTCGCGACGTCGTCGACGGTCACGCCGGTCGCCTTGGTCAGCGGCCGCAGGTCGAGGATGCACTCGTGGGCCACCAGCCCGTTGTGGCCGCGGTAGAGCACCGGGAAGTGCTCGTCGAGCCGGGCCGCCACGTAGTTCGCCGCCAGCACCGCCGACGCCGTCGCCCGGGTGAGCCCCTCGGCGCCCATCAGGCGCACGTAGGCCCACGAGATCGGCAGGATCCCTGCCGATCCGTACGGCGCCGCGCTGATCGCGCCGATGCCGTCACGGCGCTCGGGGTCGGGGTGCATGCCGTGCGAGGGCAGGTACGGCGCCAGGTGGGCGCGCAGCGCCACCGGCCCGACCCCGGGACCGCCGCCGCCGTGCGGGATGCAGAAGGTCTTGTGCAGGTTGAGGTGGGAGACGTCGCCGCCGAACTCCCCGGGCTTGGCATAGCCGAGCAACGCGTTGAAGTTGGCGCCGTCGATGTAGACCTGCCCGCCGTGCGCGTGCACGATCTCGCACAGCTCGGTGACGGTGTCCTCGTAGGCGCCGTGCGTCGAGGGGTAGGTGACCATGATCGCGGCGAGGTCGTCGGCGTGCTTCTCGCACTGCGCGCGCAGGTCGTCGAGGTCGACCGCGCCGTCCTCGCCGGCCTTGACCACGACCACACGCATCCCCGCCATCACCGCCGACGCGGCGTTGGTGCCGTGCGCCGAGGACGGGATCAGGCACACGTCACGCGCCTCCTGGCCGTTGGCCCGGTGGTAGCCGCGGATCGCCAGCAGCCCGGCGAGCTCGCCCTGGGACCCCGCGTTGGGCTGCACCGACACCCGGTCATAACCGGTCACCTCGGCCAGCCAGCCCTCCAGGTCGGCGACCAGGCGGTGGTAGCCCGCGGCGTCCTCGACCGGCACGAACGGGTGCAGGTCGGCGAAGCCGGGCAGCGAGACCGGCTCCATCTCGGTGGTCGCGTTGAGCTTCATCGTGCACGAGCCGAGCGGGATCATCCCCCGGTCCAGCGCGTAGTCGCGCGCGGAGAGCCGGCGCAGGTAACGCAGCATCTGGGTCTCGCTGCGGTGCGCGGAGAACACCTCGTGGGTGAGGTACGCCGTGGTGCGGGCCAGGCCGGCGGGCAGGGCCGCCTCCGGCTCGACCTCCTGCGGCGCGACGCCGAACGCCGCGTGCAGCGCCCGCAGCGTCTCCTCCCCGCTCACCTCGGAGAAGGACAGCCCGACGGTGTCGGCGTCGACCAGCCGCAGCTGGAGGCCCTCGGCCCGTGCGGCGGCCACGACCTCCGCCGCGCGCCCGGGCACCACCACTCCGAAGGTGTCGAAGAACGTCTCGGCGGTGATCGCCAGCCCCGCGGCGGCCAGCGAGGCCGCGGCGCGCGTCGCCATCGTGTGGGTGTGCCGCGCGATCCCGCGCAGCCCCTCGGGGCCGTGGTAGACGGCGTACATCGAGGCGACGACGGCCAGCAGCACCTGCGCGGTGCAGATGTTGGAGGTGGCCTTGTCACGGCGGATGTGCTGCTCACGGGTCTGCAACGCCAGCCGGTACGCCGGGCGCCCCTCGGCATCGATGGACACCCCGACCAGGCGGCCGGGCAGGTGCCGCTCCAGCCCGGCGCGCACGGCCATATAGCCGGCGTGCGGTCCGCCGTGGAAGAGCGGGACGCCGAAGCGCTGGGTGGTGCCGACCGCGACGTCGGCGCCCAGCGCGCCGGGCGACTCCAGCAGGGTCAGCGCGAGCAGGTCGGCGGCGACCACGGCCAGCCCGCCGCGCTCGTGGGCGGCCTCGATCGCCGGACGCGGGTCGAGGACCCGGCCGGAGGCACCCGGGTACTGCACGAGCACGCCGCACACCTGCTCCAGGTCGCCCGGCAGACCATCGGTCAGGTCGGCAAGGACCACCTCGATGCCCATCGCCTCCGCGCGGGTGCGCACCACCTCGATGGTCTGCGGGAGCGCGTCGGCATCGACGACGAACGGACCGGACGCCGTGCGGTTCGCGCGGCGTACCAGGGTCATCGCCTCGGCGGCCGCGGTGCCCTCGTCGAGCAGCGAGGCGTTGGCGGTCGGCAGGCCGGTGAGGTCGCCGACCATGGTCTGGAAGTTCAGCAGCGCCTCGAGCCGGCCCTGGGAGATCTCCGGCTGGTACGGCGTGTAGGCGGTGTACCAGCTGGGGTCCTCCAGCACGTTGCGCCGGATCACCGGCGGGGTGATCGTGGCGTGGTAGCCCAGCCCGATCATCGCCTCGCCGGGGGCGTTGGCCGCGGCGAGCTCGCGCAGCTCGCGCGCGACCTCGTGCTCGGAGAGCGCCGGCGGCAGGTCCAGCGCGGCGCCGCTGCGGATCGCGCCGGGCACGGCGGCGTCCATCAGCTCCTCCAGCGAGGAGTGCCCGACGCGGGCCAGCATGGTCGCGACCGCGTCGGTCGAGAGCCCCACGTGACGGTCGACGAAGGGCAGCGCCCCGTCGAGCTCGGGCAGGTCGGGGTGGGACGGGACGGCGGCGCTCACGAAGGGCTCCTCGGATCGAGATGATCGGGTCGCCTCCCCCTCTGTCACCGCGTCCGTCCGGCCTCGTCGCCGGGGGTCGCCGCTCCAGAGTCGCCTGGTTCGCACGGTCCGGGTGCCTGAGAGGTTCCGGGGAGGAATTGCCCCTTCGGCGCTCGCCAGCGGATCGGTGAGGACCCGCCGCGAAGACTCTCCCGTGCGGGTTCGTCAGCGCGGCCAATCTAGCAGCCCCTGCGGCCACGCCCGGTGTGTCCGGACAGCGGAACGCCCCCGCAACCGGATGGTTGCGGGGGCGTCTCGGAGGAGCGTGCAGGTCGGGTCAGACGATCCGCTTGGCCCGACGGGCGGCGAGCTCGTCGCCGGCCGAGGGAGCCGAGTCGTCGGAGGTCCGCTCGCTCGGCAGCTCGGCGAGGGTGCCCTCGATCTCACGCCAGACACCGCCGATCGCGATGCCGAACACACCCTGACCGCCCTGGAGCAGGTCGATGACCTCGTCGTTGCTCGTGCACTCATAGACCGAGGCACCGTCGCTCATCAGCGTGACGCGGGTGAGGTCGTCGGTGCCGCGCTCGCGCAGGTGGTGCACCGCGCTGCGGATCTGCTGCAGCGAGATGCCTGCGTCGAGAAGGCGCTTGATGACCTTCAGCAGCAGGATGTCGCGAAAGGAGTAGAGCCGCTGCGTGCCGGAGCCGCTGGCGCCTCGGACGGTCGGCTCGACCAGGCCCGTGCGGGCCCAGTAGTCAAGCTGCCGGTAGGTGATCCCGGCGGCGCTGCATGCAGTGGGGCCGCGGTAGCCGGTGTCACTGGGCAGGGTCGAGACGTCGTCGTTGAAGAGGAGCCCCTGCTCGCCGGCGGCTTCGGCCGCCCGCGCGACATCGGGGCTCATCTCCTGTTCATGCTCGTTCACACGGTCCTCCGTGGGTCTACTCCGTTGTGCGTAACTGCCAGGGGAAGGTGCTGTCGTCCTGCGGGCACGACGACAACGGTGGAGTTACAACAGAGACAGTTCAAGGTACGGCCACGGGCAGGGCCGGTCAACGAGGTCGGCGGCGTGTCGCTCACCCTCAACCTTCGCTTGAGGGTGAGCATTCTCATCAGCCCTCGTGGGCGTCGAAGTCCTCGGGCGTGACGTGGTCGAGGAACTCGCGGAACTTCTCGACCTCGTCCTCCTGCTCCGCCGGGACCGCGAGACCGGCCTCGTCGAGGACGCCCTCGGAGCACAGGATCCGGGTGCCGGTGCGCAGCGCGAGCGCGATCGAGTCGGACGGTCGCGCGCTCACCTCGACCCCGGAGCTGAAGACCAGGGTCGCGAAGAAGACCCCGTCGCGCACCTCGGTGATGCGCACCTCGCTCAGCTCGTTGCCGGTCGCGTCCAGCACGTCCTTGAGCAGGTCGTGGGTCAGCGGACGCGGCGGGACGACGCCCTGCTGGGCGAAGGCGATCGCTGTCGCCTCGACCGCACCGATCCAGATGGGCAGGTACCGCTCCCCCGACACCTCGCGCAGCAGCACGATCGGCTGGTTCGACGGCATCTCGACCCGGACACCCATGACATCGACTTCGCGCACGACTTCAGCCTACTCCGCAGGTGATGGGTACGCGTGCCACCCGCTGGGCGCGGACGTCTGGTCTCGAGGTGCCGGGACTAGCGCGAGCGCAGGGCGCGCTTGACGAGCGTGGCGTGCAGGCGCACCGCCAGCGCCGCGATCTCCGAGGCGGCCTCGTCGGCGCGGGCCCGCGCGGCCGCGTCGTGGGCGCGGCGGTGCGGGGCCACGACCTGCTCGACCAGCCCGACCTCGCGGTCCGCGGCGTTCTTGAAGGCACGCAGGTGCCGCGGCTCCAGGCCGAAGTCGGCCAGCTCGCGGGCGGTGCGGGCCACCACCAGGCAGTCGGTGTCGTAGTGCCGCGAGCCGGGGCGCCGGCCGACCAGGCCGTACTGCTCCAGCTCCTCGAGCAGCTCCTCGGTGATCCCGGCGATCTTGATGAGCTCCAGGCGCGAGAGGCGTACGTCGTCGCGGCGGGCGAAGGACTCCGGGCTCGGCAGGCCGTCGGGGGCCAGGGCGACGTCGGGCACCGTGGGGACGACCGGGTCGATCGGCGGCGGCTCGAGGCCGCGGTCCAGGGCGTCGAGGTGCTCACCGATCACCTTGAGCGGCAGGTAGTGGTCGCGCTGCATCCGCAGCACGTAGCGCAGCCGCTCGACGTCCTCGTGGGAGAACTTGCGGTAGCCGGCCGGCGTCCGCTCGGGCTTGATCAGCCCCTTGTCCTCGAGGAAGCGGATCTTCGGGATCGTGACGCCGGGGAAGTCGGGGCGCAGCAGGTCGAGCACCTGCCCGATGTTCATCCGGGCCGGCGCTGCGCCCGCGGCACCTCCGGGAGCCGTGGCCGCCAAGGCGTCAGGCGCTCTCGTGCCCGGAGAAGAAGACCAGCCGGTACTTGCCGATCTGGACCTCGTCGCCGTCGCTCAGCCGGACGTGGTCGATGCGGTCGCGGTTGACGTAGGTGCCGTTGAGGCTGCCGACGTCGGCGACGGTGAAGGTGTCGCCGTCGCGGGTGAACTCCGCGTGCCGGCGCGAGACGGTGACGTCGTCGAGGAAGATCTCGCTGTCGGGGTGCCGCCCGGCCTTCACCACGTCGGTGTCGAGCAGGAACCGGCTCCCGGAGCCGGGGCCCCGCTGCACGACGAGCAGGGCGTGACCGGCGGGCAGCGCGTCGACGGCGGCCGCGTCCACCGGGTCCAGCTGGCGATCGGACGTCTCGGACTTCTCCGCCGGCACCCCGAGCTGGATCGTCGCCGTCGACTCGCCGGCGGACTCGGGGCTCGGCGCCTCGACACTCACCAGGCGGGTTCCGCACTGGGCGCAGAAGCGGGCGTCGTCGGGATTCTGCCTGCCACACGCGGTGCAGAACGGCATTCGGTCATCCTCCGGGGTCGTGGTCCCTCAACCCTCAAGGACGGGTCGAGGTTGACGGTTGTCAGAACCTACCAGTCGGGTCGGGCGGTTCAAGCCGGAACGTCCGGCCGCGGGCACCCGGCCCCGCCGGTCAGCTCTCGAGGGAGTCGGCGTACGACGTGGCGTCCATCAGCTCGTCGAGCTGGGCCGGGTCCGAGGGCACCACCTCGAAGAGCCAGCCACCGGCGTACGGGTCGCTGTTGACCAGCTCGGGGGTGGCGTCGAGCGCCTCGTTGCGGGCCACCACCTCGCCGCTGACGGGCGCGTAGATGTCGCTGACCGACTTGGTCGACTCCAGCTCCCCGCACGGCGTCCCCGCGGTCACGATCTCGCCGATCGCGGGAAGGGAGGCATAGACGATGTCGCCGAGCGCGTCCTGGGCGAAGTGGGTGACGCCGACACGGACCGAGCCGTCGTGCTCGCCGGGGCGGCGCACCCACTCGTGCTCGCTGGTGTAGGTCAGGTCGTCGGGATACACAAGGGCTCCTCGCGTCGGATGACGAAGTCGGAAGACGATGGGGCTGCGGTGCTGTGAGGCTACTGCTCGGGCGCCGGCTGCGCGTACTCCGGTTCCACGGGTCGGCGAACGGCCTCGATGTCGAGCGAGGAACGCTCCTCGATGGTCATCGAGCCCCCGGAGCGCTCGACGTTGTCGCGCGGGCCGTCGTAGAAGGTGAGCGCGTTGGTGAGGTTGTCGGGATCGCCGATCACGTCGAAGACGTACGGCGCGGTGACCACCTCGTTGTCGATGCTCATGCCGCCCGGGGCGTCGGCGAAGTAGCTCTGCGCGACCAGGCGCACCTGGCCGTTGACCTGCATCGCCTCGGCACCCGCGGTGCGCAGCTCCTGGACCATGTCGACCAGGTCGCTGGCGCGCACGGAGCCGTCGTCCTCGCTGATCGTGATCCGCAGGCCGGGCCCGGTGACCGGCACGAGCCCGGCGAGGATCGCGAGGGTCTCGGACTCCTGCTGGGCCTGCTCCAGGGCGGTGGTCCGGCTGGTGGTGTCCGACAGCAGCTCGGCGCGGGTCTCCTCGAGGCGCTCGATCTCCGCCTCGGCGCGCTGGCTGGTGCTCGAGAGGCCGTTGAGGACGTCGATGAGGTCCTGCTCGCGATAGCCCGCGAAGGAGTCCTCGACCTCGTTCTGCCGCACCTGGGTGACGGTCGCGAACGCGAGCAGCGCCAGCAGGATGGCGACCACCGTCTGCGCCCGGGAGGGGCGCACCAGCGCACTGCGCAGCCGCTGGCGCCCGCTCGGGGGCCCCTCCTCCTGCGCCGGCGGCGGCGCCGGACGCGACGGGGCCCCGGCCGGCTCGGCGGGCTGCGGGCGCTCAGGCATGGAACAGGTGGCGGCGGATCGCCGCGACGTTGGAGAAGATGCGGATGCCGAGCACGACGATGACGCCGGTGGACAGCTGTCCGCCGACGCCGAGCTTGTCGCCGAGGTAGACGATGCCGGCGGCGATCACCACGTTGCTCAGGAACGACACGACGAAGACCTTGTCGTCGAAGATCCCGTCAAGATAGGCGCGCAGTCCGCCGAAGACGGCGTCGAGCGCGGCCACGACCGCGATCGGCAGGTAGGGCTCCAGCGCCAGCGGGACGTCCGGTTCCAGGGCGAGGCCCAAGACGATGCCGACGAAGAGGCCGAGGGCGGCAATCACGATGAGTTCTCCTCGTCCTTGCGGTTCGGACGTTCAGTGGACCCGGCCCCGTCGGCCGCGACCAGTCGTTTGGCGGGTGCCGCCGGGAGGGTCATCGACTCGACGTCCTCCATCTCGAGGGTGAATCCGTACTGCGACATCAAGACGGTGAACTGGTCGAACGTCGAGCTCTCGACCACGTTCGCCTGGAGCGTACGCGGGTCCCCGATGGCCTGCAGGGTGTAGGGCGCGCGGATCGGGCTGAGGTCGACGTTGATCGCGCCGCCGGAGTTGTTGATCGAGGTCAGGACGCTCAGCCGACGTCCGTTGAGGGTGATCGCCTCGGCTCCCGCGGCCCACAGCGCGTTGATGAGAAGGAACAGGTCGTCCTTGCGGATGCGCTCGACGGCGCTCTGCGAGTCGTTCGCGACCAGACGCACCCCCGGACCGACGACCTGCACGAACCCGGTGCGCGCCTGCAGGCGGCGCAGCGCCGCGGTGCTCGACTGCAGGTCGGCGCTGACTGCGGTCAGCTCCTCCTCGAGCTCGTTGTTCTCCGCACGCACGGAGGCGGCCTGCTCCTGCAGCGAGGAGAGCTGGTCGCGCTGGTTCTCGATGCGGGCGACCAGGGTGTTGTGGCTGGCGTCGTCGATGTCGGCGTTGCGCGAGGTCTGCACCGCCGCGGTGGTCACCAGGATGCCGAAGACGGTGATGACCGCGACCGCGATCAGCTGCGGGCGGCGCCGGGGCGGCGGGTTGCCGCTGAGCACGCGGCGCTCGGCGGCCAGCACGTAGTCCTCGTCGAGGGACTGCTGGGTGATCAGCGTGAGGAGGGGCAGCGTGACCCGCGCCGGCGGTCGGGGGGCCGACCGCGGCTCGGGGTCGCGCCGCGGCTCCTCAGCCATCGCCCACCGCCGTACGACGCTCGGTGGTGCGCAACAGGGTCCGCACCTGCCAGGCGTAGAGGAGCCCGGCCCACCAGTACAGCCCGATGCCCCAGAAGGCGAACGCCCAGCCGAACACCTGCGCGAGCTCCGCGACCACGCCGTCGCCGTCGCCGAGCAGGAGCAGCGGGAAGGCGTAGAGGAGGTTGAAGGTCGCCGCCTTGCCGAGGAAGTGCACCGGCAGCGCGCTGTAGCCGCGGGTGCGCAGCAGCGGCACCAGCCCCCATAGCAGGAGGTCGCGCAGCGGGAGCAGGACCGCCACCCACCACGGGATGATGTCGCGCATCGCCAGGCCGACGACCACGGCGAGGATGTAGAGGCGGTCGGCGATCGGGTCGAGCAGCTGGCCGAGCACCGTGGTCTGGTTCAGCCGGCGCGCGAGCCAGCCGTCGGCGAAGTCGGTGACGCCCGAGACCATCAGCAGCGCGAGCGCCCAGCCGTCGGCCTCGGGCCCGAGCACGAGCCACAAGAACACGGGGACGCCGGCCAGGCGGAGCATGCTGAGCACGTTGGGCAGCGTCCACACCTGGTGGACCCGCGTCGTCTCTTCCGCCACGTAAGACCTGATCCTCGTCGCTGCTGCCGGGGGTACCCCCTCACCCTATCGGCAGGGCTGCGAGGGCCCGCGGACGCCCGCGCGGAAGGCGGGCGCCCGCGGCCTCAGACCGTCTCGTCGGAGTGCACCGCGTCGCGGATCTCGCCGATCAGCTCCTCGATGACGTCCTCGAGGGTCGCCAGGCCGACGGTCTGCCCGGTCGCGTCGACGACGCGCGCCATGTGGGCGCCGCGGCGCTGGAGCTGCTCGAGGGCGTCGTGGAGCAGGTCGTCGGGGGTGACCGGGGCGAACGGGCGGATCCACTTGTCCTCGACCGGGCGCAGCCGCCGCTCCTCGTCGGGCTCCAGCACGTCCTTGATGTGCAGGTAGCCCATCAGCTCGCCGGTGTCGGACTCCACGGGGAAGCGGCTGAAGCCGGTCGCCGCGCAGAGCGCCTCCACGTCGGCGGCCGTGGACCCGCGGCGCACGGTGCTCAGCGTGTCGGCCGGCATCAGCACGGCCCGCACGGTCTTCTCCGTGAAGCCGAGGGCGCCGGCGAGCCGGTCGTACTCGTCGGCCTCGATCATGCCCTCGCCGTGTGACTCCTCGACCAGCGCGGCGACCTCCTCGCGGGTGAAGCTGGAGCTGATCTCGTCCTTGGGCTCCACCCGCATCAGCCGCAGCACGGCGTTGGCCATGGCATTGAGCACGACGATGACCGGCTTGAGGACGGTGACGATGCCGAGCAGCGGCGGGCCGAGCACCAGCGCGGCCCGGTCCGGGCCCGCGATCGCGATGTTCTTCGGCACCATCTCGCCGAGCACCACGTGCAGGGCGACCACGATGCCCAGCGCGATCACGAAGGCGATCGGGTGCACCAGGTCGTGGGGGACGCCGAGCGCGTCGAAGCCGGGCTCGAGCAGGTGCGCGACGGCGGGCTCGCCGACGGCGCCGAGCAGCACCGAGCACACGGTGATGCCGAGCTGGGCGCCGGCCATCATCAGCGAGACGTTCTCCATCGCGCGCAGGGTGGTCCGCGCGACGCGGGAGCCCTCGCGGGCGCGGGGCTCGATCTGGCTGCGGCGCGCGGAGACCAGCGCGAACTCCGCGCCGACGAAGAAGGCGTTGAGGCCCAGCAGGACCACTGTCAGGACGACGGCTGCCCAGTCGCTCATCGCTGGCCCTCCTTGCTCGAGCCGGTGCGGTCGGCGTGCCGGCCGGTCGGCTGCGCGGTGGGCTCGCCGTCGAGCAGCCGCATGGTCAGCCGGTCGATGCGCAGCCCGTCCATGTGTTCCACGGTGAGCAGCGCGAGCTGCTCGCGGGTCTCCTCGTCATCGGTGCGGACCGGGACGGGCACCTCGGCCACGTCCCCGCGGGAGGGCACCCGGCCGAGCACCTTGAGCACCAGGCCGGCCACCGTGTCGTAGTCCTCCGCCTGCGGGAGCACGATCCCGGTGATGTCCTCCACCTCGTCGGGGCGCAGCAGGCCGGAGACGATCCAGCTGCCGTCGTGCCGCTGACGGGCTCGCGCGCCGAGCCGGTCGTGCTCGTCGGAGATGTCCCCGACGATCTCCTCGATGACGTCCTCGAGGGTGACGATGCCCGCGTGCCCGCCGTACTCGTCGAGGACGACGGCCATCTGGAACCCGTCCTGGCGCAGCAGCGCGAGCAGCGGGTCGAGGCGCAGCGAGTCGGGCACCACGACCGGGCGCACCATCAGGTGCTTGACCCGGGTCGTGGGCCGCTCGTGCAGGGGTACGGCGACCGCGTGCTTGACGTGGACCGTGCCGACCACGGCGTCCTCGGCGTCGAGCACCGGGAAGCGGGAGTGCCCGGTCTGGCGGGCCAGCTCGATGACGGCGCTCGCGCGGTCGTTGACCTCGAGGCTGTGGGTGCGCACCCGCGGGGTCATGATCTCCCCCGCGGTGCGGGTGCCGAACTCCACCGAGCGCTCCATCAGCTCGGCGGTGTCGGCGTCGAGGGTGCCCTCGTCGGCCGAGCGCTGGATGAGCGAGGCCAGCTCGGAGGAGGACCGCGCCGAGCGCAGCTCCTCCTGCGGCTCGACACCGAGACGGCGCACGAGCGCGTTGGCGGAGTTGTTGAGCACCCGGATCGGGAGCTTGTTGAGCGCGGTGAACATGCGCATCGGGGCCTGGGTGGCCCGTGCGGTCTCCAGCGGGCGGGCGATCGCGAGATTCTTGGGCACCAGCTCGCCGAAGATCATCGTCAGGATCGTGCTGAGCACGAGGCCGATGGTCAGCGCGAGAGGGGTCACCGCGCCGGCCGGCGTACCGAGGTCGGCCAGCGGCTCGCGGATCAGGTCCGCGATCGCCGGCTCGGCGAGGAAGCCGATGCCGAGGTTGGTGACGGTGATGCCCACCTGGGCCCCGGAGAGCTGGGTCGAGAGCTGGCGCAGGGCCACCTGGACGCCGCCCGCACGGGCGTCGCCGTCGGCCACGGCCTGGTCGACCTTGTTGCGGTCGACCGCGACGAGGGCGAACTCGGCGGCCACGAACACGCCGCAGGCAGCGATGAGCAGCAGCGCGCCCACCAGCAGGATGAGTGAGGTCGTCATGTGGGCTCTCCGCGGTGGGAGAGCCAGCTACTTTGAGAGCCGTCCATGGGTGGTGCTTGGGGTCCTTTGCAGATCCAGGGCCGAATGCGAGCGTTCAGTGTACGGCCGGCACCGCCCGAGCGGCCCGGCCGCACACCTCATCGTCCTAGGACCTGCCTCAGGACTCGTTGAGGTCGATGTCGCAGCTCTCCTTGGCGTGCTCGGTGATCGCGTCGCCGGACTCGCTGAACGTGTCGCCGACGTCGGTGAACCCGTCGCTGATGGCCATCAGGTCCTCCTCCGAGACGCCCTCGGGCGACTCGCCGTTCTCGCCCGCCTCCTCGAAGTCCTCCATGCTCACCCCGGCGTCGTCCATCGTGGACTCGAGGTCCTCGAAGGCCTTGCCGATGGCCTCCCAGTCGTCGGCCACCTCGTCGGGAGCGGCGTCGGCGAGGTCGTCCGTGACCTCACGGAGGTCCTCGAAGCCCCCTGCCCCGCTAGGGTCGAGCGACGTCACGTCGTCGCGCATGCTGCTCAGGGTGTCGCAGTAGTCGTCGCCCCCGCCCCCGCACCCGCTCAGCAGGCTCGTGCCGAGCACGGCCGCGGCGGCCAGGATCCCGAATCGCTTCACATTCACTCCTCTAGGTCGTCGCTGCCGAGGAGCCGCGGTTGCGGGTCGGGCGACGGCCCTCACCATCCCACCGCGCGAGCGCGCCGAAACGTCACCACAAGTGGGTACCGCTCCCCCATGGGAATCTTCAAGAAGGTCGCCAGCCTCGCAGTTGCCAAGAGGGTCTACGACGAAGCGCGCAAGCCGCAGAACCAGGCGCGCCTGCGCAGCGCCACCTCCAAGGTGCAGGAGCAGGTCGCCAAGCGACGGCGCCCGGCGCGCTGAGTCCTCTGGTCTAGTCGTGGCGCCCAGCCGCGTGGTGCGACTGGGCGCCCAGGGGCGTGGCCACGCTCCCCTGGCACCGACTCCGCACCGACTCCGACCGACCCGACTGACCCCGTCACCGGCGAATCGCGCCGCCACGGAGGCGGGGTGCCGGCGGTCGACCTGACGCCAATGGTCGAGCCGGCGCCCTGTCGAGCTTGTCGAGACCGGGCGCTCGAACTCTTTACCTTTGTTCTCCTTGCAACCCTTTTGATCGAACGTGCGTTCGAGTAGAATGAGGCATGGCCGACCCCGAGCTCCCCGAGTGCGACACCCCAGCCGCCGTGCTGGCGTTCGCGCAGCGTCGTCGGGCTGCGGCCCAGCGGGCGGAGATCGACGTCCTGGAGGCCGCTCTGGTGTGGGCGGCGATGCATCCCGAGGAGTCGGTCGCCGAGGCGCCGACCACCGGGCTGGTCTTCGGCGAGCTCGCCGTCCCGCTCGCCGGGGAGGGGGCGCCGCTGGTGGCGGAGTTCGCGCCGATGGAGTTCGGCGCCGCGATCGGCATGTCCACCGACTCCGCCCGTTCCCTGGTCGGTGACGCGCTGGAGCTCGCGCACCGCCTCAAGCGCACCTGGAAGCTGGTCCGCGCCGGCAAGGTCCCGCTGTGGAAGGCCCGGCGGCTCGCTCAGCTGACCACCACCCTGCCCCTCGACGGGGCGGAGTTCGTGGACCGCCAGCTCGCCGCCGTCGTCGGCCAGATCAGCTGGGCCGGTATCGAGCGACTCGTCGACCAGGCCCGCGTCATGTTCGACCCCGAGGGTGCGGAGAAGCAGCGCCGCGAGGCCGCCGATAGTCGCCGCTTCGACGTGCACACCCGCGAGGCGACCCACGACGGCACCGTGCACGTGGAGGGTGTCCTCGACCTCGCCGACGCGCTCGACCTCGACACTGCGATCCGCCAGGGCGCGGAGGAACTCTCCGCCCTTGGCTCCACCGAGTCATTGGACGTGCGCCGCTCGATGGCCGCCGGTGAGCTCGCCCGACGGCAACTGACGCTGGACCTCCGAGCAGAGGCCGGCGACGGCGCCGCATCCGTGGTGAAGCCTCGCCGGGTCGTGATCCACGTGCACCTCTCCCACGCTGCGATCTCCCGTGACGAGGCCGGGATCGCACACGTCGAGGAGACCCGATCCGTCGTGTCGACCGAACAGGTCCGCGAGTGGTGCAGCGGTGACGCCCAGGTGGTCATCAAGCCGGTCATCGATCTGGACGACCATCACCACACCGACGCCTACGCCGTCCCGGACAAGCTGGCCGAGCAGACCCGTCTCATCCAACAGGTCTGCGCCTTCCCGTGGTGTGAGCGAACCGCCCGGCGCTGCGACACCGACCACGTCGTCGCCCACGGCACGGGATCGACCGGCGGCCCGACCTGCAGCTGCAACCTCGCCCCGCTCTGCCGACGCCATCACCGCGCGAAGACCCACACCGCCTGGACCTACGACAAGACCGACGCGGCGACGTACCTCTGGCGATCACCCCACGGTCTCCACCTCGTCAAACACCGCGGCGAGACCCGGCTCGTCACCGCGCATCCGCCCGACGACTAGGCACCCCGCCCGCACCCCGCCGGCGGGGGCATCCGGCCCAAGTGCGACGGGACTCACCACCCAGGAGCACCGGTGGCGGGGCGGGAGCCTCTAGCCTCGACAGTGTGGATCGAGTCGACTGGACCTCCTGGCGTGCTGTGCTCTTCGACCTCGACGGGGTGGTGACACCGACCGCCGAGGTGCACATGCGCGCGTGGAGCGAGATGTTCAACGCCTTCTTGACCGACGACGCGCCGGCGCTCCCCGACGCCGCGGTCGCGGACCTGTCGGTCTACACCGACGCCGACTACTTCGCGCACGTCGACGGCAAGCCGCGCTACGACGGGGTCCGCGACTTCCTGGTCTCGCGCGGGATCACCCTGCCCGAGGGCACCAGCGAGGACCCGGGCACCGAGCTCACCGTGCGCGGACTGGGCAACCGCAAGAACGACGCGTTCAACGCCGTGCTCGAGCGCGACGGGGTGACCGCCTACCCCGGCTCGGTGGCACTGCTGGACCACCTGCGTGATCTGGGCATCCCGCTGGCGGTGGTCTCCTCCTCCGCGAACGCGCCCGCGGTGCTGGCCGCCGCCGGCCTCGCCGACCGGTTCCGCACCGTCGTCGACGGCCGTGTCGCCACGGAGCTGGGGCTGCCCGGCAAGCCCGCTCCCGACACGTTCGTCCACGCCGCGGAGGTCCTGGGCGCCCCCGTCGCCGCCTCCGTCGTCCTCGAGGACGCCGTGTCGGGTGTGCGCGCCGGTGCGGCGGGCGGGTTCGGCCTGGTGATCGGCGTCGACCGCGGCGCCGGGCCCGAGACCCTCACCCAGGCCGGTGCCGACCTGGTCGTCACCGACCTCGCCGAGCTCGTCGCAGCGGTCGAGGACGGTGCCCGATGAACCCCCGCGAGCAGTCCAGGCAGCCGATGGACCGCGGCCGGTTCCCTGCCGACCCGTGGCGCCTGGTCGAGACCCAGTACCGCGCCGACGACCTCGGCACCACCGAGACCCTCTTCAGCGTCGGCAACGGCTACCTCGGCATGCGCGGCAACCCCGAGGAAGGCCGTGACGCCTACGCCCACGGCACCTTCATCAACGGCTTCCACGAGACCTGGCCGATCCGGCACGCCGAGGCCGCCTTCGGCTTCGCGCGCACCGGTCAGACGATCGTCAACGCTCCCGACGCCAAGCTGATGAAGCTCTACGTCGACGACGAGCCGCTGATCCTCGGCACCGCCGACCTCGAGCAGTACGAGCGCAGCCTGGACTTCCGCGACGGCGTCCTGCGCCGCAGCCTGATCTGGCGCACCCCCTCGGGCAAGCGCGTGCAGGTCGAGTCCAGCCGGATGGTCTCGATGACCCAGCGCCACCTCGCCCTGCTGACCTTCGAGGTCACCATGCTCGACGGCGACGCGCCGCTGGTGATCTCCTCGCAGCTGCAGAACCGCCAGGACGGCGAGGACGAGTACCACGTCCCCTCGGCCGCCATGGGCGAGGCCGCCGACCCGCGCAAGGCGGGCGGCTTCGACCAGCGGGTGCTGCTGCCGCGTGCCGCGCACGCCGACGAGCGCCGGATGCTGCTGGGCTACCAGTGCGCCCGCTCGGGGATGACCATCGCGGTCGCCGCCGACCACCGCATCGAGACCCCCGACGACCACGAGCTGATCGTGCGCGCCGAGGACGACCTGGCCAAGATGGTCATCCGGGTCGAGGCGCGCCAGGGCAGCACGCTGCGCCTGGAGAAGCTGGTGACCTACCACACCTCGCGCGGCGTGCCGGTGCGCGAGCTCAGCGACCGCTGCGAGCGGACCCTCGACCGCGCGGTCGGCCACACCGTGGCCGAGCACCTGGCCGAGCAGCAGCGCTGGTACGACGAGTTCTGGGACGCCGCCGACGTCGAGGTCGCCACCGACGACGCCACCCAGCAGGCGATCCGGTTCAACCTGCTCACCCTCGCCCAGGCCTCGGCGCGCGCCGACCGGCAGGGCGTGCCCGCGAAGGGCGTGACGGGCTCGGGCTATGAGGGTCACTACTTCTGGGACTCCGAGATCTACGTCGCGCCGTTCCTCACCTACACCCAGCCGCACCTGGCGCGGAACCTCATGCACTTCCGCACCCGGATGCTCCCCGCGGCGCGGGCACGCGCGCGGGAGATGGCGCAGAGCGGCGCGCTCTTCCCCTGGCGCACGATCAACGGCGAGGAGGCCTCGGCGTACTACGCGGCCGGCAGCGCCCAGATGCACATCAACGCCGACATCGCCTACGCGCTGCTGCAGTACGTCACCGCGACCGACGACTTGGGGTTCCTCATCCGCGACGGGATGGACCTGCTCGTGGAGACCGCCCGCATGTGGACCGAGCTGGGCTTCTGGCGCACCAACGGCGGCGACCCGACGTTCCACATCCACGGCGTGACCGGCCCCGACGAGTACACGACGGTGGTCAACAACAACCTGTTCACCAACGTGATGGCCCGCTTCAACCTCGAGGCCGCGGCCCGGGTGGTGGAGACGCTGAAGGAGCGCCGTCCGGTCGACTTCGAGCGCCTCGTGCACCGCCTCGGCGTCAAGGACGACGAGGTCGCGGAGTGGCGCCGCTGCGCCGCCGGCATGACGATCCCCTTCGACGAGGGCCTCGGCATCCACCCGCAGGACGACTTCTTCCTCGACCGCGAGGTCTGGGACCTCTCCCGCACCCCGGACGAGCTGCGGCCGCTGATGCTGAACTACCACCCGCTGGTGATCTACCGCTTCCAGGTGCTCAAGCAGGCCGACGTGGTGCTGGCGATGTTCCTCCAGGGCGACCGGTTCAGCCCCGAGGAGAAGCGCGCCAACTTCGAGTACTACGACCCGATCACGACCGGCGACTCCACGCTGTCGGCGGTGGTGCAGGCGATCATCGCGGCCGAGGTCGGCTACGAGGACGTCGCCATGGACTACTTCCGCCAGGCGCTGTACGTCGACCTCGGCGACCTGCACCACAACACCGTCGACGGCATGCACATCGCCTCGGCAGGCGGCGTGTGGAGCGCGCTCGTCTTCGGCTTCGCCGGGATGGGCGATCGCCGCCGCCGCCTGCGCTTCGACCCGCGTCTGCCCCGCGACTGGCCCGCGATGCGGTTCCGGATCCGCTGGCACGGCACCCGACTGCTCGTCGAGCTGACCCAGGACGCGATCACGTTCACGATGCTCGAGCGCGGCAAGGACCCGGAGGTCTCGGTGAACGTGCGCGGGGAGTACTACACGATCACCGCCACCGAGCCGCTGCGCGTCCCGCTCGAGCACCAGGGTCCTCGGGTGCGCGGCCTGCTCGGCAACCGTCCGCAGACCGGCGGCATCCGCGCCGACGGCACCCGGATCACCGCCGGCGTGCCCGAGCCGATGGTCTTCGACGAGGACCCGCCCTCCCCGGCCTGACGCGGCCCGGGGCGGGGGCCGCCGGTCAGCGCTGGTCCGCCGGGCGCGGGTCGGCCGGCGGCTCCGGCTCGGGCTGCGAGGGCGGGACCTCCTCGTCGAGCACCGCCGGGAAGGTCGGCGGGCAGTAGAGCACGTACTGCGGGCTGAGCGGGTCCTCGGCGAGCCACTCCTCGCAGCTCGCGCTGTCCTCGGCGTAGCGCTTGCGCGCACGGGTCTGCGCCTCGATCAGGTCCGTGCGGGCCTGCTCGACGCTCCGCCAGTCCTCCATCGCCCGCTCGTAGTCGGCCCAGTCGGCCGCGATCGCGTCCCAGGCGCCGGCGACCCGGGCGACCTCGCCGGCGTAGCCGCGGTAGGCCTCGACCGCGTCGACGTACGCCGCGTAGTCCACCCAGTAGTCCACGACGTCGCCCTGCCAACGCCGGCCGTCCTCGACGAGCTCGGCGCGGGTGCGCCGCAGCGCCTCGGCGTTGACGGCGCGGACCTCCGCCTCGTCGTACTCCGGGGCCATCGTCGCGGCGAAGTCCCAGCCGCAGCCCGGGCCGTCGGGGTCGGGGATCCGCTGCGGGGCGAGCGCCTCGGTGCGCTGCGGCTCGACGTCGGCGGGCGGCTCGGGCAGCGCGACCGGCTCGGGCAGCGGTGGCCAGACCGGGTACGCCGGCTGGGCCGGCACGACGGCCGGGACCACCGATGCCGCGGGGCCCGGCACCTGGATCGCGCGCACGCCGCTGGCGCGCAGGTCGGCGGGCAGCTCGGGCCAGTCGACCGGGGTGGTGCGCACCTGCTTGCCTCGGGTGCGGCCGGTGAAGTCGGCCCCGGCGTGGACCTGGTTGCGCAGCGCGTCCTCGGGCACGGAGTCCTGCGCCAGGCAGCGCTCGGCGACCTCGCGCGCCAGCACGGCGTCGACCTCGCCCGCGGCGGTGTCGAGTGCCTCGCGATCGGTACCCGCGACGAAGCCCACCACGTCGCCGCGTCGCCAGGCGAGCACCTCATAGGAGGTGTCGGTGCCGGACACCGCGAAGGAGCTGCCCTCGACCCCGAGCGGCAGCTGCGCCACCACCTCGACCGCCAGCGCCGAGGGGGCGCATCCCGGCGCGTCCTGCACCATCCGGGCGAGCGCGGCGGCGCCGACGCCGGCGGGCCAGGCCGCGATCGTCGCCTGGACGTTGCTGCCCCCGACCAGGACCGTCTGCGACATCGCCACGGCCGGCGCGGGCTCGACGCACGAGAGGGGGTGCGGCACGCTCGCCGCGGTGAGCAGCTGCCCCTGCCGCTCCCAGTCCGAGGGCAGCCCGGCGAAGGTGCGGGTCACCGCGCGCCAGGCGGGCAGCGGGCTGTCCTCCACCACGCGCGCGTAGGCGACCGCGACCTCCTCGGGCAGCTCCTCGGCGTCGTCGTCCGCGCCGGTGAGACCGAGCACCGGCAGCCCGAGCAGCAGCAGGCCGAGGGTGCACACCAGCGCCGCCGCCGCGGCCGCGGCCGGCAGCAGGTGGAAGGGGTTGTCGCGGTCGAACCTCATCGCCCACCGCCCGGGCCCTCAGCGGTGAGCGCACGCAGGTCCAGAGAGGTCTCCGAGCCCGCGGTGAGCGTGAGCAGCACCTCGGCGCCGCGGCCCACGGCCGTCCCGGCCGCCGGCTCCTGCTCGGCCACGTGATCGGCCTCCCCGCCCGCGGTCTCGCTCGCCCGCTGGCGCACGCGGACCTCGAACCCGGACGCCGCGAGCAGCGTCACCGCCTCATCGATGCCCATCCCGACCACCGACGGCACGGCGGTGTTGACCAGCACCGCGCCGGCGCCCTGGATCGGCGGGAACTCCTCGACCGCCAGCCCCTCGTGGATCGCCTCCATGGTGCGCCGCCACACCGGCCCCGCGCCGGTGCCGCCGTAGAGCACCGAGTGGTAGTAGCCGTGCGCATAGACCCCGGTGAGCGGGTGCGCCTGACCGCCGCGCGGGTCGCCGACCCACACCGCCGCGGCGTACTGGGGGGTGTAGCCGGCGAACCACACCGCCGCGGCGTCGTCGGTGGTGCCGGTCTTGCCGCCGGCCGGGCGCCCGTCGCCGAGCCGCACCGACGACGCGGTCCCGCCGGCGTCGAACGGCGCGCGCAGCACGTCGGAGACCTGCACCGCGACGGCCGGGCTGATCGCCTGGTGGCAGTCGCCGTCCGGCACGTCGACGTCCTCGCCGGTGGTGACGTCGCGCGCGGAGAGGATCAGCACCGGGTCGCAGCGCACGCCTCGCGCGGCGAGGGTGGCGTACGCCGTGGCCAGCTGCAGCGGGGAGCTCTCGAAGGCGCCGAGAGTCAGCGAGCCCTCCCGGCCGCTGAGGTCCTCGGGGATCGAGGTCAGGCCGAGGCGCTGGGCCACCGCGGCGGTCTCACGGACACCGGCGTCGGCCACCATCTGCACGAAGTAGGTGTTGACCGAGCCGCGCATCGCGCCGTACGCGTCCAGCACGCCGTGCCCCTGGCGGTCGTCGTTCTTGTAGCCGCCCTCCGGCGCGTCGAGGCCGTCCACGTAGAGCCCGCTGGGGGTGTCGTAGGTGGTGCGCACGCTCATCCCCGACTCCAGCGCCGCGGCGAGGGTGACCGGCTTGAAGGTCGAGCCGGTCTGGAACTCGCTGGTCGCATAGACCACCTGGGTGCGGGAGGGGTCGTCCTTGCCCTCGGGCGTGCCGAACGTGCGGTTCTGCGCGATCGCCACGACCTGGCCGGTGCCGGGCTCCATGACCGCGATGCCGGTCCCGACCCGGTTGGTGCGCCCGAAGCCGGCGTCGACGGCCTCCTCGGCGGCACGCATGGCCTCGGCGTCCAGCGCCGTACGGATCTCCAGGCCACCGGCGTTGAGCCGGTTCTGCCGGTCCTCGCGCGTCTCGCCGAACTCCGGGGAGCGCAGCACGTGCTCGATGAGCATCGCGCAGTAGTAGGGGAACTCCGAGGCCGCGCAGCCCGACCGCGGCCGGGACTCCTGGATCGGGGTGGGGTGGCGCCGCAGCTTCTCGAAGCGCTCACGGGTCAAGGCGCCCTCGGCCACCATCCGGGCCATCACCACGTCGCGGCGCTGGCGGGAGCGGCCGGGGTGGGTGATCGGGTCGTACGCCGAGGGCGACTTGAGCATCGCGACCAGCGTGGCGGCCTGCTTGATGCTCAGGTCGGCGGCCGAGGTGGAGAAGTACCGGCGGGCGGCCGCCTCGACGCCGTACGCGCCGTTGCCGAGGTAGACGACGTTGAGGTAGGCCTCCAGGATCTCGTCCTTGGAGTAGCGCCGCTCGAGCTCCCCGGCGAGCTTGAGCTCGGCGATCTTGCCGCCGAGGGTCGAGGCCTTGGCGACGCGCCGCTCGTCGTCGGTGGTCGCGTTGAGGATCCGCAGGTTCTCCACCAGCTGCTGCGACAGCGTCGAGGCGCCCTGCAGGTCCGCGCCCACCACGTTGTTGACCAACGCCCGGGCCACGCCGCGCAGGTCGACGGCGCCGTGCTCGTAGAACCGGCTGTCCTCGGTGGCGAGCAGCGCCGCCACGACGTGGGGACTGATGTCGGAGAGCTCGGTCGCCACCCGGTTCTCGGTGAACAGCTGCCCCCACTGGCGCCCGTCACGGTCGAGCAGGACGGTGCGCTGCTTGGCCTGGATCGGCGGCAGCTCCGTGCCGATCCCGTCCCAGGCGCGGATCGCGTGCTGGGCGACGCCGCCGAGGACCAGCGTGAACGGCAGCAGGGCCAGGCAGGTGACCAGGGTCAGCACGCCCACCACGAGGCCCGCGGACCGAGCCAGCGGACCGGCCCCCGGCCGGGCGGGATGCCGGTCGACCACGACCAGCAGGTCGTCGAGCCCGGCCGCGGGCGGCTGCGTGGCGGGTCGCTGCGCGGGCGCCTCCCGGGGGCGCGCGCGGAACCGGCGTCTGTTCACGATGGGCCTATCCTGCGGCCCGGGGCGCCCCCGCGGGAGCCCGTTCCGGCATGCGGGTCATCTGCCCTCACCCCAGTTCGCCACGAGCGCGGCGATCGGCGGCAGCACCGCCGCCACGGCGGACATCGCGACGGCTGCGGGCACCGACCACAGCCGTACGACGTTCCAGGCCAACACGATGAGCACCAGGCAGATCCCCATCAGGGCGAAGTACCACCGCTGGCGGCGCCGCTGGCGCGCGCTCTGCGGCTCCGGCGCGTCGGTGACGCGCGGGACCGGACGTCGCTTCATGCGACCAGCCTGACGCAACCGGCCCGATCGCGCAGCAGCGACGTGCCGGGGCCGCTCAGCCCGCCGGCTGGGTCGGCGCGGCCGGCGACGCGCCGTCGGACGAGGTGCCGTCGCTCGCCGGCGGCGTCTCCGAGGGCACGGTGCCCGAGTTGTCGCCCGGCGACCCGGGCGGGGTCGACGGCGTCGCCGGGTCCGCGGGGGTCGTCGGCGGGTCGCTCGGGGTCGCCGGGGGGTCCGCGGGGATCACCGGCGGGTCGCTCGGCGTCGTCGGCGGGTCGCTGGGCGCCGGGGGGTCGCCCGGGATCACGGGCGGGAAGCCGGGCGGCGTCGGCGGGGTGGGGGTGCCGGCCCCCGGCGTGGTGCCGGTCCCCGGCGTGGTGCCGGTCCCCGGCGTGGTGCCGGTGCCGGTGGCGCCGTCCGGGTCGCTCGCGCCCTCGCTCGGCCCGGATGCGGTGCCCGACGCGCTGTCGCCGGCGGCCGCGGCGACCGCCTGGATCGCGCTCGCGAGGCGCGCGGCGTAGGCCAGGGCCACCGACGGGGCGCCGTCGAGCAACCCGCCGAGGCCGGTGCCGGGCCAGAGCGGGAGTCCGTCGGGGCCGATGTGCAGGTGCGCCGCCGGGCGGTGGGCGTCGCCGGGGCTGGTGCTGCCGCCCTCGACCGCCTGGCCGGCGCGGGCCTGCGCGGAGGCGGAGGCCTGGACCGCGGCGGAGCCGGCCAGGGGGTCCCGCGGGGTGCCGGCGTGACGGGGCACGGCCAGGACGACGACCGCAGCGACCGTGACGGCCGCGAAGGCCGCCAACGGACGCGCGTGCTCCGGCTTCACCCGAGTGCTCCTGCCGTCGTCCCCGCCGGCCACGCACGGGAGGTCATGTCTGGACCTCCACGGTACGCCGAGCGGCGCGCCGCGGCGGCTTCCCGGCGCATCACCGCACGCCTCCCGCGAAAATCATCCTTTCGGAGGGATATCGGAGCACTCAACCTATGCGTCGCTCACCCGGAACACCGACGAGAGCTGGGTGTCGGTGTGCTTGGTGATCACCAGCAGCGCGTCCATGTGCGGTTCCAGCCCGGTGACCTTGTCCAGCGGTACGGCGATGACCAGCTGGAAGCCCAGCCCCTTCCACGCGCGCACCGCGCGCCCGGCGAACTCCGAGTCGGCCTTGACGAAGCCCTCGTCGAGGAACACGGGAGCGAAGCGGGGCCGCGAGCGCATCTCGTCGCCCAGGCGGAAGCGCAGCGCGGAGCCGACGATGAACGCGACGAGCTCCTGGCTCTCGCCACCGGACTTCTCCCCCAGCGTGCGGTAGGTCGACTTGAGCTCACCGGTGAGCCGGTCGTAGCGCTCCGCGCTGACCTCGACGTGGCGGCGTACGTCGAGCAGCCGCTCGCGCTCCCCTGTCCGCTCGGGGTCCGCGCCCTGGGCCGGACCGCGCAGCTGGCCCATGAACCGGCGCAGCCGGGTGAAGCGCTCCTCCAGCGCGGCCTCGTCGAGGTCGCGCACCGTGCCCCGCGAGAGCTCGCGCAGCTCGCGCAGGAACACCTGCACGTGCGCGGGCGCCAGGCGACGCAGCCGGATCCGGAGCCGGTCCTTCTCGGCGCCGAACTCCAGGCGCCGCAGGATCGCGTTGATCGGCTCGAGGCGGTCCTCGATCTCCTCGACCGAGGACGACATCGCGCCCGCGAGCGGCACCAGGTCCTGCCCGCTCCACTCGGTGAGCCGCCGGCGCCACTCCGCGCGGCGCTGCGGCAGGCCGGTGGCCTCGATGTCGGCGAGGATGCGCGCGAAGTCGGGGTAGGACTCCGCGGTGGTGCCGAGGTTGGGGTCGGCCCAGTGCAGCTGGTAGGCCCGGAAGATCGCGGCCAGCTCGCGGTCGACGTGCTCGACCTCCACCTGGGCCTCCTGGACGGCGGCGGAGAGCCGCGCCTGGAGGCGCCCGGAGCTCTCGTGGAAGCGGTCGAGGTCCTCGGGGTCGTCGGGGTCGGCGGCGGCGCGGAACTCCTCGTCGAGACGGCGGGCCTGCTCCTCGGTGCACACGACGCGGCCGTCGCGACCGATCCGCTCCAGCTCGTCGTTGACCAGGTCCTCGCTGTCGACCAGCTCGGCGTGCTCGAGCTCGAGGCGGCGCCGGCGCTCGTCGAGGCGGTACCGCTCGAGGCGGGCCTCCTCGAGCCGCGCGGCGAGCTCGCTCATCTGCTGCTCGCTGGTGCCGAGGCGGTCGTCGGCGGTGAGGATCTGCTCACGCCGGCGCTCGAGGTCGGCGATGCGGGCCTCGCACGCGGCCACGTCGAGGTCGTCGTAGGACTGCGTGCCCAGGGCGTCGTACGCCACCCGACGGCGCTCCTGCACCCGGGTGGCGCTCTCGACGCGGGCGATGCGCTCGTCGACGGCGCGCAGGTCGGCCTCGAGGGCGGCGATGTCGGCGTCGATCTCGGCGAGCGCGTCGGCGTTGCTGAACCCGATGATGCTGCGCTGGTCGCCGCGCCCGTGGGAGCCGCGACGCCCGGAGCGGGTCTGGCCGGCGAGGGTGACCCGGAAGCCGCCGCCGCGCAGGTCGTCGGCGCTCTCCACGCACAGGGCGTTGCGCGAGGGCTCGGCGACGTGGCGCTGCACCCAGCCGCGGAACGGCGAGTCGGCGAAGACCAGCTTGCCGGCGACCTGCTCGGGGTCGAGCAGGTCGGGGCCGTCGAGGTCGAGCTGGGCGCCCTCGAAGGTCAGCCGGCCACGCAGGCGCAGCGAGTCGATGGCGGCCGAGAACTCCTCGAGGCGCGGCAGCGGCACCAGCATCGTGCGGGCGGTCGCGCCGAGCACCGTCTCGATGGCCAGGCGCCAGCGCGACTCCTCCGGCGCCACGTCGAGCAGCTCGGCGACGAACGGCAGGTCGCTCACGGCCATCCCGCTGGCGCGGGCGACCTCGCGGCGCATCGCGTGCAGGTGCTCCGGCACCCGACCGGAGCGGCCCTCGAGCGAGGCGCGCTCGCCCTGGAGCTCGGTACGGCGGGCCAGCAGCGGGTAGCGCTCGGCGAGCAGCTCGTCGCGCTGGGCGACCAGCCGCTCGCCCGCGTCGAGGTGCGCGGCCAGCCACTGCTCGGCGTGGTCGGCGAGCGCGGCGAACGCCTCGCGGCTGGCCAGGGCGCCCGCCGCATCGACCCGCTCGCCTCCGTCGTCGTCGAGCACCGCGAGCGGCGCGAGGCGCTCGAGCAGCGTCTCGCGGCGGGCGCGGCGCTCCTCGCGCAGCAGCCGCTCGCGCTCGAGCTCACCGTCCAGCCGGGCCACGCTCGCGCCACCGGCGTCGCGGTGCTCGTCGCGGGCGGCGTCGAGGTCGGCGCTGAGCGCCGCCACCTGGCGATCGGCGGCACGCAGCTGATCGCGCACCGACGCGCGGCCCAGACGGTTCGCCTCGACCCCGGCGGCCAGCAGCCGCGCGTGGGTGCGCAGCAGCCAGTACCGCACCGGCGTGTCACCGGTCGCGGTCACGCCGTACGCGTCGAGCTCGGCGGCGCGCTCGCGGGCCGCCACCTTGCGCGCGTGCAGCTCGGTGATCGGGGCGAGCAGGTCCTGCTTCTCCTCCTCGGTGCGCATCGCGGAGTACGCCGACTCCAGGGCGTCGAAGTGCTCGACGGCGCGGTCGGCGGCCCCGAACGTCGCGGGCCGCTCGAGGACCATCTCCTTGTAGAGCTCATCGACGCTGCGGACCTGGTTGCCGGCCTGGATGCGGGCCAGCAGCCCGAGCGCCTTGGCCCCGTCGCCGTTCGCGCCGATGCCGAGGCGGGCGTGCAGCACGGCGGAGAACTCGGTGTAGGTGCGGTGCACCCGCAGCCCGGGGCTGAGCTTCTTGAGCGTGTTGGCGTGGAAGCGGTCCGGGACGGCCGCCTCGAGGGTGGCCAGGTCGATCGCGGCGTCGAGGGTGACCAGCTGCATCTGGACCTCGCCCGAGCGGGTCGCGCGACGGGGCACGTAGTAGGTGCGCAGCGCGGTGAAGCGGCGTTCCTCGTCGTTGACGAACGTCATCGCGACCGCGCCCCAGGTGTCCCCGTCGCGTCCGCGCAGCAGCCGCTCGACCGGGCGGCCGGTGCGCGGGTCGTCGACCACGTCGACCGCGCCGCGCAGGTAGGACAGCAGGTTGCGCTGCCCGGCGCCGCGGGCGCGCCCGGTGACGGCGTCGTTGGAGGCGCCGTTGAAGCGGGTGTCGGAGGGCATCATCAGCGCCGTGTAGGCGTCGAGCAGCGTGCTCTTGCCGACGCCGGAGGCGCCGGAGATCATCGTGGCGTCGGCGTGCAGGTCGATCGCGACCCGGCCGGAGAAGCCGCCCCAGTTGACCATCTGGAGCACCTCGGCGCGCCACTGCAGCGTGTCGTCGGACGGCGTCAGCACGACGTCCTCGTCGAAGAGCCCGACGCTGCCGACCTCGGTCTCCACCCGGGCGGGGTCGTCCTGGAGGCGCTCGGGGAGCACCGCGGCGGGGACCTGCGGCTCCGGCTTGATCGGGGGCTGGGGCTGGGTCCCGGGCTCGGGCTGCTGGGTGGTGCTCATGCCTGAGCCTCCTCACGGTCGGGGCGGTCGTCGCCGAACAGCACGTCGTCGGCCGGCTCGGGCGGCGCCTCGTTGGCGCGGCGCAGCGTGACCAGCAGCTCCTGGAGCACCTCGAGGGGGAGCAGCGACTCGACGGCCTCGCTGATCTCGAAGCGGTCGTCGGTCGGCGAGCCGATCAGCAGACCGGCCTTCTGCACGCTGGCGACGGCGTTGCGGGCCCGCTTCTCATCGCCGGACAGGTCGGTGCTGTGCACGGGACGGAAGCCGGAGACGTGCTCGACAAGGTCCTCGCGGTCGACGAAGACCCGGTCCTCCCCCGCCGCGGTCGCCGAGCGGAACCGGTCGCGCAGGTGCACCAGCACGATCGTCTCCTCGCGGCTCCAGGCGGTGTCGTGCAGCAGCGTCGGGAAGCGCTGGCCGGTCTCGGAGAAGGCCTGACGCTTCCAGGCGACCTCGCGGATCCGGTCCACCTGGAGCTCCAGGAACAGGTCGTTGAGCCGGGAGCGCAGCAGCTGCTCGTTCTCCACGAGCACCTGCCAGTCGCGGGGGTGGGTGCGCGCGCTGATGAAGCGCTGCTTGAGCAGCGCGACGAGCGCCTGCCGCTCGGACTGCTCGAGGGTGCCCTCGTCGCCCTCGAAGAGCGACACCGAGGCCAGCAGCTCGCTGGGCTCGGCCGGCTGCTCACCGTCGTACTCCTCCGGCGCAGCCGGCTCGGCGGTGGTGCTCATCGGGGGGCCTCCGTGCGGGATCGGTCGTGGGTGGGGTCGGCCGGCGGTGCGGCCGGGTCGTCGGGCTGGCGCAGCTCGACGCGGGGCACCGCGAACGCGCGCTGGGTGCCGTCGGGACGCACCGCGCGGTAGGTCTCGGGGTCGCCGCCGACGGCCAGCTCGCGCTCGGCGGCCAGGTGCAGCAGGCCGAAGATCTCGACCGGGCGGCGCAGCTCGGGCTCGAGGGCGTCGAAGAACGCGCCGAGCGAGGCGGCGTCCGCGGCGGCGAGGGCGGCCACGAAGCGGGTCCGCAGCTCGGGCACCGACGGCCCGCCCTGCGCGCGCAGCTGCTCGTACGTCGGGCGCGTCGCGGGCGGCGGTGGCGGGGCCGGGAGCCGGACCGGTCGCACGTGGTCGGCGGGGTCGTAGAAGCGCTCGCGCAGGTGCTCCACGCCGACCCGGTCCGGCAGCAGCGGCATGTCCAGCACGGTGCGCGGGCCGGTGTTGTCCATCCAGGTCATCAGCTCGGACTCGACCTGGCGCAGGGTCTGCTCCAGCTCGCGGTCGCGGGCCGCGTCGTGGGCAACGATGTACTCCTTGAGCGTGGCGGTGACCCGCGCGCGCTGGGCGAGCACGCGCTCCAGGCCCTCGCGGATCAGGCGCACCGTGCCGCGGAGCTCGGCGCGGTCCACGTCGGCGAGGATCGCGCCGGACAGCGGGTGCTCGAGCAGCGCGGAGAGGTCGTCGCGCAGCTGGGCCACGAGCTCGTCGTCGCGCAGCAGCGCGAAGGCGCCCTCGAAGGCGCGGCCCTCGGGGGTGGCGGTCATCAGGGTGTCGGCGCGGGCGAGGTACTCATCGACCACCTCGCCGGCCGGGCGCTGCTCGGCGCGGAACGCCGCCAGGATCTCGGCGCGGATCTCGGCGAAGCGCTCCTCGACGCGGGCGAAGTCGCTGGGCAGCGCGGAGACCAGCAGCTGCAGCTCGGTGAAGCCCTGGGCCATGTAGTCCTCGTCGGCGGCGTCCACGTCGCCGCCCTCGAGCAGCCGGTCGCGCTCGGCCTGCAGCCGGCCGATCTCGGCGTTGAGGATGCCGACGCGGGCGCCGGGGTCGGGGTTGGCCTCGCTGTTGAAGCGGCGCACGGTCGAGAGCAGCGTCCCGATCCGGTGCTCGCTGAGCGTGGCCCGGTCGCGGGAGAGCGCCTTGACCTGCTCCAGCGCCTGCTGGGCGTGGGAGGTCAGCGTGTAGACCTCGTTGCCGGTCTCGTCGAGGGAGCGGACCAGCCACTGCCCCTTCATCCAGCGCTGGCACAGGTCGCGTCCGGTGCCCTGGGGCAGGTCGCGCTCGCCGGCGAGGCGCAGCTCGGTGAGGTGCTCCTCGACCTGGGCGTGCAGGCGCCCGGTCGACACCGGGCGGTTGTCGCGCCCGAACGCCGCGCGGAACACCGTGATCACCACCGGCGCCTGGCGCTGGTGCAGCAGCGTCAGCGTGGGCTGCTCGAACGCGCTGCGCACGCGGGCCAGCTCACCGGCCACCTCGCTCATCGCCACTCCACCCTGCTCGTCTCGCCGTTCCGCTGGTTCCGCGCCTGGCGCGCGGGGGGCTCCGGCGCATGGCGACGCGCAAGCATCCCATCCGGCCCCGGGTCCCCCACGAATCGCCCCCACCCCACCGCGACTCGGCACGCCATTGGCGCCGACTCGGCACACCATTGGCGCCGACTCGGGGGGAGGTTGGCGGGGATGCGGACCGGGTACAGCACGAGCATGACCTCGGCCGCCGGGACGCAGCAGCAGACACCGCCGCCTGCTCCGGTGCGCCTGGCGATCGCCAACGACTACGAGGTCGTGGTGCGCGGGCTGCAGGCGATGCTGGAGCCGTACGACGACGTCGAGATCACCGAGCTCACCATCACCGCAGAGCTGAACCTCTCCCCCGCGGTGATCCTCTACGACACCTTCGGGCGGCTGCCGGGGCGCGACCCCACCCTCGCCAAGCTCGTGCGCGAGCACCGGGCGCCGGTGCTGGTCTTCAGCTGGCGCACCTATCCCCCCGACGTCGCGCTCGCCCACGGCGCCGCGGGCTACCTGCACAAGAGCTGCTCGGCCGACGAGCTGGTCAAGGCCGTCGTCGCCATCCACGAGGGCCACTCCGTCCTCGGCCCGGCGACCTCCACCCACGCCAGCCGCTTCCCGCGGCGCACCACCTGGCCCGGCCAGCAGGACGGCCTCTCGCCGCGCGAGTCCGAGATCCTCGCGTGCATCTCGCGCGGGATGAGCAACCAGGAGATCGCCGAGCAGTCCTTCCTCAGCATCAACACCGTCAAGACCCACATCCGCTCGGCGTACCGCAAGATCGGCGTCGAGCGCCGCTCCCAGGCCGTGCTGTGGGGCGTCTCCCACGGCCTCGGCGATCGCTGAGGCCGCCGCGTCCGGCCCCGGGCGTGACCTGCGCCTCCCTCCGGGCGCCCGCAGCCCGCGCCGGTTGGGTCCGTGACCGCACGGTTGCGACACTGGTCCCACCATGGAGGCCCAGGCACGACACGTGGGTGCGCGCCGGCGCGCGTGCACCCGGGGGTACGCCGAGGGGCACCATCTCGATCCGTCTCTGGGACCACTGGAGCAGCCTGCTGTGAACGCCCGCCCCACCACGTCACCGGCTCCGCGCCGCCGCCTCGCCACGCTCGCGGCGCTGCTGCTCGCGCTGATCCCCGGCACCCTGCTCGCCGCCGCCGCGCCCGCCTCGGCGCACGCCGCGCTCGTGTCCTCCGACCCCGCCGACGGCAGCCGCGTCGCGTCGCTGCCCGACGAGGTGACGCTGGAGTTCAACGAGGAGATCTCCGACCCCGCGTACGTCGTGGTCACCGCACCCGACGGCGTGCGCGTCAACAGCGGGGACGCCACGGTGCGGGGCCCCCGGGTCACCCAGGCCCTCGACGCCCAGGGCCTCGCACTCCCGGCCGGGAGCTACACGCTGGCCTACCGGGTCGTGTCGGCCGACGGGCACCCGATCAGCGGCGAGCAGACCTTCGAGGTCGAGACCGCCACCGCGGCCGACCCGGCCACCGAGACCGACCGGACGGACGAGGGGGCGACCGAGGGCGGTGCCGCCGCCGACGACGACTGGGGTGCCACCGCCACCGGCCTGGTGGTCGCCGGCGTCGTCGCGCTGGTCGTGCTCGCCGGCGCCCTGCTCCTGCGGGCCCGGCGCGGGGGCACCGCATGAGCCCCCGGGTGCGGATGGCCTCGCTCGCCGTCGCGGGCGGCCTGGTCGCACTGGTCGCGTTCCTGCTCCTCGGCGGCGGCGCCCCCGAGGCACCGCCGGCCGGGCTGCCCGACCCCGGCGCGCTCACCGGCTGGGGCGTGCCGGTCCTCGGGTACGCCTCGATCGCCCTCGGCGTCGCGATCGTCGGCGCGCTGCTGGTGCCGGTGCTCACCGGCGCCGGGCCGCGCAGCGAGCTCGGCGGGCGCGCCTTCCGGGCGGTGGCCTCCGTGCGCTGGCTGGCCGCCGCCTGGGTGCTGGCCTGCCTCGCCGAGCTCGTGCTCACCTACTCCGACCTGTTCGCGGTGCCGCTGGGCTCCGTGCGGCCCGGCACGGTGTGGGACTTCGCCCTGCAGTCCGACCAGGGCCAGGTGCTGCTGTTCCAGGCCGTCGCTGCGCTCGTGCTCGCCGTGGCCAGTCGCTGGGTACTCGCGGTCCGCGAGTCGGCGTTCCTCCTGGTGCTGGCGATCCTCGCCAACCTCCCCGGCGTCCTGACCGGGCACTCCGCGTCCTCGGGCAGCCACGACACCGCCGTCATCGCGCTCGCGCTGCACGTGGGGCCGGTGACGGTGTGGGCCGGCGGCCTGGTCGCGCTCGCCTGGTTCCTGCGCGAGCCGTCCGAGGCCCGGGCGCGCGCCGCCCGCCGGTTCTCCGGCCTGGCCGCCTGGTGCCTCGGGCTCACCCTCGCCTCCGGCGTCGTGAGCGCCCTGGTCAACCTCGGCACCCCTACCGAGCTCGTCACCACGGCGTACGGCGCGGGCGTGCTGGCCAAGACCGTCGTCCTGGCGCTGCTGTGCTGGGTCGCGCTCCAGGCCCGGCGCGCCCTCGTCGAGCGCCCGCCGTCGGCGAGCGGGGTCCGCGACCTCGCCCCGGTCGTCGGCCTCGAGCTCGTGCTCATGTCGGTGGCCGCCGGTCTGGGCGTGGCGCTGGGGCGCACCTCCCCGCCGGTCGGCGAGCCGTTCCGCAACGGCGCCGAGAGCCTGCTCGGCGGCCCGCTCCCGGACCCGCCGAGCGTCGCCAACCTGCTGCTCTCCTTCACCCCGTCCGGCATCGGCCTCGCCGTCGTGCTGCTCGGCACCGCGGGCTACCTCGCCGGCATCGTGGCCGTGCGCCGTCGCGGCGGCCGTTGGTCGGCGGGCCGCACGGTGTCGTGGTTCGTGGGCCTGCTGCTCGTCGCCTACACCACGCTCGGCGGCCTCGCCGTCTACTCCGAGGTCATGTTCAGCGCCCACATGGCCGCGCACATGGTGCTCTCGATGGTCGCCCCGATCTTCCTGGTCGTCGGCGCCCCGATCACCCTCGCGCTGCGCGCGCTGCCCGGCGCCGACATGCCCGGCGGCCACGGCCCGCGCCAGTGGCTGTCCTCGGTGCTCCGCTCGCGCCCGGCACGCTTCCTCAGCCACCCGCTGGTCGCGGCCGTGATCTTCGTCGGCAGCCTCTACGCCGTCTACATGACCGGCGTCTTCGAGGCGCTGATGCAGAACCACCTCGGCCACGCGTTCATGGAGCTGCACTTCCTGATCGCTGGCTACCTCTACTTCGAGGTGCTGGTCGGCGACGCCCCGCTGCCGCACCGGCCCTCCTACCTGGCCCGCCTCGGGCTGATGCTGCTGGTCACGCCGTTCCACGCGTTCTTCGCGATCGCGCTGATGAGCGCCGACTCGGTCGTCGCCGGCGACTACTACACGATGCTGGACCGCGGCTTCGCCACCGACCTCTCCCAGGACCAGTACGTCGGGGGGTCGCTGACCTGGGCGATGGGCGAGGTCCCGCTGCTCATCGTGATGGTGGTGCTGCTGTTCCAGTGGTTCCGCAGCGACACCCGCGACGCGGACCGCCACGACCGGCAGTCCTCGCGCGACTCCGACGCCGAGCTGGAGGCCTACAACCGGATGCTGGCCGGGCTGGCCGACCACGACCGCAGCTCGCAGTAGGTGAGCCGGGCAGCCTGTGACACGCGGCCGTGACGGGGGTCGCACCGCCCCGGGCCGGTGCCGAGGCGTCGCGCCCGGTGCGGCAGGCTTGAACCATGACTTCGGCACCGTCCCCGGCAGACGACGCAGCGGCACTCGAGACCGGCGAGCGGCTGGCGGCCTGGCTGGAGGAGCTCGGCCTGGTGGCGGCGCTGCGCGAGGCCGGCCTGCCGACCATGACGCGCGACTGCCACGGTCGCGCGGTGTGGACCGACCCGCGCTCGGGCGCCCGGCTCAGCGCCGAGCAGCTGGCCGACCTCGACCGCCAGCTGCACAGCGAGGGCAGCGAGCCCCAGCACGCCGTACCGATCCCGCTGCTGCAGCTCGCCCAGCGCGCCCGGGTGCGCCAGCAGCTGCTGGCCAGCGAGTGGTTCACCTACGAGACGCTCGCCGCGCGGCGTGGCGCGTCGGTCGACGCGACCCGCTTCAGCATCCACAAGGCCGCCTCCCGCAACCAGCTGCTCATCCTCACCGAGGGTGAGCGGGTGCTGGTCCCCGGGTTCCAGCTCGATGCCGCCGGACAGGTGCGACCCGAGCTGCTGGCGGTGCTCGAGCCGCTGCTGGCGGCGCGGATGGACCCCTGGACCGCGTGGGGCTGGCTGACCCGGCCCGCCGCCCTGCTCGGCGGTCAGGTCCCCGAGCAGGCGGTCACCGACCCCGACGAGGCCCCGCTGGTGCTGCACGCCGCGGTCCGCCTCGCCGAGAAGGTCCGCGCCGGCTCCTGACGCCGCGCGCTCAGCGCGTGGACCAGGCCGACCACAGCTGCGCGTAGCGACCGCCGGCGGCCACCAGCTCCTCGTGGCTGCCCAGCTCGACGGCGACGCCGTCCTCGAGCACCAGCACCCGGTCGGCGTCGCGCGCCTGCACCAGGCGGTGCGCGATCGTGATCGTGGTGCGCCCGTCGGTCACCGCCCGGGCGGCCGCCTCCAGGGCCCGGGCGCCGGCCGAGCCCGCCTCGGCGGTCGCCTCGTCGAGCACCACCACCCACGGGTCGGCCAGCAGCACCCGGGCCAGCGCGACCTGCTGGGCTTGCGCGGGGGTGATCGGTACGGCGCCGCCGCCGATCTCGGTGTCCGCGCCCTCGGACAGAGCCGCGACCCAGCCCCCGGCGCCGACGGCCTCGAGGGCCGCGTCCACCTCGGCGGGACCCGCGTCGGGGCGCGCGAGCAGCAGGTTGTCGCGCACGCTGCCGGCGAAGACGTGGACCTCCTGGGTCACGGTGGCCACGACCGGGCGGTGCGGGAGCGCGGCGTCCGCGACGGCGACGCCGCCGACCCGCACGCTGCCGGCGCTGGGGACCAGGCGGCCGGCGATGATCGAGCCGAGGGTGCTCTTGCCGGCGCCGCTGCTGCCGACGACCGCGAGCCGCTCGCCGGGGGCGATCTCCAGGTCGACACCGCGCAGGGCGTGGTGCCCCCCGTCGTACGCGTGGGCGACGCCGGACAGCGAGACGCCGGCGTGCGCCGGGGCGATCGCGGCGCCGCGCACGCGGGGAGCCAGCAACGCCACGCCGGCGAGCCGGGTGAGCGAGGCACCCGCGGACTGCACCTCGTCGAAGAGGAACAGCACCGCGCCGATCGGGTTGAACAGCCGGTGGAAGTAGAGCGCGGCGGTCGTCACCGCGCCGACCGTCGCGGCGTCGGCGCGCACCAGCCAGAAGCCGGTGCCGAGCACCAGGAGCAGGCCGATGGCCTCGGCGCGGTTGGTGCGACCGCCGAAGCGCATCATCAGGTCGAACACGTCGATGGAGATCGTCGCCGAGCGCCAGGACGCCTGCGCGATCCGCTGCTGCTGGTGCCCGGCGGTGCCCAGCGCGCGCAGCGGCCGGCTGCCGTGGACGCCGGCCAGCAGCGCCTCGGCCCGCTCGCCGTTGGCCTCCCGCTCGCGGCGGTAGTAGGGCCCGGAGCGCGGCAGGTACCAGCGCAGCGCCAGCACGAACGCCGGCGCGGCGGCCAGCCCGGCCAGGCCCAGGCGCCAGTCCAGGGCGACCAGGCCGCCGAGGGTGAACACGATGGCCATCAGGGAGTTCACGACCAGCGGCACGGCCTCGGTGAGCGAGCCGGCGACCACGCGCACGTCGTCGCTGACCCGGGCGAGCAGGTCGCCGCTGCCGGTGGCCTCGAGCTCCTCGGTGTCCAGGTGCAGGGCACGGTCGAGCACGTCCTCGCGCAGCTCGGCGAGCGCGGGCTCGGCGGCGCGGGCCAGGGCGGCGACCGACACGGCGGTGGCGAGTGCGACGACGAGCGCGGCGGCGCCGATCCAGCCGGCGGCGCTGAGCACCTGGCCGGTCGTGCCACCGGTGCTCACCAGGTCGGCGATGCGGCCCAGCTGCCACGGCGCGACCAGCCCAGCGGCGCCGGCCAGCGCGAACATCGACACGCTGAGCGCGAAGGTCCACCGGCGCCGGGCCAGCAGGGCGCGCGCCAGCGTGAAGGCCTCGCGGGCGCTGGAGACGGGCAGGCGCGTCGTCATCGCAGCACCGCCGCTCGGTAGCGCTCGTCGGCGCCGAGGTCACGGTGAGTGCCCCGGGCGACGACCCGGCCACCGCGGAGGTGGACGACGACGTCGGCGTGGGCGAGCAGCGCGGGGCTGCTGGTGAGGACGAGGGTGGTGCGGACCGGGGCGCCGGGCGCGTGCCGCAGCGCGCGCAGACCGTCGGCGATCCGCGCCTCGGTGACCGCGTCGACGGCGGTGGTGGGGTCGTGCAGCACCAGGACACCGGGGTCGGCGGCGAGCGCGCGGGCGAGACCGAGACGCTGGCGCTGCCCCCCGGACAGCGTCGTGCCGCCGACCCGGACGTGCTCCTCGAGCCCCGCGGGCGCCTGGGCCACGACCTCGTCGGCGGCGGAGGCGCGCAGCACCCGGGCCAGCCGCTCGTCGTCGAGGGCGGCATGCGGGTCGACGTTGCCGCGCATGGTGGCGTCGAAGAGCTCCACGTGGTGGTCGGCGACCAGGAGCGCCGCGTGCAGCTGCGCCACGCTCAGCTCGCCCACGGCCCGCCCGCCGACGACCACGGTGCCCGCCTCGGGCACCGCCTCGCCGCGCAGCAGGGTGAGCAGCGCGGCGGCGTCGGCGGGGTCCTCGGCCACCACGGCGACCGAGCTGCCGGGCTCGGCGAGGAGGGTGAGGTCGCGGAGCGGGCCGTACGACACCGCGCGCAGCGCCAGCGACGGCGTCGCGGACGTGGTGGAGGTCGTGGACGTCGTGGACGTCGCGGGCAGGTCCGACCCGGCCGCGGACGCCTCGCGGGTGGCCAGCACCAGGGGCGGGGTCGCGAGGAAGTCCACGATGCGCGCGGCGGAGGCACGCGACTGGGCGAGCTGGGCGATGAGGAAGGTCAGCATCCGCAGCGGCTCCCCGAGGAACTGGCTGATGCCGACCACGGCGACGAACTCACCGACGCCGATCTCGCCGTTCACCGCGCGGAGGCCGGCGACCAGCGCGACGACGGCGAGGAACAGCCCGCTCAGTCCCTCGGTCATGCCCTGCATCACGCCCTCCCAGCGGGCGGCACCGACGCTTGCGGTGGCGGCCTGCTGGCTGCGGCGGCGGTAGCGCTCGCGCGCGGCGTCCTCGCCGGCGACGCCCTTGAGCGGCCGGATCCCGCGGACCAGGTCGCTGGCGATGCCGGCGGCCTCGCCGAGGGCCTCCTGACGCACCGCGCTGCGCGCGGCCAGGCGCGGGGAGAGCAGCTGGGTCACGCCCAGCACGCAGGGCACCCCGACCAGCACGACCAGCGCGAGCACCGGGTCGATCGCGGCCAGCACGACCGCGCTGACCACCAATCCGACCGCGCCGGCGACGGTGAACATCAGCTGGCGCACCACGAAGGCGACCATCTCGGCATCGGCGGTCGCGATGCTCACGACGTCCCCGGGCAGCCGGTCGGCGCGGGCGCCGCGCCCCGACAGCACGTGCGCCGAGACCTCGGTGCGCAGCGCGTGGGACTCGGTGTGCAGGGCCCGGTTGCCCATCCGCGCGCCGAAGCGGTAGCTGAGGCTCAGCACCACGAAGTGCAGCGCGAAGACCCCCGCCCACAGCAGCATCTGCCAGCCGTCGCCGGTGACCACCGCGCGGTCGATGACCACGCCGATCAGCACCGGCACCATCAGCTCGGCGACCTGCCAGACGGTCACCAGCGCGGAGGCGCCGGCGAGGGTCCGGGCGTGACGGCACACGGTACGGCGCAGCAGCGCGCCCGGTGTCGTGGGCGCCGGACCGGAGGGGAGGACCGGGGGTGCGGCGGCCGGGTCGAGGGGTGGCCCGGCAGGCTCGGTCGTCCCGCGCGGCTCGGGCGCGGTGGGGGTGCGGGTGCTCAAGCGAGATCGGCGTCCATGGCGGCGACGAAGTCGGCCTTCACCTGGCGCCAGGCCTCGTCGGTCATCGTGCGCCGCCAGTACGGCGAGCACGACATCGCCGAGCGCTCCAGGCCACGCTCGAGGAGCAGGTGGCGGCGCAGGCCGCGGATCTCGTCGGCCTCGCCGTGGACGAAGGCGTCCGGGCGGCCGGCGGGGAGCTCCAGCGCCTCGAGGGCGTCGAGCAGCAGGCGCGCGGGGTCCGCGGCGCCGCGGCGGTGCAGCCAGCGCAGGTCCAGGCGCCCCGGGGTGCTCAGCGGGATCTCGTGCCCGGCGTCGTCGCAGACCAGGCGCACCACGACCGGGCGGTCGGCCGGGACCGCCTCCAGGGACGCCGCGATCGCGGGCAGCGCGGACTCGTCGCCCACGAAGAGGTACCAGTCGGCGTCCGGGTCGGGGGTGTAGCCGCTGCCGGGGCCCTCGAAGACCAGCACGTCGCCGGGCACGGCGCGGGCCGCCCAGGGGCCGGCGACGCCCTCGTCGCCGTGCACCACGAAGTCGATCGTGAGCAGCCGGCTCGCCGGGTCCCAGGCGCGCACGGTGTAGCGCCGGCGCGCGGGCCACCACTCGCGCGGCTGCTCCTCGCGCACCTGCCGGGGGTCGAAGACCGCGTCGTACGGCGCGCCGGGCGGGGCGATCGCGAGGTTGACGTAGGCGTCGGTGGCGGCGGGCATCGCGAAGTCGGCGAGGCCCTCCCCTCCGAGCACCACCCGCACGATCGAGGGCGTGACCCGCTCGGTGGACACGACTGCGCCGTACATGGCACCTCTTTCCGGAGACGTAGAGCACTTAGGTTAGCCTCACCAACAGCTGGTGGCCGCACCGCCCGCATGCCGTTCGGGTCGGCGAGCGTGGATGTGCCGTGTGCCGGCGCTCCTCCCGGCTCCTCCCGCTCCTCCGCTCTCTTTCCCCGATCTCGAAGGAACTCCCGTGCGTTCTCTGCGAATCCTCGCCGGCTCTGTCGGCGCCGCCGCCCTGCTGCTCACCGGCTGCTCGTCCTCCGCGGACAGCGACGACACCGCGACCGACGGCGGCGCTGCGGACGGCGGCGCGGCGTACCCGATCACGATCGAGCACGCGCTCGGCACCACGACGATCGAGGAGAAGCCCGAGCGGGTCGCCACCGTGAACTGGGCCAACCACGAGGTCCCGCTCGCGCTCGGTGTGGTGCCGGTCGGCATGGCGGCGGCCAACTTCGGCGACGACGACGGCGACGGCGTGCTGCCCTGGGTCAGCGACAAGCTCGAGGAGCTCGACGCGGAGACCCCCGTGCTCTTCGACGAGACCGACGGCATCGACTTCGAGGCCGTCGCGGACACCGCGCCCGACGTGATCCTCGCGGCGTACTCCGGGCTGACCCAGGAGGACTACGACACCCTCAGCGAGATCGCCCCGGTCGTCGCCTACCCCGAGGCCCCCTGGTCGACCGACTGGCGCGAGATGATCACGCTCAGCAGCCAGGCGATGGGCATGGCCGAGGAGGGCGAGGAGCTCGTCGAGGACCTCGAGGGCGAGATCGCCGACACCGTGGCCGACCACCCCGGCCTCGAGGGCAAGGGCGCGATGTTCCTGACCCACGTCGACACCACCGACCTCAGCGAGGTCAGCTTCTACACGACCCACGACACCCGCGCGCGCTTCTTCGAGGACCTCGGACTGGCCACGCCGGAGAGCATCGCCACCGCCTCGGCGAAGACCGACCAGTTCAGCCTGACCCGCAGCGCCGAGCAGATCGACGGCCTCGACGACGTCGAGCTGATCGTGACCTACGGCGACGAGACCCTCGTCGAGGCGCTCGAGGGCGACCCGCTGCTGTCGAAGATGCCGGCCGTGGCGAACGGCGCGATCGTGCTGCTGCCGAACAACCCGCTCGGCACCGCCGCGAACCCGACGCCGCTGTCGATCTCCTACGTGCTCGACGACTACGTCACCATGCTCGCCGAGGCCAGCGCCGACACCCAGTGACAGGTCCAGCAACCGGCTCCCAGCAGAGCACCGCGACGGCCGCCGTCGCACCCGCACCCGCCGCGGGCGTCGTCCGACGTCCGCGGCGGGTGCGCGCCGCCTGGCTCGCCCTGGCCGTCGTGCTGCTCGCGCTGCTGACGGTCTGGTCGGTGGCCGTCGGCTCCCGCGAGGTCACCCTGGAGGAGATCCTCGCCGGGCTGGGCGGGTCCACCGAGACCATGGGCGAGGCGGCGGTCGCCAAGCGCATCCCCCGCACGCTGCTGGCCGTGCTGGTCGGCGCCGCGCTGGCAGTTGCCGGCGCGGTGATGCAGGGCGTCACCCGCAACCCCCTGGCCGACCCGGGCATCCTCGGCGTCAACATGGGCGCCTCGCTGGCGGTGATCACCGGCATCGCCTGGTTCGGGCTGACTGCGCCCTCGACCTACATCTGGGTCGGCATCGTCGGCGCGGCCGCCTCCGCGGTGTTCGTCTACGCCGTCGGGTCGCTGGGTCGCGGCGGGGCGACGCCGCTCAAGCTCGCGCTGGCCGGCACCGCCACCTCCGCCGCCTTCGCCTCGGTCATCACCGCGGTGGTGCTGCCCCGCAACGACATCGCCGGTGGCGTGCGGTCCTGGCAGATCGGCGGCGTCGGCGGCGCGTCGTACGACACGATCCGCCTGGTCGCGCCGTTCCTGCTCGTCGGCCTGCTGGTCTGCGTGGCGACCTCCCGCGGCCTCAACTCCCTCGCCCTGGGCGACGACGTCGCCGCCGGGCTGGGCGAGCGGGTCGCGCTGACCCGCGGCGCCGCCGCGTTCGGTGCGGTGCTGCTGTGCGGCGCCGCCACCGCCGTGGCCGGCCCGATCGGCTTCGTCGGGCTGGTCGTGCCGCACCTGTGCCGACTGCTCGTCGGGGTCGACCACCGCTGGCTGCTGCCGTTCTCCGCCGTGGTGGGCGCCGCGCTGCTGACCGCCGCCGACGTGGTCGGTCGCATCGTCGCGCGCCCCAGCGAGGTCGACGTCGGCATCATCACCGCGCTCGTCGGGGCGCCGGTCTTCATCCACGTCGTACGCCGCCAGAAGGTGCGTGCCCTGTGAGCGGCCCGGTGAGCAGCCCGGTGAGCGCCACGACCCTCGGGCGCGTGACCCACGCCCGCCGCCACCGCGCGGCGCGGCGTCGCACGGTGACGCTCGTGCTCGCGGTGCTGGTCCTCGTGATGATCGCGGTCAACCTGATGGTCGGGCGCACCTTCTACGGCCCCGGCGACGTGCTCGCCGTGATCGCCGGGCAGGACGTGCCGGGCGCCTCGTTCACCGTGGGGCGCCTCCGGCTGCCGCGCACGGTCCTGGCCCTGCTGAGCGGGCTGTGCTTCGGCCTCGCGGGCGTGGCCTTCCAGACCATGCTGCGCAACCCGCTGGCCAGCCCCGACATCATCGGCATCAGCGCCGGCGCGAGCGCGGCGGCGGCGGTCGCGATCGTGATGCTGTCGCTGAGCGGCGCCGCGGTCTCGGCGTTCGCGATCGCGGTCGGGCTCGGTGTCGCGCTGCTGATCTACCTGCTCTCCTTCCGTGACGGCGTGGTCGGCACCCGGCTCATCCTCATCGGCATCGGCATCGCCGCGATGCTGGAGAGCGTCACCTCCTACGTGCTCAGCCAGGCCGCGGAGTGGGACCTGCAGGAGGCCACCCGCTGGCTCACCGGCAGCCTCAACGGCGCCTCGTGGGGCGACGTCGTGCCGACCCTGCTCGCGCTGGTCGTGCTCGGCCCGGTGCTGCTCTCGCGCGCCGGCGACCTGGACATGCTGCGCCTCGGCGACGACGCCGCCTCGGCGCTCGGTGTCCGGGTCGAGGCCACCCGCATCGTGGTGATCCTCACCGCCGTCGGGCTGGTCGCCTTCGCCACCGCCGCCACCGGGCCGATCGCGTTCGTGGCCTTCCTCGCCGGCCCGATCGCCGCGCGCCTCGTCGGCCCGGGCGCCTCGCTGCTCGTGCCGTCGGCGCTGGTCGGCGCGCTCCTGGTGCTGCTCGCCGACTTCTGCGGCCAGTACCTCTTCGAGCACCGCTACCCCGTCGGGGTCGTGACCGGCGTGCTCGGGGCGCCGTACCTCGTCTACCTCATCGTCCGCACCCACCGCGCCGGAGGCTCGCTGTGACCGACCGCCACACCCTCACCGTCGAAGAGCTGGCCCTCGGCTACCGCGAGCGCACCGTGATCGAGTCGCTCGACCTCACGGTCGCGACCGGCCGGGTGACCGCGATCGTGGGCGCCAACGCGTGCGGCAAGTCCACCCTGCTGCGCTCGATGTCGCGGCTGCTCGCCCCGCGCGCGGGGCGGGTGCTGCTCGACGGCAAGCAGGTGCACCGGATGCCGGCCAAGGAGCTGGCCCGCACCCTCGGGCTGCTCCCCCAGGCGCCGACCGCCCCCGAGGGGATCACCGTCAGCGACCTGGTCGGGCGCGGTCGCAACCCGCACCACGGGTTCTTGACCCGCTGGACCCGTGAGGACGACGCCGCGGTCGCCGCAGCACTGGAGGCGACCCAGACCGTCGAGCTGGCCGAGCGGCCGGTCGACGAGCTCTCCGGCGGCCAGCGCCAGCGGGTCTGGATCGCGATGGCGCTGGCCCAGGAGACCGACGTGCTGCTGCTCGACGAGCCCACGACGTACCTCGACGTCAGCCACCAGATCGAGGTCCTGGACCTGCTCACCGACCTCAACCGCGAGCGCGGCACCACGATCGTGATGGTGCTGCACGACCTCAACCTCGCCGCGCGGTACGCCGACCAGCTGGTCGCGCTGGCCGGCGGCCGGCTGCACGCGTGCGGGACGCCGCAAGAGGTGCTCACCGAGGACACCGTCCGTGCGGTGTTCGGGCTGGAGAGCAGCGTGGTGACCGACCCGGTCTCGGGGCGTCCCCTGATGCTGCCGATCGGGCGCCACCACGTGCTGGCCGACGCCGCGACCACGTCGCGGGACTGAGCCGCGGTCCAGAGCGCCTCGCCGCTGTCGGCGCCGGCTGGTTGACTCTGCACTCACTCCGAGCGAGGGAGAGCCGATGGGCGCGACCCGGGCGGCGGACCGCCACGACCTGATCCGCGTGCACGGCGCACGGGTCAACAACCTGCGCGACGTCGCCGTGGAGATCCCCAAGCGGCGCCTGACCGTCTTCACCGGGGTCTCCGGGTCGGGCAAGAGCTCGCTGGTCTTCGGCACCATCGCCGCGGAGTCCCAGCGGCTGATCAACGAGACCTACAGCGCGTTCGTGCAGGGGTTCATGCCGACGCTGGCGCGCCCCGACGTCGACGTGCTGGAGGGGCTGACCACGGCGATCATCGTCGACCAGGAGGCGATGGGCTCCAACCCGCGCTCCACCGTCGGCACGGTGACCGATGCCCACGCGATGCTGCGCATCCTGTTCAGCCGGCTCGGCCACCCCCACCTGGGCCCGCCCACCGCCTTCTCCTTCAACGTCCCCTCCTCGCGCGGCAGCGGTGCGCTCACCGTCGAGCGCGGCGGGCGCACCACGACCGAGAAGGCGAGCTTCCACCGCCTCGGCGGCATGTGCGCGCGCTGCGAGGGCCGCGGCGCGGTCACCGATTTCGACCTGACCGCGCTCTACGACGAGACGCTGTCGCTCAACGAGGGCGCGGTCACCGTGCCCGGCTACAGCATGTCGGGGTGGCAGGGCCGGATCTTCCGCGGCTGCGGCTACTTCGACCCCGACAAGCCGGTGCGCGACTTCACCGCCCGCGAGCTCGACGACCTGCTCCACAAGGAGCCGACCAAGATCAAGGTCGACGGCATCAACCTCACCTACGCCGGGCTGATCCCGCAGATCCGCAGGTCGTTCCTGACCAAGGACGTCGATGCCATGCAGCCCCACGTGCGGGCCTTCGTGGAGCGCGCGGTCACCTTCACCGCCTGTCCCGACTGCGACGGGACCCGGCTCAACGACGCCGCCCGCTCCTCCACGATCGACGGCACGAGCATCGCCGACGCCTGCGCGATGCAGATCAGCGACCTCGCCGCGTGGGTGGCCGGGCTCGACGCCCCGTCGGTCGCGCCGTTGCTGGGCTCGCTGTCGGCGACCCTGGAGTCCTTCACCGGCATCGGGCTGGGCTACCTCTCCCTGGACCGGCCCTCCGGCACCCTGTCCGGCGGCGAGGCGCAGCGCACCAAGATGGTGCGCCACCTCGGCTCCTCGCTCACCGACGTCACCTACGTCTTCGACGAGCCGACGATCGGGCTGCACCCCCACGACATCCAGCGCATGAACGAGCTGCTCCTGCAGCTGCGCGACAAGGGCAACACCGTGCTCGTCGTCGAGCACAAGCCGGAGACCATCGCGATCGCCGACCACGTGGTCGACCTCGGCCCGCTGGCCGGCACGGCGGGCGGCGAGGTCGTCTTCGAGGGCTCGGTGGCCGGGCTGCGCTCCAGCGGCACGCTCACCGGGCGCCACCTCGACGACCGGGCCTCGCTCAAGGCCGAGGTCCGCACGCCGACCGGCACGCTGCGGGTCCGCGGCGCCGACACCCACAACCTGCGCGACGTCGACGTGGACATCCCGCTCGGCGTGCTGGTCGCCGTGACCGGGGTGGCGGGGTCGGGCAAGAGCTCGCTGGTGCACGGCTCGATCGCCGGACGCGACGGCGTCGTGGTGATCGACCAGGGCGCGATCAAGGGCTCGCGACGCAGCAACCCCGCCACCTACACCGGCCTGCTCGAGCCGGTCCGCAAGGCCTTCGCCAAGGCCAACGGCGTCAAGCCCGCGCTGTTCAGCGCCAACTCCGCCGGCGCCTGCCCCACCTGCAACGGCGCGGGGGTGATCTACACCGACCTGGCCACGATGGCCGGGGTCGCGACCACCTGCGAGGAGTGCGAGGGCCGGCGCTTCTCCGCCGAGGTGCTCGAGCACCGGCTGGCCGGGCGCGACATCAGCGAGGTGCTGGCGATGTCGGTCACCGAGGCGGAGGAGTTCTTCGCCGCGGGCGAGGCCCGGATCCCCGCCGCGCACCGCATCCTCGAGCGCCTCGCCGGGGTCGGGCTCGGCTACCTCACCCTGGGCCAGCCGCTCACCACGCTCTCCGGCGGTGAGCGGCAGCGCCTCAAGCTGGCGATCCGGATGGGCGAGGAGGGCGAGGTCTACGTGCTCGACGAGCCGACGACCGGCCTCCACCTCGCCGACGTGGAGCAGCTGCTCGGGCTGCTCGACCGCCTCGTCGACTCCGGCCGCTCGGTGATCGTCATCGAGCACCACCAAGCGGTGATGGCGCACGCCGACTGGCTCATCGACCTCGGCCCCGGCGCCGGTCACGACGGCGGCCGGATCGTCTTCGAGGGCACCCCCGCCGCCCTCGTCGCCGACCCCACCACCCTCACCGGGGAGCACCTCGCCGCCTACGTCGCGGGTTGAGTCGAGACTTTCTGCCGGTCGAGTCGAGACTTTTCCCCGTCGAGTGGAGAGCTCCCGCTGCTCGAGTCGAGACCTCACGCCGGCCGGCGGTGTGCGGTGCCGATCCCCCGCACCGCGAGCAGCCCGTCGGCGATCCCGCCGCGCCACCAGGCGTAGTCGTGGCCGCCGTTGTGGACAGCGACGTCCAGGGTGATCCCCCGCGCCGCCATCGCCTCGGCGAGGGTGCGGTGGTGCGGGCCGAGCACCCACTCCTGCGCCCCGTGGGCGAGGTGGACGCGCAGCGGGTCCGCCACCGGCCGGTGCCGCGCGACGGCATCGAGCAGGTCGTCCTGCCACAGCGACGCTGAGTGGCTCACCACGTTGCCGACCGCCTCGGGGGCCAGCAGGCCCGCGCGCAGCGCGGTCAGGCCGCCCAGGCTCTGCCCGGCCACCGTGACGTGCCGCGGGCCGGGCAGCACCGCGCGCCGCGACCGCAGCCAGGGCAGCACTGTCTCGACGACGAGCTCGACGCCATTGCCGTCCGCGGCCAGCTCCGCCCAGCGCTGCTCGCGCCCGCCGGACTCCACGAACACAGTGCGCCAGCCGTGCACCCAGCCCTCGGCGTGCAGGTTGTCCAGGCTCGCGGGCAGGTCCTGGCTGCCGGTCCACACCTCGCCGTCGAGCACCACCAGCGCGGGCAGCGCCTCGTCGGCGTCGGTGCTCGCCGGGTCGTGCAGCCAGGCCCGGCGGCCGTCCGGGAGCCGGGTCTCCTCGAGCGGGCCGGGCGCCACGTCGCCGCGGCGTACCAGCCAGGGCTGGGGCGGGGCCGCCGGCAACGAGGCCACCGACTGCGCGGCGCCCAGCCGGTTGCGGCACACATCGGGGTTGCGCGGGTCGGCGAGGCCGCGGTCGAGCGCGGCGCGGATCGCGACCTGGTCGTCCTCGCCGAGCCAGGCCGGTCGTTGCCCGGGCAGCTGCGGCAGGAAGCAGTACGACGCGCGCCAGTCGGCGCGCAGCCGGTAGGTCACGTGCCACACGTCAGTGCCGGGGATCCGGGCCAGCAGCGAGTCCGCGAGGCGGGTCTCGTCGGTGAGCCGGTTGGCGAACAGGAGCACCTGCTCGGCGTCCGCGTCGCGCCAGCAGAAGCTCACCAGCACCTCCTCCCCGCTGCCGCCCGGCACGTCCTCGACCAGCGGCAGGCGCGCGGCCGGCCCGGCCCAGAAGGCGCGCACCGCGGTGGGGTCGGCGTCGGCGGCGAGCGCGGCCAGGGTCGGGCTCTCCGCGCGGGCCACCGGCTCCGGACGCGGCACCTTGGGCGGCTGGCGCCTCATCGCGCCGCTCCCGCGAGCGGGATCACGATCGGGGTGCCGCTGACCGGGTCGGTGATGATCCGGCAGGGCAGGTCGTAGACCTCCTCGACCAGCGCGGCGGTGACCACCTCGCGCGGGTCGCCGGTGGCCACCACCGCGCCGTCGCGCATCACCACCAGGTGCTCGGCGTAGCGGAAGGCGAGGTGCAGCTCGTGCAGCACCGCGACCACGGTGCGGCCCTCGCGGCGAAGCCGCCGCGCGAGCTCGAGCACCTCGACCTGGTGGGCGATGTCGAGGTACGTCGTGGGCTCGTCGAGCAGCAGCAGGGGCGTCTCCTGGGCGAGAGCCAGCGCGAGCCAGACCCGCTGGCGCTGGCCGCCCGAGAGCTCGTCGACCGCGCGGTCACGCAGGTCGCTCACGTCGGCGGCGCGCATCGCGTCCTCGACCGCCCGCTCGTCCTCGCTCGACCACTGCCGCCACAGCCCCTGGTGCGGGTAGCGGCCGCGGGCCACCAGGTCTGCGACGCTCATGCCGCTGGGCGCGGTCGCCGACTGCGGCAGCAGGCCCAGGCGCCGGGCGACCTCCTTGGGCGGCAGCCGGTCGATCGCGGTGCCGTCGAGCAGCACCTCCCCGCCGGTGGGCGCGAGCATCCGGGCCAGGCTGCGCAGCAGCGTGGACTTGCCGCACGCGTTGGGACCGACGATCACCGTCATCAGCCCGTCGGGGATCTCCAGGTCGACCCCGTGCAGGATCTCCCGCCCCGCGTACCCCGTGGTGAGGTCGCGGGTGAGCAGTCGTGTCATCGGTGGCCCTTCCGCCATTCCGTGGTGAGCAGGACGATCAGGTACAGCCCGCCGACGGCGCCGGTCACGACGCCGACCGCGAGCTCGGTGGGCGCCAGCAGCCGCTGGGCGGCGAGGTCGCTGCCGAGCACCATCACCGCGCCGGTCAGCGCGGGTCCGAGGAGCCCGGGGACGGCGCTGCCGGCCAGCCGGCGGGCGATCTGGGGCGCGGCGAGCGCCACGAAGGCGATCGGGCCGGTGGCCGCGGTGGCGACCGAGACCAGGCAGACCGCGACCAGCACGGCGGCGCCGCGCACCCGTTGCACCGGAATCCCGGCGGCCCGGCAGACGTCGTCGCCGAGCACCAGCATCGACAGCGGGCGGGCCAGCGGCACGGTGAGCGCGAGCAGCACCGCGACCGCGACCAGGGTGAGCGTGGCCCGCGGCCACAGCACCGCGTTGAGCGAGCCGGCCAGCCACTGCGCGGCGGTCTGGGCGGCGACCAGCGAGGCCCGCACGACCAGCAGCGTGTTGAGCGCGGCCAGGGTGGCGCCCACGCCGAGGCCGACGAGCACCAGGCGCTGGCCGTTGAGCCCGTGGCGGCGGGTGAGCAGGTGCACCAGCCCGGCGGTGGCCAGCCCGCCGAGGAGCGCGCCGAGCGCGACCCCGCGGGTGTCGGCGCCGACCACGATGATCTGCACCAGCGCCCCGGTGGCAGCGCCGGTGGTGAAGCCGATGATGTCGGGGCTGCCCAGCGGGTTGCCGGTGACGTTCTGGAAGATCGCCCCCGCCACGCCCAGCGCCGCACCCACGACGAGCGCGGTCAGCACCCGCGGAGCGCGCACCTCGGTGACGAAGTACGCCGCCAGCGGGTCCTCCCCGCGACCGACCAGGGCGGCCAGCACCTGGCCCGGCGCCACGGCGTACTCCCCCAGGCCGAGGCCGAGGACCGCGAGCACCAGAAGCGCGAGCGCGCTCAGGACGGTCGTCACCAGGGTGCGGCGGCGCAGCCGCACGGACACCGACCCGCGGCGCAGCAGCAGCGCGCTCACAGCGTCGGCACCGTTCGCCGACAGCACACCGCGATGAACACCGGCGCGCCGATCAGGGCGGCGACCGCGCCCACCGGCACCTCGGAGGGCGCCAGCACCACGCGGGCGGCGCTGTCGGCCAGCAGCACCCAGGCGGGGCCGAGGACCAGGCACAGCGCGGTGACCCAGCGCTGGTCGTGCCCGACCACCCGGCGCGCCACGAGCGGTACGGCGAGCCCGACGAACCCGACCGGGCCGACCGCGGCGGTGGCCGCTCCGCACAACAGCGTGACCGCGACCAGGGACAGCACCCGGGTGCGGACCACGGCGACGCCGAGGGCCCGGCCGGACTCCTCGCCCAGGGCCAGCACGTCGAGCGACGGCGCGACCAGCACCGCCAGGGCGGCGCCGGCGAGGAGCAGCGGCGCGACGGCGCCCAGCACCTCCCAGGTGCGACCCTCCAGGGACCCGGCGACCCAGAAGCGGAACTCGTTGAACGCCTCCTGGTCGGCCAGGATCACCGTCTGGGTGATCGCGGTCAGCGCGGCGGAGACCGCGACGCCGGCCAGGGCCAGGCGCACCGGGGTCCGGGCGGCGGCCCCGGTGCCGCCGAGCACGAAGACCAGCACCGCCGCGACGCCCGCTCCGGCGCAGGCGTACCAGAGGTAGACGTGGACGCCGCTGGTCCCGAGCAGCGCCACGCCGAGCACCACCACCAGGGTGGCGCCGGCGTTGATGCCGAGGATCCCGGGGTCGGCCAGCGGGTTGCGGGTCAGCGACTGCATGACCGCGCCGGCCAGCGCGAGCACCGCGCCGACCACCGCGGCCAGCACGGTGCGCGGCACCCGCAGGTCGTGCAGCACCAGCGACTCCGTCGAGCCGTCCGGCGCGAGCAGCAGCCGCCACACGGTGGCCAGGTCGATCCGGTTGGACCCCACCGACAGGCTCACCGCGACCGCGGCCACCAGCACCACCGCGCCGAGCAGCACCGCCGAGGCGCGCCGGGAACGCCGCGGCGCGCGCGTGTCAGGCACCGGACCTCCGGCGCCCGCGCAGCAGCAGTACGCCGGCCGCGCCGAGCAGCACCGCGAGGCCGAGCAGCCCGGTGACGGGCAGGAGCGGGTCGTCGTCCGCCGTGGGGGCCGCCGCCGGGGCCGGGTCGGCCGCGGGCGCCACGTCGTCGGGAGCCACGTCGGCGGGACCCGCAGCCCCGGGCCGCGCAGCACCGCTGCCCGGGCCGGTGGCGCCGCGCGGCAGCCGGATGACCAGCGTGTCGCCGGCGGCGACGGGCGCGTCCCCCTGCGTGGTGCCGTCGGTGCCGGCACTCGACGCGGGGGCGTGCGGGACAACCGCGTCGCCGGCGACGTCTGCCGGCGTACCGGTCCCGCCGGGCGCGGAGGTCGGCGCGCCGGAGGTGGTCGCGACGACGGTGAAGTCCGAGGCGCCGCGGCTGGTGTAGCCCTTCGTGCCGGCGTACCCGCCCGTGGCGTCGGTGACCTCCTCGCTGGCGAGGAAGCGCAGCCAGTGCTCGCCGGGGGCGAGGTCACGCGGCACGGTGAAGGAGCCCGAGACGCTGCCGGAGGCCGGGATCGCCTGCTGATGGACCACGCAGGCGCCGTGCACCGACGCGGCGCTGCAGCTCTGGCCGTCGTCGATCTTGACGTAGAGGGTCTCCCCGCCCGGGAAGCCGCTCACCCGGAACGACAGCACGCCACCGGCGCCGACCTGGCGCGGGGAGACCGAGGCGGACGTGCCGGGGGTGTCGGCGCCCGCGCCACCGCCCGGGATCGCGACGGCGACCCCGCTCGGGGTCACGGCGCCCGCGCCGCCGAGGAGGGCGGCCAGCAGCCCCGCCGCCAGCAGGCGCCTCATGCCGCCACCGTCCGCCGGCGCGTGCGGAGGACCGCGCCGGCCAGCGCGAGCGCGCCGAGCGCGAGCAGGCCGGCGTCCACGGCGGTGAACCAGGAGCGGTCCTCGTCGGTGACCTCGGCCGCGATCGGGCTCGCGGCGTCCTCGTCGAGGATCGCGGCCGGGATCGTCTGCTCGACGTACGCCGCGCCGCCCGCGCCGTCAGGAGTGGCCGGTGCCCAGCCGAGCAGGCTGCCGTCGGCGGCCTGCACCGCCACCAGGACCTCGGTCCCGGCCAGCCCGCGCACCCGCACCCGCAGCGCGGAGTCCGCGTCGAGGACCACCCAGCCGCCGCTCAGCACCCGCACCGGATCAGCACCGACCGGGTAGACGCGCACGTGGACGGCCTCGCCGGGCCGGGCGCCGGGGACCAGCACCCGCAGCGCCGAGCGGTCGACCTCGGCGCGCACGCCGCCACGGGGCAGCTCGCGCAGGCCGGCGGCATCGCGCGCCGGTGCGGCCGGGGTCGCCCGCGGCCCGGCCGGGACCGGGGAGAGCGGGTCGACGCCGGGATTCCCGCCGGTGCCCGTGGGCGCTGCCGCGCCGGACACCGGGCCGGACACCGCGCCGGGACCCGGCGCCGAGGTCGGCGGGTCCGACGGCCCGGTGAGCGGGGCCCAGCCGAGCAGCCGGCCGAGCCGGTCCTGGTCGCCGCTCTGCACGCTGAGCCTCAGCCGCCCGGCCGGCAGCCGGCCGGCGCCCGGGAGCGCCACCCGCCGCGCGTCGTCGAGGCGGAACCACCGCGCCCAGGGGTAGCGCGGCGAGCCGTCGGCGGCGTACGCCGTGACGAAGACCCACTCGCGCGCCCGGGCACGGGGCACCCGCAGGCGCAGCTCGCCGTCGCGGACGCGGACAGCGACGGCCCCGCGGGTGGCCGGGCGCAGCTCGGCGCCCGCCTCCAGCGGCGCGGGCGTCCCGGCGGGGCGGTAGCGCCCGATGCTGAAGGGCTCGCTGAGCACGCTGCGCAGGGTGTCGCCGCTGCGCAGGGTGCCCGAGAGCAGCCGCAGCGTGTGCGCGCCCGTCGTCAGCGCCGGGGTCGAGGTGGCGGCGGTGCCGTCGGGCAGGCGCAGCCGGGTCCGGAAGGTGCCGGTGCGGGCGTCGGCCTGCACGATCGCCCAGATGGTGCGGTTGGCGTGCACGGTGTCGTCGGTGCGGGCGAGGGCGCCCTCGTCGATCTTCACCCCGATCCGCGACCCGCCGCCCTCGGGGTGGCACCAGCCCGCGCCGCTGACCTCCAGCTCACCGCCGAGGGACACGACCGGCGTCTCGATGCGGACCGTGGGCCGCGCGGAGGTCGGTCGGCAGGTCGTCGTGTCGTCGGGTCCGGTCCCGACGTCAGTACCGCCGTCGGTGCCCCCGCCCGTGTCGTCGTCGGTGTCAGTGTCGTCGGTGTCGTCGGAGCCGTCCCCGCCCGCGACGGTGCCGATCGTGAAGGTGCCCGCCACGCTGCGGGTGACGTCGCCGGCGAGCAGCGAGCCGGTCAGCACCCGCACCTCGTGCTCGGAGCCGGGCGCCCAGTCGGCCCAGCCGCCGCCCGCGAGCCGGGCGTTGGCCGCGGTCGGGTAGGGGATCCGCGCGGTCCAGCTGCCGTCCGCCCCGGCGCGCACCAGGGCCTGGCTGCGGGTGTCGCCGGTGGCCTTGCCGGTGACCGGGTTGAGGACGGTACGCCGGGTGTGGACGGTCGTGGGATCGCCGGAGAAGCGGGCGTCGAGCAGCACGTTGACCAGCGAGCCGGCGCTGGCGTCGCCCAGCTGCCACCCGGTCCCGGAGATCACCAGGTCGGCCCCGGGCTCGAGGCTCCTGGGGTGGGTCAGCGTGACGCTGCGACCGCTCGGGTCGGTGGTCGTGACGGTGGCGGTCTCGGTCCCGGTCTGCCCGTCGGGTCCCGCGGCAGCCGCGAGGCCCGCGCCGGCGAGGCCGCTGACCGCGACCAGCGCCACGGTCGCGGTCCACACGGCGAGGCGCCGGGTCCGTGACGCCGTGCTGATCCGGGGCGTCATCCGAGGCTCTCCAGCACCGAGGCGACCAGGCGACGCATGAGCAGCGGGCCGCCGGTGGAGGTCCACAGCGAGCCGTCGACGAGGATCACGTGGCCCTGCTGATAGGCGTCGAGCTGGCGGAAGCCGGGCACCTTCTCCGCCTCGGCGAGCGCCTGCCGGGCGCCCTCGGTGTCGGTGCGGCCGCCGGCGTCGGCGTTGCCCACCGAGGACCCGCCGAGAGTGCCGAAGAAGAGGTAGTCGGCGTCGATGTCGGCGAGGTTCTCCAGCGAGACCGGCTCGCTGTGGCCGCGGCCGCGCCGGTCCTGGCCGGCCGGCCGCGACAGCCCGAGGTCGCTCAGCGCCATGCCGGCGGGCAGCTCCTGGAGGATGAGCGCGGCCGAGCCGCCCTGCCAGCGCACCACCGAGAACGTGTCGTCGGCGTACCCGGCGAGGCGCTCGCGGGCGGCCTCGACCTCCGCGTCGTACTCGGCCAGCACCTCCTCGGCCTCGGCCTCCCGCCCGACGGCGGCGGCGACGTGGCCGAAGTTGGCGCGCCAGTCACCGCCCGCGAAGCCGGTGACGTAGGTCGGGGCGATGCGGCGCAGGATCTCGATCGCCTCGGCGTTGTTGTTGATGCTGGTGCCGTCGACGAGGATCAGGTCCGGGTCGGCCTTCCCGATCGCCTCGTACGACGGCTGGGCCACGCCGCCGAGCAGCGCGACGTCGTCCGCCAGGTCGGCCAGGTAGCCCGGCACCGTCGACTGGCCGCGGCCCGCGACCGTGCCGACCGGCTCCACCCCGAGGGCCAGCAGGCCGTCCAGCGTCGGCTCCGAGAGCGCGACCACCCGCGACGGGTCCGCCGGGACCTCCATCGAGGTGCCCTCGGCGTCGGTGACCGTGCGGGTCTCCCCCGCCGGCGTCGAGGTCGCGTCGGCGCCACCGCAGGCAGCCAGCGCCCAGACGAGCAGCACGACCAGGACCGGGGCCAGCACGCGGCGCGCGAGGCCCGAGAGGCGAGAGGAGGGGGACATCGAGAACTCCTGACGAAGATAGGTGAGGCAACCCTAACCCTCATCAGATGTTTGTGACGTCGGGGTCTCGCTACTCCCGAGCAAGCACCAGGTCGGTGGCGGCATGCCGGGCGGCGAGCGCCGCGGCCGCCTCCGGGTTGCGCGCCGCGATCGTGGCCAAGAGCGCCGCGTGGTCGTCGTGGCGCCCCTCGGCCCCCTGGCCGCTCACGACGTCACCGCGGCGGCGGCCTTCGCGCAGCGCGGCGACCAGCCCGGAGTAGAGCTCCGCGAGCAGCCGGTTGCCGCTCGCCTCGACCAGCAGCGAGTGGAACTCCCCCGGCGTGCGCCCGCGCTCGGTGACCTCGGCGCCCGCACCGGCCAGGTCCGCCTCGTGCACCGCCCGCAGCCGCTCGAGGTCCTCCGCGCTGCCGTCGCGGGCGACGAGCTCCGCGGCGAGGGTCTCCAGGGCGCGTCGCACCTGGAGGATGTCGGCCCAGGAGTGCTCGGAGGCGAAGTCGGAGAGCACCTGGTGCACGGGGTTGCGCGAGCGCACGAACGTGCCTCGCCCGGGGGCCGGCTCGAGCATCCCGAGGTGCGCGAGCGCACGCACGGCCTCGCGGATCGTCGAGCGCCCGACCCCCAGCTCCTCAGCGAGCTCCGCCTCGTTCGGGATCTTGCTGTTCACCGGCCACCGGCCCGAGACGATGCGGTCCTGCAGCGCTCGCACCGTGTCTCGCGCCCGGTCGGTTCCGATTCCGCGCATCACTGACCCCCCTGGTCCGGCGTCTGTCGACACCGCTCGCGTCCTGCTCGCCGTTCTGGCACGGCCCATTGTTCGGCACCGAGACCCCTGCCGCACCATTCATCCGATCTAAGTTAGGGTCGCCTTGCCTAACTCGGAGTCGATCCGCGGCTCCCCCTGATCGAAGGAACCCCGCATGACTGCTCTCCCCGCCCGGCGCGTGCGCCGACTGCGCCACACCCTCGCCGGCACCGCCGTGCTCGGCCTGGTCGGTAGCGGCCTCGTCCTGGGGGCGACGGCCCCCGCCGGCGCCACCGACGCCGCCACCGACGCCAGCGCCCCCGCGCCGCGCTCGTTCTCGTTCGCGACCACGCAGCGTCCGCTGCTCGCCGGCCAGTACCAGGTCGCCGCCTCCGACGACACCGGCGAGCTGTTCGTGACCTCGGCCCAGGGTCGCCCGCCGGTCCTCAACGCGACGCTGGCCAAGGTCGACCCCGACACGCTGGCGATCAAGGACCGCGCCGAGCTGCCGGTGCTCGAGCACGGCACCGAGGCGACCCCCACCTACAAGCAGCTGTCCACCCACGGCGTCTACGTCGACGACGCGCACGACAACGTCTGGGTCACCAACACCCGCGACAACCAGGTCACCGTCTACGACCGCGAGTCCCTCGACCTGGTGTGGACCTCCTACGACTTCGACGCCGCCAAGGCCGACCCCGCCCAGCGCGCCCAGGTCGAGATCTCCCACCCCCGCGAGGTGATCATCGACGAGGTCAACCACCGCGCCTACGTCACCGCGGCCAACCGCGGCGGCGCCACGGACTCCTCGATCACCGTCTACGACACGGTGAGCTTCGAGCGGCTGCGCGACATCGCGATCCCCGCCCGCGCGAGCTACCCGACCACCGGCGACAACGAGTCGGCGTACGCCGTGCCGATGGGCCTGGACATCGACGAGGCCACCGGCACCGTCTACGCCAACGACTTCCGCACCGACCAGTACTACGTGCTGGACTACGCCGCCGACCCGGACGACTACGCCGTCGAGCGCGTCGACATCCCCAACCCGCTCGCGGCCACCGAGGGCGTGGGCCTGCTGCAGCCCTCGAGCATCGCGATCGACGTCGAGGCCCGCGAGGTCTACTCGGCCAACCAGGGCCAGTTCGCCCAGGCCGAGGGCAGCCTGGACATCTTCGACCTCGACACCGGCGCCCACAAGGCCCGGATCGTCACCGGCTCCCGGGCCCTCGGCGTCGACGTCGACACCGACCGCGGCCTGGTCTACGTCGCCGACTTCACCACCGGCGAGGTCGCGGTCGTGGACGCCCGTGCCCAGGCGGTCATCGAGACCATCTCCCTGCCCGGCACGCCCAAGTCGGCCAACCACCTGATCGTCGCCGGCGGCTCGGCGTACATGGTCGACAAGGCCGGCGCCACCACGCAGACCATCGACTACGCCGTCGACCCGGTCACCGGCGAGCGCACCACCGCCGAGACGAGCGTCGACTCGATCGCCAAGATCACCCCCGTCGACGCCACCGTCGCCTCCGCGGCCGCCATCGGCGGCACGCTGACCCTGGAGGGCCAGGGCTGGCTCGACCAGGCCGGCACCGCCGGCTCCACGATCGCGGTCAAGATCAACGACGGCGCGATCGCGCACGCCGCCGGCGAGGGACCGCACAGCAACGACACCGTGTGGGCGGTCGTGGAGGCCGACGCGAAGGGCCGCTTCACCGCGAGGATCCCGCTGCCCGACGGCGGTACGACGGGTGCCCGGGGCTCCGTGCCCGCCGCGACCCCCGGCACCTGGACCCTGCGCCTGCTCAGCGGCTCGCTGAAGCCCGGCGACACCGCGCGCAGCACCGCGGTGGAGGTCGAGGTCAAGGCCGGCAAGCTCCGCGCCACGGCCGCGCCGCGGATCACCGGCAAGGCGAAGGTCGGCAAGAAGCTGAAGGCCACCACCGGCACCTGGAGTGCCCCGGCGAGCACGAAGCTGCAGTGGCGGCGCAACGGCAAGGTGATCAAGGGCGCGACCCAGGCGACCTACCGGGTCGCGAAGGCCGACGCGGGGAAGAAGCTCACCGTCCGCGTGGTCGCCTCCCGTCCGGGCTACGCGAACGCCACCGCCACCTCGAAGGCCGTGAAGGTCGCCCAGGTCGCGAGGAAGAACCGCACGAAGTAGTCCACCAGCACCCCGCAGGACCGGCCCCCGCCGCGCACCCGCGCGGCGGGGGCCGCCCCGTCCCGCTCCGTCCCGCCCCCGTCCCACCCCTCCAGCCTCCGAGGACCCGCCATGACCGTCCCGCCCGCCCGCGCGCTGCGCCGCGCCACCCCCTTCGCCCTCGCCGCCGCGCTGACGCTGGCCGCGCTCGGCCCCGCGGGCGCTGCGAGCGCCACCGCGGCCTGCACCCCGTCGTTCTCCGTGGACGAGACCGGCCCGCTGGTCCCCGGTGAGACCCTCCACCTCAGCGGCACCTGCTTCGCGCCCGGGCAGCGCCTGGCGATCAAGATGGACGCCGATTCCTACGGCCAGATCGGCGCCGACGACGGCGAGGACGCGCCGTACCGCACCCGGTCGCGGGTGCAGGTCCACGACGATGGGACCTTCCGCGCCGAGCCGGTCGTGGTGCCGCGCTTCCAGCCCGCGAACGGCGTCGCGACGACCGCCGGCCCGCACACGCTGCACCTGCTCGACAACGACCCGGTGACCAGCGTGCGCGCGACGTTCACGGTGCGCGCCGAGCACGACGCCACCGCCGTCGTCGAGGGCGAGGAGCTGCGGATCAGCGGCACCGGGTTCCGCGACCGTGCCGGGACGGGCGGCTCGCAGGTCGCGGTGCTGCTGTGGTCCGGGGGCGAGGTGCTGACCCGTCCGGCCCCGCACGCACCGCACGCCGACCCCAAGTTCTGGGCCACCGGGCAGGCCGACGCGAACGGCGCCTTCACCCTCACCGCGTCGCTGCCCGACGGCGGCCGCCTCGGCGCCCGCGGCAGCGTGCCGGCCGCGGCGGGCCGCCTCGAGGTGCGGGTCTACAGCGGCCGTGAGCTCACCGGCCACGCGCGCGACCTGACCCGCAACCTCGCGCTCACCAGCGTCGAGGTCGCCCCGGCACCGACCCTGACCGGGGACGCGCCCCGCGTCACCGGCCGGCCCAGCCCGGGCGGCGAGCTGCGCGCGAGCGCCTCGTTCGCCCCCGTCGCGCAGCAGCTGAGCCACCAGTGGCTGCGCGGCGGTACGCCGATCGCGGGCGCCACCGCGGCGGCGTACCGCCCGGTGCCGCGCGACGTCGGGGCCCGGCTGAGCGTCGCGGTCACCGGCGAGGCCGCGGGCCACGCGCCCACCACGCTCACCTCGAGCGAGGTCACGGTCGTCCGCGGCACCCTGGTGCGCAGCGCGCGCCCGCAGGTGCGCGGTGTGGCCCGCGTCGGGCGGACCCTGCGGGCCACGCGCGGGTCCTGGAGCCCGGCCGCCACCACCCGGGTGCAGTGGCTGCGCGACGGCCGGCCGATCAGGGGCGCCACCCGTCTCACCCACCGCGTGGTCGCGGCCGACCGCGGGCACATGCTGCGGGTGCGGGTGACGGCGTCGCGCACCGGCTACGTCACCGCCACGGCCCGCTCGGCCGGGGTGCGGGTCACCCGCGGCTGACCCGGGTGCCGGGCGGCACCGCCCAGGCCCCGACGGCGTCCGCGGTGCGCCACTCCCCCAGCGCGAGTCCGTGCGCGTGCTCGCGCAACCGGCCCCCGGCGTCCGCTGCATCCACGGCGGTGTCCATCAGGTCGAGGGTGACCGCGTCGGCGAGCTCGGCGGCCCCGGCCTTGACCAGGGCCTCCTTGCGTACCCACAGCCGCAGGCCGGCGCCCGGATCCTCAGCGCCGGCCCCGCGGTCGAGCCAGTCCCGCTCGGCGGGGGCGAGCACCCGGTCGGGGACCCGCTCGCCGGGCAGGTCCTCGACGTCGACGCCACAGCGCCCGTGCGCCGCGGCGGCGGCCACGTGGGCACGGGAGTGGCTCAGCGCGAGGCCGACCCCGGGCAGCCCGGCGAGCACCGGTCGGCCGTGGCCGGTGCCGCCGCACCCGGGGCACTCCTGGTGCAGCACCAGGTCCGCGACGTCGACGTCCAGCAGCGCCGCGGCGCACCGGCGCACCAGCACGTGGGCGGCGCGGTAGGCGGCCCGGTCCTCCGGGTGGCGCAGCCGCGCCAGGCGCGCCAGCTCCGCCGGGCCCAGGAGCTCCGTCCCGCCCGGGCCGGCGACGTCGACGTCGGTGACCCGGGCGAAGCGGACGACCCCCTCAGACACCGACCGGCTCGGCCTCGAGGAGCCCGGCCAGCACCCGCCCGACCTCGTCGACGGCGGGGGCCCGCACCAGGTCGCCGTGGGTCGAGTCGACCGGCACCACCTGCACCCGCCCCTCGACGTACGCCGCCCAGCCGGCGGGGTCGAGGTGCTGCTCGGGGCGGGGCGCGGTGGCGACGACCAGTGTCAGGTCGCCGGGCAGCACCCGGTGCCGGGACGTGCGCACCAGCCGGGCCGCCTCGACCACGGAGGCCAGGCAGCCGTCGAGCACCGGCGCGGGCAGCTCGGCGAGCGCGCTGCCGCCGCGGCGCAGCAGCTCGGCCACCAGCGCCCGGTCGACGGGTACGCCGGCGGGACGCAGCCCCTCGACACCGCCGAGGCGGAGCACGCCGACGAGCGCCTCCTCCTCCGTCGGCTCGCCGAGCTGGCGCCACTGATCGGCCGGGTAGGCGTCGAGCAGCAGCACGCTGGCGACCTGTTGGCCCTCGTCCCGGGCCAGTGCGGCGACCTCGTGGGCCGCCATCCCGCCGAGCGACCAGCCGGCGAGGTGGAAGGGCCCGTCGCCGACGACGCGGCGGATCGCCGCGAGCTGGCGGCGGGCCAGGGCCTCGAGGTCCGCGACCGGCTCCGGGCGCCCGCTCTCGAGGCCGGGCGCCTGGACGACGTGGACGCCCTGGTCGACGGGGAGCGCGCGCAGCAGCCCGGTGTAGCACCAGCCCAGGCCGCCCGCCGGGGGCAGCAGGAACAGCGGCGGGCGGGTGCCTCGGTCCGCTCGCAGGCTCAGCACCTCCTCGAAGCCGCCCGGCACCGCCGCGTCGCGTGCCAGCGCCGCGGCGAGCCCGGCGGGCGTGGGCGCGGCGAAGACGGTGCGCAGCTCGAGGGTGGTCGCGAAGGCGTCCTCGACGGCGCCCAGCAGGCGCAGCACCCGCAGCGAGTCCCCGCCGAGGGCGAAGAAGTCGTCGTCGGGACCGACGGTGGCCAGATCGTCGGCGGCCGGATCGTCGGTGACGAGCCCGAGCACCTCGGCGAACAGCGCGCACAGGCGCTGCTCGGCCAGGTCGCGGGGCGCGTCGGCGCTGCGCCCGGGCACCGGTGGTGCGAGCTCGGCGAGCCGGCGCCGGTCGGTCTTGCCGCTGCTGCCCAGCGGCATCGCCGGCACCGCCAGGTGCAGGCCCGGGCGGATCGCCTCGGGCAGCCGGTCCTGGGCGGCGGCCCGCAGCCGCTGCTCGGCCAGGTCCGCGGGCACGCCGTCCGCGGGGACGAACCAGAGCACGAGCGAGGTCACTCCCCCGTCGCCGCCGCCCGCCGTGCCCGCGGCCACCGCCGTCACCCCGTCGACCCCGTCGAGGGCGGCCTCGACCTCGCCGAGCTCGACGCGCTGGCCGCGCACCTTGACCTGGTCGTCGGTGCGCCCGAGGTACTCCAGGGTGCCGTCGGGGCGCCAGCGGGCCAGGTCGCCGGTGCGGTACATCCGCCCGCCGGGACGGAACGGGTCGCCGAGGAAGCGCTCGGTGGTCAGGTCGGGACGCCCGACGTAGCCCTCGGCGAGCTGGACGCCGCCGAGGAACAGCTCCCCGGGCACGCCGACGGGCCGCGGCTCGCCGTCGGCACCCAGCACGTAGGTGGCGGTGTTCCAGATCGGGCGCCCGATCGGCACCGGTCCCGGCGTGCCGGGGACGGTCTGGAAGCAGGTCACGTCGACGGCCGCCTCGGTGGGGCCGTAGAGGTTGACCGGCGCGACGCCGAGGACCTCGTGGCAGCCGTCGACCAGCTCCGCGGTGAGCGCCTCCCCGCTGCACACCACGTGGCGCACCGCCGCGTCGTGGGCCCGCTCGCGGCTGGCGCGGTCGGCGAGGAACGCGCGCAGCATCGAGGGCACGAAGTGCACGACCCGCACGTCGTGCTCGACGAGGAGGTCGGCGATGCGGCGGGGGTCGCGGTGGGCATCGGGCTCGGCGACGACCACGCAGGCGCCGACCTGCAGCGGCCAGAACAGCTCCCACACCGAGACGTCGAAGGTGACGGGCGTCTTGTGCAGCACCCGTTCGCCGAGAGCGAGCGGCAGCCGGTGCTGCATCCAGCGCAGCCGGTTGTCGATCGCGCGCTGGCCCACGAGCACGCCCTTGGGGCGCCCGGTGGAGCCGGAGGTGAACAGCAGGTACGCCGGCGCGTCGGGGTCGTCGGGCACCGCGGGCAGCACCTCGGCGACCGGGCCGGCCTCGCCGACGTCGACGACCACCGGCGCCTCCGGCCCGCCCTCGCGGACCGGCCGGTCGAGCGCGCCGCGGTGCGCGGCGTCGCTGAGGACCAGCCGGCAGCCGGCGTCGGCGAGCATGCCGGCCAGGCGCGCCGGCGGCTGGTCGGTGCCCAGCGGCAGGTGCACCGCACCGAGGCGCTGCACGGCGTACAGGGCGGTGAACAGCTCCTCGCCGCGCGGCAGCAGCACCCCGACGACGTCGCCGGCGCGCACGCCCCGCGCGTGCAGGGCGCGGGCCAGCCGGTCGGCGCGCTCCGCCAGCTCGGCGTACGACGTGGTGCGCCCGGCGCACAGCAGGGCGGGGTCGTCCGGGGTCCGGGCGGCCTGGTCGCGGAAGCGCCGGGCCAGGGTGCGGTGCTCGAGCGGCACGTCGGTGTCGTTGAACCCGTGCACGACCTGGGCCCGCTCGGCCTCGGTCAGCAGCGCCAGGTCGGCGACCCGGTCGTCGGGGGCCGCGGCCGCGAACCGGGTCAGCCAGTGCGCGAGCCGCGCGAGGTGCAGGCGCATGTCCTCGGCGTCGTACAGGTGCGGGTTGGCGTCGATCTCGAGGCGGACGACGCGGCCCCGGCCGGGGTTGCCGCGCAGGCACACCGTCATGTCCTCGACCGGCCCGGCGGTGAGGTTGCGGACGGTGCCGGCGGCCCCGCCCAGGCGCAGCTCGAGGTCGAAGGGGATCAGGTTGACCTGGGCCCCGAAGAGCTGGGCGCCCGCGGCGCCGGGCCCGCGGGCGAGGCGGCGGGTCAGCTCCTCCTGGCGCACGAACGGGTGCAGGCGCACCTCCTCCTGCTCGGTGGCCACCGCGGCCAGCGCCTCGGCGACCGTGCCGTCGGCGGGGACCGTGGCCGGCAGCACGTTCATCGCGGTGCACACGGTGCGGGCGCTGGGCAGCGAGCCGTGCCCGGGGCGCGCGCGGTTCATCAGCGGCAGCCCGATCCGGGTGCGGGCGGCACCGGTGAGGCGGGCCAGGTAGCCGCCGACGCCGGCGAGCACCAGGTCGGCCCAGGTGGTGCCGAGGCGCCGGGCGCCGCGCGCCAGCGCGGTCTGCTGCTCCGCGTCGAGGACGAGCGAGGCCTTGAGCGCGGCCGGCGCCGGGGCGGCGGTGCGCCCGGCGAGGGCGACGACGCCGTCCATGTCGCCCAGGCGCTGGTCCCAGAACGCCGCCGCACCCGCGTCGTCCTCGGGGTCACCAGCGACGAGCGCGGCCAGCGGCACCTCCTCGAGCGCGGCGAGCGGCACCCCGTCCGCGAGGGCGGTGTAGCGCTCGGCGACCCGGCGCAGCAGCTGCACGACGCCGAAGCCGTCGAGCACGACGTGGTGCGCGGCGTGGTACCACCACGAGCGGGCCGGCCCGAGCCGCAGGACGGCGCTGCGGACGACGTCACCACCGGCCAGGTCCATCGGGCGCGCGAGGTCGGCGCGCATCCACGCGGCGGCAGCAGCCTCGGGGTCGGCCTCGGCGCGCAGGTCGACGACGAGGTTGACCCGACCGGTGCGGTCGACGACCTGCTGCTGCGGGCCCTCGGGCGTGGTGCGGTAGCGGGTGCGCAGCTGTTCGAACTCCGCGTAGGCCCCGCGCAGCGCCTCCTCGAGCAGGTCCGGGTCGAGCTCGCCGGCGACCTCGACCACCTCGGCGGTCGTGTAGCAGGGGTTCGCCGGGTCGAGCTCGTGGGCGAAGTAGAGCCCACGCTGGGCGGCCGTGAGCGGCAGCCAGGGGCGCGGGTCCGGCCCCTGGGTCACGACACGAGCTCGGCGCGCACGGTGCCCTGGCGCAGCACGAACGCCAGCGTGGGCTCGCGGGTGAGCTCGGCGAAGTCGATGTCCACCCCGTCGTCGGCGAGCCGGTCGAGCACGTCGAAGGCGCGCAGCGAGTTCAGGCCCAGGGTGAACAGGTCGGCCTCGGGGTCGGCGAACGCGGCGTCCGCGAACCCGGCGTCGAGCACCGCGGCCAGCGCGGCGCGCACGCAGCCCGCCCAGTCGGCCGGCGCGCCGGCGGGCAGGTCGTCGGCACGGAACGGCGCGGCGAGGGCGCCGACGACCTGGTCGGTCGTGGTCACCACGCCCGCGCAGCTGGCGACCTGGGCGAGGGCGAGGCGGTGCTGCTCGGCGCCGAAGTCGGCGACCGCGTCGGCCACCACGAACGGGTGCACCTCCCGCATGAACCCGTCCATCGCGGTCGCGGTGATCCCGATGTGGGCGTAGACCCCGGTGATCACCAGCTGGTCGCGCCCGGCCGCGGCCAGCCGCTCGGCGAGGTCGGAGTGGGCGAAGGCGCTGTAGCGGTGCTTGACCAGCACCGTCTCCCCCGGCGCGGGCGTCAGCGGCTCGATGATCTCGGTGTGCTCGGGCACGGCGCTCATCCCGGGGCCCCACAGGTCGCCCTGCAGCCCGCGGACCGGGGTCTGGCTGCCGGTCTGGCTGCCGGTCTGGCTGCCGGTCTGGGCGGTGTAGAACACCGGGACGCCGGCGGCGCGTGCGGCGGCGAGGATGCGGGCGGTGGACTCCACGGCGCCCACCAGCGCCGGGCAGGTCGGGGCGTACGGCCGCAGGAAGTAGCGCTGCATGTCGTGGACGAGCACGGCGGCGCGGGCGCTCTCCAGCTGCCAGGGCGCGCGACTGGTGGGCAGGTCCGCGAGCGGCGCGGCGTACTCGATGAGGGTGGGCAGGCTCATGCTGGCTCCAGGGGGGAGGTCCCGGCGGCGGCCGGGGTGGCGGGGGGAACGACGTCGGTGAGGCGTGCGGCGAGCAGGTGCCGCAGGTCGCGGCGGCTGTTCTTGCCGACCGGCGTGGTCGGGAAGGCGTCGAGGACCACGACCTGGTCGGGGAGCTTGTAGGTCGCGAGGCCGGCGTCGCGCAGGTACGCGCCCAGGTGCGCGGCCACCGGCTCCGGGAGCGGGTGGTCCGGCTCGGGGACGACGACGACCGCGATCCGCTCGCCGAGGTAGGGGTCGGGCACCCCGACCGCGACCGCGTCGAGGACGCCCGGGTGGGTGAGCAGCAGGTCCTCGATCTCGTCGCTGGCGATCTTCTCGCCGCCGCGGTTGATCTGGTCCTTCTCCCGGCCGGTGACCACGAGGTGGCCGCTGGGCAGGCGCCGGACCAGGTCGCCGGTGCGGTAGAAGCCGTCGTCGGTGAAGGAGTCGCGGTTGGGCCCGTCGGCGCGGTAGTAGCCGCGGATCGTGTACGGCCCCCGGGTCAGCAGCTGGCCCTCCTCGCCGTCCGGCACGTCCACGCCGTCGGCGTCCACGACCCGGATCTCGTCGTACGCGCTGATCGGGCGGCCCTGGGTGGTGAGCACCAGCTCCTCGGGGTCCTCGGGGCGGGTGTAGTTGACCAGGCCCTCGGCCATCCCGAAGACCTGCTGCAGGCGCGCGCCGAGCACCGGCTCGATCTCGGCGGCGACGCCGGGCGCGAGCTTGGCGCCGCCGACCTGCACCAGCCGCAGGGAGGACAGGTCGGGCGTGCGGCGCCGGGCCGCGGAGATCCACGCCTGGGCCAGCGGCGGCACCAGCGACACCAGCGTGACCCGCTCGCGCGCCACCAGCCCGAACGCGGTGCGCGGACTGGGGTCGCCGGCGAGCACGACGGTGCCACCCGCGTGCAGCACGCCCAGGATGCCCGGGGAGCTCATCGCGAAGTTGTGGGCGGCCGGCAGCACCACCAGCATCCGGGTGGTCGCGTCGAGCGCGCAGATCTCCGCCGAGGCGCGCACGGAGTAGAGGTAGTCGGCGTGGGTGCGCGGGATCAGCTTGGAGACCCCGGTCGTGCCGCCGGAGAGCTGGAGGAACGCCACCTGCTCGGCGTCCAGCCGTGGGGCCGGGTAGCCGGCCGGCGGGGCATCATCGTCGGACACGGCGGCGTCCCAGTCGCGGACCGCGACCAGCAGCGGAGGTACGACGCCGCGCTGCGCGACCCGCGCGGCCACGGCGGCGTGCAGGTCGCGGTGGTCCACGTCGGCGGCGTTGCCGCTCAGCACCAGGGCGCTGGCGTCGGCGAGCGCGCAGAACTGGGAGAGCTCCAGCTCGCGGTGCGAGGGCAGCGCGAACACCGGGAGCGCGCCGAGGCGGAACAGCCCGAGCACCACCGCGACGTATTCCACGACGTTGGGCAGCGCGACCACCACCCGGTCGCCCTGGGCGACGCCGAGCGCGGCGAAGCGTGCCGCGGCGTGGTCGGCCTCGCGGCCCAGCCGGGCGTAGCTCCACCGGTGATCGGCGCCGTGGACGTCGCGGCCGACGACCGCGAGCCGGTCGGCGTAGCGGGTGGTGCGGTCGGCGACGAAGTCGGCGAACGTCTCGGTGGTCCACAGTCCGGCGGCGCGGTAGACCGCGCGGGCCTCCTCGGGCCAGGTCGGTGACTGCGCCAGCGGCGAGCGGGCGCTCACAGGCCGACCGCCTCGAGCATCGTGCGCAGCTTGGCGGCGGTTTCGCGGACCTCGGCGTCCGGGTCGGAGCCGGCGACGATGCCGGCGCCCGCGAACAGCCGCAGCCGGGGGCCGTCGAGGACCCCGGAGCGCAGCACCAGCGCGAACTCGCCGTCGCCGTTGCCGTCCACCCAGCCCGCCGCGCCGGCGAGGTAGCCGCGCTCGCCGGTCTCCAGGCGCTCGATCAGCGCGAGCGCCGCCTCGCGGGGGCTGCCGCCGACCGCCGGGGTGGGGTGGAGCAGCTGGGCGAGGTGCAGGGCGCTCGGGCCGCCGGTCGCGCCGGTGCGCACCCGGGCGGTGACCCGGGTGCCGAGGTGCCACAGGGAATCGGTGCCGACCACCTGGGGAGTCACGTCGTGCTCGACCTCGTCGCAGGCGCTCGCGAGCCGGGCGACGAGGTCGCGGACGACGAACGCGTGCTCGTGCAGGTCCTTCGCCGAGGAGGCGAGGGCGGCGCGGCGGCGCTCGTCCTCGGCCGGGTCGGGGCTGCGGGGCACCGAGCCGGCGAGCGGCATCGCCTCCACCAGCGTGCCCTCGCGGCGCACCAGCAGCTCCGGGCTGGCGCCCAGCACCGTGGCGTCGCGCTGGCCGTCCCCGGGGGCGGGCCCAGGAGCGGGAACCGGCACCGAGAACACGTAGCGGCCGGGGCGGGTGCGCAGCAGCCGGTCCACCACCTCGTCCACGGCCAGCGGCGGGTCGCTGTGCACGTCGAGGAAGCGGCCGAGCACCACCTTGTCGACCGCGCCGTCGGCGATCGCGCGCAGGGCGGCGCGCACCTGGTCGGCGTACAGGCGCGGGACGGGGACCTCGACGAGCGTCTGCGCGCGGTCGCTCGTCGCGGTCGGGGCGGACGTCTCCGGAGGGATCGTGGTGGGGACCTCGCGTGCGTCGAGCAGGCGGTGCATGACGCCGGGCGAGGCGGGGTCGAAGCCGATGACGCCGACCGCGCGCTCCCCCGGCGCGAGCGCACCGACGACGGTGTCGGCCCACCCGGGCGAGCCGGAGCATGCGGTGGTCCAGCGCTCGCCGGGGCGGCCGAGCAGGGTGCGGGCGCTGGTGCTGAACACGAGGGAGCCGGGGGCGGGGGCCGCCAGCCGGGCGGACTCGGTGGCCTCGGCGGGCAGCCGGAGCGGCTCGTGGGTGGTGGTCACAGCGAGGCGCCCCCGTCGACGTAGAGCTGCTGGAGGGTGACGTGGTGGGCGGCGTCGGAGAGCAGGAACGCGACCACGGCGGCGACGTCCTCGGGCTCGGCGATGCGCCCCAGCGGGATGCCCACGCGGTACGCCGCGGGGTCGCCCTGCACCGCCGCGCGACGGCCGGCCTCGGGGTCGGGCCACAGGTCGCGCTGCATGGCGGTCGCGGTCGAGCCGGGCTCGACGACGTTGCAGCGGATCCCGCGCGCGGCGAGCTCGAGCCCGGCGCAGCGGGCCAGGGCCGAGGTGGCCGCCTTGGACGCGGCGTAGGCGAGCATGCCGGTGCGCGGCACGCGAGCGGCGTTGGAGCTGACCACGACGATCGCACCGTCGTCGGCGAGGTGGCGCGAGGCCGCGCGCAGGCAGTGCAGGACCCCGGTGGTGTTGACGCCGAGGTGGGCCTCCCAGTCCTCGGCGGTCACGTCGTCGAGGCCGCCCGGGCGCAGGATCCCGGCCGCGCAGGCCATCGCCCGCAGTCCCGCGAAGTGCGCGGCGGCCTCGGCGACCGAGGCCTCGACGCCGTCCGCGTCCCGCACGTCCACGGCGAAGCGCAGCGGCTCCGCACCGGTGCGCGCCGTGATGGTCTCCGCGACCTCCGCGAGCCCCGCCGCGTCCCGGTCGAGCAGCGCCACGCGCCCCCCGCCCGTCGCGATCGCGAGCGCCGTGGCCGCCCCGATTCCCGAACCTGCACCGGTCACGAACGTGCCCGGGCCTCCTGCTTCCCGATTCATAGGATGATACTAAGGCCAGCCTTACCTAAAGGGCATCCCAGGTCCCGCCGAGTCGGCGCGAATGGTTGCGCGAGTCGGCGCGAATGGTTGCGCGAGCGAGAGCACCCGCCGCCGGAACCCCCACGGATCGGTCACAGACGACAGCCGAGAGCCCGGATCTGTTGTCGTTGGGGACCAAACGACGACGGTTCCGGCCCGGTCGTTTGCAGTCCCATCAACCGGCGAAACAACACCCCACCGCCGCCGAGATGCGCCAAGGTGCACCCGGTCTGGTCCGAGGGGCGCCCCCTCCGCGGTCGTTCCCCGGCTCCGGTCCGTCCGACGTCACCCCGGTGACGGCCACACGACCCCGCGAAAGGCCTTCGCATGACCCTCTCGGGATGGCTGCGACGTGCGCGATCCAGTCCTGTGCCACCGCCCGAGCCCGAGCGGATCCGCGCGAGCGCCGGCACCGTCGGGCTGCTGACCGCGCTGCTCAGCTGCGGCGCCTGCCGGACCGCGGTACGCGTCGACGCCGCGGCGGAGACCCTGCGCCACGGCCGGGACCGTACGCCGTACCCGCTGCGGGTCACCGAGGACGCCCGCTCCTGGGTCCTGGAGTGGACCTGCCCCGGCTGCACGGCGCCGAGCGTCTTCCACCTGCCGAAGCTGCTGCCCGACGCCGCGCCGTGAGCGCTGTCGTGCCCCCGGGCACCCGGGCGCTCCCTCACCCCTGCGGCGCGAACCGGTAGCCCATCCCCGGCTCGGTGACGAACAGGACCGGTCGCGACGGGTCGGCCTCGAGCTTGCGCCGGATGCTGGCCATGTGGACCCGCAGGTAGTTGGTCTGGCGCTCATAGCTCGGGCCCCACACCGACTGCAGCAGCTCGGTCTGACGCACCAGCCGGCCGCGACGGCGCACCAGGTGCTCCACGATCCGCCACTCGATCGGGGTCAGGTGCACCTCCTCGACACCGCGACGCGCCCGCGAGTCGCCGAGGTCCAGCTCGAGGTCGCCGACCCGCACGCACGGCGCCGGCTCGACCGCGCCTGCCCGGCGGGTGGCCGCACGTACCCGGGCGAGCAGCTCCTCGATCGAGAACGGCTTGGTGATGAAGTCGTCGGCGCCCAGGTCGAGCGCCTCGACCTTGTCGTCGGACCCGGTGCGCGCCGACACCACGATCACCGGCACCGAGGTGAACGCCCGCAGCCGGGTCAGCACCGCGATCCCGTCCAGGTCGGGCAGGCCGAGGTCGAGCAGCACCACGTCGGGCATCCGCTCGTCGACCACCTGCAGCGCCGAGCGGCCGTCGCCGGCGGTCTCCACGTCGTAGTCACGGGCCCGCAGGTTGATAGCGAGCGTGCGGCAGATGGCGGGGTCGTCGTCGACGACGAGGACGAAGGTCATCGGGTTTCCTTGCCAGGCTTCTGGAGCTCGACGACGAAGGTGAGTCCCCCGCCCGGTGTCTCCTCGGTGCTGATCGTGCCACCCATCGCCTCGGTGAAGCCGCGCGCCACGGCCAGGCCGAGACCCACGCCGTCGCCCTGCGGCACGTCGCCGAGGCGCTGGAACGGCGCGAACAGCCGGCGCTGGTCGCGGTCGCGTACGCCGGGCCCGCTGTCGGCGACCCGCAGCACGACCCCGCCGTTCGCGCACGCGGCGTCGATGCGGATGCGCGCCTCGAGCGGGGTGTACTTCACCGCGTTGTCGCACAGGTTCGCCACCACCCGGTCCAGCAGCCCCGCGTCGGCCAGCACCACGAGGTCCGGGTCGAGGTCCACCTCGATGCGCCCGCCGCCCTCCAGCGCGGCGATCGCGCGGTGCACCGTGCTCGCCAGCGGCACCTCGGTGAGCGCGACCTGCACCGAGCCGGTGTTGATCCGGCTCATGTCGAGCAGGTTCGCGACCAGCGCGGCGAGCCGGTCGGTGGACTCCTCGATGGTCTCCAGCAGGTCCGCCTCGTCCTGGGCCGACCACCTGATGTCGGGTGCGCGCAGGCTGGACACCGCGACCTTGACCGCGGCCAGCGGCGAGCGCAGGTCGTGCGAGACCGCCGCCAGCAACGCCGTGCGGGTGCGGTCGGTCTCCGCGAGCCGCAGCCGCTCCACGTCGGCCGCGGTGGCGGCGCGGCGCTCCTCCATCACCTTCGCGTACGCCGCGTAGGCGTTGAGCAGCCCGCGGTCCGAGGCCGGCAGCCGCGCACCGTCGAGCACCAGCGTGGTCCGCTCGTCGATCGCGGTCGCGACGTCGGCGGCCTCCGCGGACACCGGTGCGCTGCCGTGGGCGGCGACCACCTGCTCGACGTCGAGGTCGTCGCGGCGCAGGATCGCGGCGCCGCGGGCGTTGAACAGCTCGCACGCCGAGGCCAGCAGCCCGCCCAGGTCGTCCCCGGCGTGCAGCAGGCTGTGGGAGAGCACCACCAGCGCGTCGGCCTCGGCCCGGGCCCGCGTCGCCTGCGCCGTACGCCGGGCCGCGGTGTCCACGACCGTCGCCACCGCGATGCCGACGAGCATGAAGATCGCGATGGCCGCGGCGTTCGCCGGCTCCGCGATCGTGATCGTGTGCACCGGCGGGGTGAACAGCACGTTGAGCAGCAGCCCGCTGGACAGCGCGGCGACCACGGCCGGCACCAGGCCGCCGATGAGCGCGGTCGCGACGACCACCACCATCAGCGTCATCGCCTCGGTCGGCAGGCCCTGCATGTCGGCGACGCCGACCAGCAGCAGGCTGACCAGCACCGGCGCGAGGATCGCGAAGGCGAAGCCCAGCAGCCGCCGGCGGCGACTGAGGCTCTCCGGCGGGCGCCACCGGGTGCCGGAGCGGGCGTAGTCGTGGGTGACGATGTGGATGTCGATGTCGCCCGCCGCGGCGATCACCCGCTCGCCGACGCCGGGGCGCAGCAGCGTGCCGACCCGACCCCGGCGGCTGGCGCCGATGATCAGCTGGGTGGCATTCTCGGCGCGTGCGACGTCGAGGATCGCCTCGGCCGGGTCGTCGCCGACCACCGTGTGCAGGGTCCCGCCGAGCTCCTCGGCCTTGGCGCGCAGCGCGGTCAGCTGGTCCGGGGAGACCGCGGTCAGCCCGTCCGGGCGGGTGACGTAGAGCGCCAGCCACTCCCCGCCCGACCCGCGCGAGGCGATCCGGGCCGCGCGGCGCATCAGCGTGGTCGACTCCGGCCCGGCGCTGACCGGCACCACGACCCGCTCGCGGGTGGGCCAGGTGGACTCGATGCGGTGCTCGTGGCGGTAGCGCTCCAGGCCCTCCTCGACCCGGTCGGCCAGCCAGAGCAGCGCGAGCTCGCGCAGCGCGGTGAGATTGCCCTCGCGGAAGTACTGCGAGAGCGCGGCGTCGACACGGTCCGGGGCATAGACGTTGCCGTGCGCCATCCGGCGCCGCAGCGCCTGCGGGCTCATGTCGACCAGCTCGATCTGGTCGGCCGCCCGCACCACCTCGTCGGGCACCGTCTCGCGCTGACGCACCCCGGTGATCGCCTCGGTGACGTCGTTGAGCGACTCCAGGTGCTGGATGTTGACGGTGGTGATCACCTCGATGCCGGCGTCGAGCAGCCGCTCGATGTCCTGCCAGCGCTTCTCGCAGCCGCTGCCCGGGACGTTGGTGTGCGCCAGCTCGTCGACCAGCACCACCTCGGGCTTGCGCGCGAGCACCGCCTCGAGGTCGAGCTCCTCCTGCACCGTGGCCTTGTAGGCCACCCGGCGCCGGGGCACCACCTCCAGCCCGGTGAGGGCCTCGGCGGTCCGGGCGCGGCCGTGGGTCTCGACGTACCCCACGACCACGTCCGTGCCCCGCGCCGCGCGGCGGTGTCCCTCCTGGAGCATCGCGAAGGTCTTGCCGACGCCGGGCGCGGCTCCCAGGTAGACCCTCAGCGTGCCGCGTTCCATGCGCTCAGTGTCCACGCCCGCCGGCCGCGCCGGGCGCGGCGCTCCGAGGAGCGGCCTGCTCGAGCGCGACGTTGAGCTCGAGCACGTTGACGCCGGGCTCGCCGAGGAACCCGAGCCCGCGTCCGTCGGTGGCATCCGCGATCAGGTCGCGGACCTGCTCCTCGCCCAGCCCGCGGGCGCGCGCGACCCGCGGCACCTGCAGGGCGGCGTACGCCGGGGAGATGTGCGGGTCCAGCCCGGAGCCGGACGCGGCCAGGGCGTCCGCGGGCACGTCCGCGGCGTCGACGCCCTCGACGGCGGCCACCTCGGTACGCCGCTGCGCGATCAGCTCCAGCAGGTCCGGGCTGGAGGGGCCGAGGTTGCTGGGCGCCGAGGCGAGCGAGTCGTGGTCGTTGGCCGAGGGACGGGAGTGGAACCACTCCTCGCCCTCGAACTGCTGGCCCAGCAGCCGCGAGCCGACGACCTCGCCGTCGAGGCGGACCGGCTGGCCCTGGGCCCGGTCGCCGAGGGCCTGCCCAGCCCCCCACACGACGAGCGGATAGGCGACACCGAGGACCACGGTGAGGACGAGGAGTGCGCGCAGCCCGGTCAGGGCCTGGCGAGAGAGGTCAGTGAACATGTGATCAGCCGATTCCGGGGATGGTCGAGACGAGAAGGTCGATGAGCTTGATGCCGACGAACGGCACCACGACGCCGCCGAGGCCGAACACGAGCATGTTGCGGCGCAGGACGGAGGTGGCCGAGGCCGCGCGGAACCGCACGCCGCGCAGCGCGAGCGGGATCAGCCCGACGATGACCAGGGCATTGAAGATGACCGCGGAGAGGATCGCCGACTGCGGCGTGGCCAGCCCCATCACGTTCAGCGCGTCCAGCGAGGGGTAGGCGGCGACGAACATCGCGGGGATGATCGCGAAGTACTTCGCCACGTCGTTGGCGATCGAGAACGTCGTCAGCGCCCCACGGGTGATCAGCAGCTGCTTGCCGATCTCCACGATGTCGATGAGCTTGGTGGGGTCGGAGTCGAGGTCGACCATGTTGCCGGCCTCCTTGGCGGCGGCCGTGCCGCTGTTCATCGCCACCCCGACATCGGCGGCAGCGAGCGCGGGCGCGTCGTTCGTGCCGTCACCGGTCATCGCGACCAGCCGGCCGCCGGCCTGCTCCTTGCGGATGTAGTCCATCTTGTCCTCGGGCGTGGCCTCGGCCAGGAAGTCGTCGACCCCCGCCTCGGCCGCGATCGCCTGGGCGGTGAGCGCGTTGTCACCGGTGATCATCACCGTGCGGATGCCCATCGAGCGGAGCTCCGCGAACCGCTCGGCCATGCCCTCCTTGACCACGTCCTTCAGCTCCACGACACCCAGCACCCGGGCGCCGCTGCTCTCGTCGCGGCAGGCGATCACCAGCGGGGTCCCGCCGCGGCGCGCGATCTCCTCGATCACGTCGCACACCTCCGCCGGCGGGTTCTGCCCGATCCAGGCGGCCACCGCCGAGGCGGCGCCCTTGCGCAGGCAGCTGCCGTCGGCGAGGTCGACGCCGGACATCCGGGTCTGGGCGGTGAACTCCACGAACGTCGCGCCGCTGGGCAGGTCCCCGTCGTCGGCGCCCTCGGCCAGCGCGAGCTCGACGATCGAGCGTCCCTCCGGGGTCTGGTCCGCGAGGCTGGCGTTGCGGGCCGCGTCGCGCAGCTGCTCGGGGTCGACCCCGGCGGCGGGCACGAACCGCACCGCGCGCCGGTTGCCGTAGGTGATGGTGCCGGTCTTGTCGAGCAGCAGCGTGCTCACGTCACCGGCGGCCTCCACGGCACGCCCCGACATCGCCAGCACGTTGACCCGCACCAGCCGGTCCATGCCGGCGATGCCGATCGCGGAGAGCAGCGCGCCGATGGTGGTGGGGATCAGGCAGACCAGCAGCGCGATCAGCACGACCAGGTCCTGCGGCGCCCCGGCGTACGACGCCATCGGGGCGAGGGTGGCGACCGAGGCGAGGAAGACGAGGGTGAGGCTGAGCAGCAGGATCGACAGCGCGATCTCGTTGGGCGTACGACGCCGCGAGGTGCCCTCGACCAGCGCGATCATCTTGTCCAGGAACGTCTGCCCGGCGGCCGCGGTGATGCGGACGACGATCCGGTCGGAGAGGACCCGGGTGCCGCCGGTGACCGCGCTGCGGTCGCCGCCCGCCTCGCGGATGACCGGGGCGGACTCGCCGGTGATCGCGGACTCGTCGACCGAGGCGATCCCCTCGACGATGTCGCCGTCTCCGGGGACCACCTCACCGGCCTCGACGACGACCAGGTCGCCGACCTCGAGCTGGGTGCCGGGCACCCGGGTCTCGGTCCCGTCGCCGGCCAGCCGGCGGGCGACGGTGTCGCTGCGGGCGGCGCGCAGCGACGCGGCCTGGGCCTTGCCGCGGCCCTCGGCCACCGCCTCGGCGAGGTTGGCGAACACGACCGTGAGCCAGAGCCAGACGGCGATGGAGACCGTGAACACGCTGGGGTCGAGGACGGCGGCGACAGTGGTCGCGACCGAGCCGAGCCAGACCAGGAACATCACCGGCGAGTGCCACAGGTGACGAGGGTCGAGCTTGCGCAGCGCCTCAGGCAGCTGCTCGACGCCCTGGGCGGCCAGGGTCCGCAGGCTGAGGCCGGCGCGGGCCTGGGACACCACGGTGCCGGTGCTGCTGGTGGTGCTGCTGTCGGTGGGAGCGGTGGTGGTGGTGCTCATGCGAGTGCCTCTGCGATCGGCCCCAGGGACAGGGCGGGGAAGTAGGTCAGGCCGGTGAGGATCACGATCACGCCGACCAGGAGGGTGACGAACAGGGGACGGTGGGTGGGCAGCGTCCCGGCGGTGGCGGGCACCTTGCCCTGCTCGGCCAGGGAGCCGGCGAGGAGCAGCACGAACACGATCGGCACCAGCCGGCCCAGGAGCATGGCCAGGCCGAGGGTGATCTGGAAGAAGTCCGAGGTCACCGTGAGGCCGCCGAAGGCACTGCCGTTGTTGTTGGCCGCCGAGGTGTAGGCGTAGAGCACCTCGCTGAAGCCGTGCCCGCCGGCGTTGCCCATCGCGTCGGGGGTGTCGTCGCGGGAGATCGCCACTCCGGTGCCGACCAGCACCAGCACCGGGGTGGTGAGGGTGTAGAGGGCGACGTAGGTCATCTGCCGCGCGCTGATCTTCTTGCCCAACAGCTCGGGGGTGCGCCCCACCATGAGCCCGGCGATGAAGACGGCCACGATGGCCATCACCAGGATCCCGTAGATGCCGGTGCCGACGCCGCCGGGGCTGATCTCGCCGAGCATCATGTTGACCAGCGCTCCCCCGCCGCCGACCGGCGTGAAGGAGTCGTGGGCGGCGTTGACCGCGCCGGTCGAGGTGCCGGTGGAGACCATGCCGAACAGGGCGCTGGCCCACTCACCGAAGCGGGTCTCCTTGCCCTCCATCGCGGCGCCGGCGGCCTGCGCGGCCTGGGAGCGGGCGCCCGCCTCGCCGGCGGTCATCACGGCCAGCGAGACCGCCATCAGCACGCCCATCGCCCCGAGGACGGCGAGGCCCTGACGCCGGTTGCCCAGCATCGTGCCGAGGGTGCGGGTCAGCGCGATCGGGATGAGGAGCATCAAGAAGATCTCGAGCAGGTTGGTGACGCCGGTGGGGTTCTCGAAGGGGTGCGCGGAGTTGGCGTTGAAGAACCCGCCGCCGTTGGTGCCGAGCTCCTTGATCGCCTCCTGGCTGGCCACCGGTCCGCCGGTGAGGACCTGGCCGTGGCCGGCGAGGGTGTTCATCGAGGTGTCGGAGAAGCTCTGCACCACGCCGCCGAGCATCAGCAGCACGGCGCCGAGGAACGCCAGCGGGAGCAGGATCCGCACGGTGCCCCGGGTCAGGTCGACCCAGAAGTTGCCGAGCGTCGCGGTCCGCACCCGCACGAAGCCGCGGATCAGCGCCACCGCGACCGCCATGCCGACGGCTGCGGAGAGGAAGTTCTGCACCGCGAGGCCGCCCATCTGGGCCGCGAAGCCGAGCGTCGACTCCCCGCCGTACGACTGCCAGTTGGTGTTGGCCACGAACGACGCCGCGGTGTTGAACGCCATCGCCCAGCCCATGCCGTCGAGCTCGCGGCTCATCGGCAGGTGGGCCTGGCCCATCAGGATCGCCATCAGCACGACGACGCCGACCAGGGAGAAGGCGACGACGCTCAGCGCGTAGGCCTTCGGGCTCTGCTCGGCGCGGGGATCGACCCCGCTGAGGCGGTAGAGGGCTCGCTCCACCCGCAGGTGGGTCGAGCCGGTGTAGACGCGCGCCATGTAGTCACCCAGCGGCACATAGACCAGTGCCAGCAACGCGACCAGGGACGCGAGCTGCAGTGCTCCTGCGACGGTGTCGGACATCAGAAGCGCTCCGGGCGGATCAGGGCCGCGAGCAGGTACGCCGCCACAGCGACGACCGCGATTATCAGGAGGCCGTTCTCAAGACTCATGCGCTCAGCCAAGACCTCCGCGAGGCGCCGAACGCCGATCTTGACGCGGTCTTGACGCGCGTTGACGCACTCTTGGCACGGCCGCCCATCACCGCCCCGGCCCGATTCCGGCGTACGGCGCGGGGTGGGGTAAGGTTCACCCGGTTCGTGACGCGGCCTCGCCGGGTCATGGATGTTCGGGCTGTAGCGCAGCTTGGTAGCGCACCTGACTGGGGGTCAGGGGGTCGCAGGTTCAAATCCTGTCAGCCCGACACACGAGAGGCCGGTCCACCGCGGAGACGCGGAGGACCGGCCTTCGTGGTTCTGCGGGGCGGTGGCGCACGCCGCTCGGAGCGATCTGCACGAAGCCGCTGGCCTCGGCCCCCGAGCCGCCACACTGCGTCCATGCGCATCGGCACCTGGAACCTCGCCGGCCGGTGGGACGCCCGCCACCTCGCCCTTCTCGAGGCCATGGACTGCGACGTCCTGCTGCTCACCGAGGTGTCCGAACGCGTGCGGCTTGGCTGAGGTGGAGGGGCTACGGGTCTGCTCCTCGGTCCTGCCCTGGCACGCGTGCGGCAGCCGGGCGCCGTGGACGGGCACCACCAGCGCCGAGAAGACGAGCGCCACGCAGCCGCACCAGATCGACGACCTCCTGAGCATCGATCACCTCGCGGTCCCCGCCGCGTGGGCCGTCGCCGACGTCCAACGCCACCCGGCGTTCCACGACGGAGACCGGCTCTCCGACCATGACGCGTACGCCGTGGAGATCCAGATCACCGCGTGAGGCAGGATCGGGCCCGTCGCTCGGGGACCTGCCTCGAGGGCCTCCGCTCGAGACATGGGGTGTTCGATGATCGTGCCGCTGGACCTGCGGGCCCTCTCCGTGGACGACCGATCGGCCGTGGCCGATATCTACCGCGTCGAGTGCGCGGCGACCGCGCACGCCCGGCCGGGCTGGGTGCCGCTCGACGAGCCCGCCAGAGTGGCGGCGTGGCAGGCCGACAACGGCTGGTCCCACCAGCTCGTCGGCGCGTTCGAGGGCGATGACCTGATCGGGTTCGCCAGCTCCTCGACCGCCGACGACACCCCGGACACCTCCTGGCTCGACGTCTGCGTGCTGCCCACGCACCAGCGCCGCGGCATCGGCGCGCGGCTCGCCCGGGCCGCGGAGCAGGCCGGCCCCGCGGGGGCGGAGCGGTACGTCGCCAGCGCCTACCTGCCGACGGCCACGGAGATCGACGCGCTCGTCGGGAGGTTCGCCGGTCCCCTCGGCTATGCGCGCGCCACCACGGAGACGGTGGTCGAGCTCGACCTGGCCACCGCGGAGCTGGCGCCCGCCGAGGTGGCCGCCGGGACCACCGTCTCCACCCATCTCGACGGCGTCCCGGCCGACCTGCGCGCCCAGGTCGGCGTGATCAAGGGCCTGGTCGACGCCGAGGCGCCCCACGGCGAGCTCGGCTGGGAGCCCACCCCGGTCTCGGTCGAGGACTACGAGCGCGAGCTGGCCCTGTGGCACCAGCAGGGCCGCACCCCGGTCGAGTCGATCGCCGTCACCGCGGACGGTGTGGTCGCGGCCTGGACGTGCGTGGTCGTCGGGCCGGACCCGGCGCGCCCGGCGCACGTCGAGGGGACCCTCGTCCTCACCGCCCACCGCGGCGCGGGCCTCGGCCGGGCGGTCAAGGTCGCCTCGCTCCTCGCCGTACGAGACCACGCCGGGGCGGTACGCGTGCGGACCAGCAGCGACGACGCGAACGTCTGGATGCGCGCGATCAACGACGAGCTCGGGTTCTCCCCCGTCGAGTCCGAGGTGCTGGTGCAGAAGGTCCGCCGGGATCCCTCCGGGGCTTGAGTGCCCGTACTCATGTCCTCGAGCCGTCCGGGACCGTAGCGTCCCCGCCATGCCGACAGACGCGAGAGAATATGCGCGCCGGCTGTGGGGCGCGCTCAACGCGGCGCTGGCGCTCGTGGTGGTCGGGTACGGAGCCGTGTTCGTCTTCCTGGTCCTCGCCCTCGGCACCGACCACAGCGAGGTGGCGGCCGCGGAGTGGCTGCGACCGTGGGCGATCGGGGCACTGGGCGGATTGGCCACTGCGCTCCTGGCTGGACGCTACGACCGCCGCTACCTGCCCTGGACGGCGGCGCTCGTGCTCGCCGGAGTGTGTGCAGCCCCCCTCCTCACTGCCCACTTCGACACCCCCGCCGCACCGCTCGTGGTGCCCCTGGCGGTCTCGATCGTGTGGCACGCCCGCGCCGGGCGCCACGCCGAACGGCGTACCCCGCGCTATGCCGTGCTCACGGGGGTGCTCGTCACCGTGATGGCCTTGACCGTCGTCGGAGCCGCAGTCGGCCACGTGGTCCTCGCCTCGCGGTCCACGCCTGAGTACGCCGCCATGCGCTCCGATCCCCTGGCCGCGGAGCGGCTGCCGGGGCTGGCGCTCCGCTTCGACTGGAGCCAGGACAACACCACCCCCTTCGGCATGCGCTCGCCCGCGCAGGTCTCGAGGTCCTGGACCATCACCGACGGGTCGACCACGGCGGCCAAGATCGCCGAGCTCGAGGCGCTGGCCGAGAGGCACGAATGGGCCGTCGCCGAGGATCCGGTGTTCTGCGGGTGGCGCAAGAGCATCGCGGGACACCCGCTCTGCCTCGTGATCCGGTCCGGGCAGAGCCCGGATGAGGTGGTGGTCGAGATCACGGGTGGCCGAGCTGCGCCATCCGCCTCGTAGATCGCCCACCCGCTCACTCCCGGGCCGCGAGCACTCGTCCCGGTATAGGTGGTTCGGTCGAGAGCCGGCCGCTGTGCCGGAGCGGGCTAGTGCGCCTCGACCTCGCGGGAGCGCTCCTCGACGGGCAGCGTGAGCTCGGTCGCGTGCGGGAGCCCGTTCATCTCCATCACGACCTGCGCGATCGATCCGCGGACCGCTCGCAGGGTGACCGGGCTGTCGCTCGGTGCGCGACGGAGCGCGGCGACGAGCTCGTTGACCCCGATGCTGGCGAGGTACTCGACGTGGGAGAGGTCGACGACCAGGGCGCCCTTGCCGACCTTGTGCTCCAAGACCGTGCGCAGCTCGTGGAGGGAGAGCTCGTCGATGACCCCGCCGAGGGTCACGGCGTCTCCGTGCTGAACGGCGGTGAACTGATGGAAGTGCATGGCTCTCCGGGTGGCTGGGGGCAGCCGGTGGGGGTAGATGAAACTTGAATGTATCCAAACTGCGCCGCATCCCGGCTCCCCTCATGGGGTGTAGTGGGGCCGCCCCCACCTCCCGACACCACCTCCCGCAGCTCAGCGCACGTCGTACGTCAGGTGCGTCGCCGTCGACGTCGGTACGACGCGGCGCTGCACCAGCGTGCGCGGCGCCCCGGCAGTAAAGAGCGGGGTGCCGGAGCCGAGCATCACGGGCGCCAGGTGCAGGGTCAGCTCGTCGACAAGGCCGGCGTCGACCGCGGAGGCGACCGTGGCACCGCCGCCCATCACCACGACATCGAGGTCCGTGCCGGCGCGCGCCGACTCCGCCTCGGCGTGCTGGCGAGCCGCAGCGACCGCATCGGCGAGTCCGGTGGTCACGAAGGTCCAGTCGAGGTCGGTGAGCCTCACCGCGGCGGGCGCCGAGCCGGTGAGCACGAAGAACCCGGGCCGTGCAGCCTCCCCCGCGCCGTACCCGGTCTCGTCGTCCCAGCCCCACGGCCCGTCGACCACGTCGAAGAGCCGGCGCCCCATCACCACGGCGCCGGACCGGGCCGCCGCCTCGCGCAGGATCCGACCGTCCTCCGGGTCCTCGGAGAACGCCCAGGTGTGCAGCCCCTCCCCGCCGTCGCCCAACCCGTTGGCCGGGCCGGGATCGGGCCCGGTGACGAAGCCGTCGAGGGAGACCGAGATGTCGGCGATGATCCGCGTCATAGGAGGACAGGCAGGATCCGCGTCCGGAACTCATCGGCCCGGACCTCATCGGCCGAGGCTCACCGCACCGGCGGCACCGCGTCACCGTCAGGGCGAGCGTGGGGATCGCGCTCCGCTCGACGAACACGACCTGGCGCCCTTCGCCACCGATCACGTCCGCGTCCGTGAGCCACCGGGATAGCCTCGGGCACCCCCGCAGCAGCCGACACCGCTGTGTAGACCTCCGGCCCCCTCCCGCGCGTAGAGGAGGTGAGACGCCCGAGAGGAACGAGCATGGACCGACACCAGCTGGACGCGGAGTTCGACCAGTTCGTCATCGCGCGTGCCGCGCAGCTGCGGCGCACGTCGTACGTCGTGGTCCGCGACTGGCACGCCGCCGAGGACGTGGTCCAGGCCGTGCTGGTCAAGCTGTTCCTCGCGTGGCCGCGGATCCGGAGGGACACCGTCGACGCCTACGCGCGGCGGGCGGTGGTCAACGCCAGCATCTCCCACCTCCGTCGCCACGGGCGCGAAGCGCCCACCGAGGTCGTCCCGGACACCGTGCAGTCCGAGAGCCCCGATCTGTCCCCCACCGTGGTCGCTGCCCTCCACGACCTCTCGCCCGCGCAACGGGCGGTGGTGGCGCTGCGGTTCCTCGAGGACCTGCCGGTCGCCGAGGTGGCGGCGATCCTCGGCGTCTCCGAGAGCACCGTCAAGACGCACACCAGCAGAGCCTTCACCACCCTGCGACGGCTGATGCCCGAGCTCGTGCTCACCTCCGAGGAGGAACGATGACCGACGTAGACCTGCAGACCCGTCTGCGACGAGAGCTCGACGCCACCGAGCCACCGCTGCGCCTCGACCTGGTGTCCCTGCGCCGGGTGGCGCGCGCCCGCCGGCGTCGACGCCGCGCCGCGGCGGCGGTCATCGGCGCCGCGGCCTCGTGAGCCTGGTCGCCGCCCTGGCGCTGCCCCTGGGCGGAGGAGGCACGCAGGCCGACGACCTGGTCGCCATCGACCCGAACACCGGCGTCACCCGCGACCCACCGTCCACCAGGGGCCCGGTCGCGTCGCCGGACGACCCTCGGGTCGTCGCCCTCGGCAGCGGGACAGGAGTCGGCGACCGCGGCTCCCGCACCGTGCAGCTGGGGCCGCGGCCGCCGGAGGCGTCCGCCGTGATCGTCTCGGTGACCTGCCTGACGGCGGGCACCGTGCGGTACGCCGGGATCGGCGCGATCTCCTGCTCGGCGGGGACCTCCGCGACCACCGACGTCCTGATCAGGCTGGAGCCCGGGCAGGAGAGCATCCGGATCCGCGCACGCGAGGACGTCGAGTGGGAGCTCAGCGCGACCTATGCCCGGATCAGGCCGGACAAGCCCTAGTCCCCGGACAGCAAGACGGCAGAAGACCACCGCAGGAGGTGCCAGACGCGGCCGGTCGGCCTAGCAGCGTCGGTGGAAGGTGAGCTTGCCGCCGGAGAGGGTCCTGGTCTCGTACGCGGGGTCGTGGGCTCTGGCGTGGTGGCGGGGACAGAGGAGCCGGCCGCTGGCCACGCTGGTCGCACCGCCGCGCGACCACGGAACGTCGTGGTGGGCGTGGCACAGGCCGGGCGGCCAGTCGCACCCCTCGGCAGTGCAGCCGCCGTCGCGCAGCGCGAGGGCGACGCGGTGGGCCTTCGTGTGGAACCTGCGCTTGCGGCCGACATCGAGGGGCCGGCCCTGGCCGTCGAGGACGGCCGGCACGATCCCGGCCTCACACGCCAGCCGTCGGGCCTCGGTGGCGGAGATGGTCTCGCCGGTGTGGAGGTGGGCCGCGCGCAGCCCGCCGAGGAGCGAGTCGAGGGTCATCGTGATCACGACGGTGGCGGCCACGCCGCCGGCGTCGGGGAGACGGTCTGCGGGGTAACGCTCCAAGAACTCACAGAAGGCCTGCCCCATCCGCTCAGGACCCGGCCGCCGCTCACCTGCCACAGCGCCGGCGCCGTTCACGGCGTGCTGGTGCTTCGGTGCGGCGATCGCCAACAACGCGGCGCGCAACATCGCGGCGTGGTGGGTGGGGATCGTGAACCGGCCGTGGGTCTTGCCGTGCCCATCATCCGACATCGTCAGCCGGGCAGCGGCACGCGCAGCGGCCTCCTCACGCTCCAGCCGTGCGGCCTCGGCGGCGTCGGCCTGCTCGGGGGCGGCGACCTCGATGAGTCGCTTGGAGAGGCGGCGCAGGGTGATCGCATCGTGCTCACCTGCCTGCTCGAGGAGGAACTCCTCCGCCCGGGCGCGGATCTCCTCGTCAACCAGATCGGCAGGCAGGTCATCGACCGCGTCGACGATCACCTGCGCCTGGTCCAGGTGGATCCGCCCCGCAGCCAAAGCGCCCCGCACGCCGTCGTGCTGCCCGGTGTCCAGGGCCCGGGCCAGCCGCATCAACCGATGGGTCTCCGGGCGGGTCAGGCGCGACTGGTGCGCCCACCAGTTCGCAGTGCTGGTCGCACCGACCGCATCGCCCACCTCGACGCTGTGAGCGTGCGCCGCGACCCGCAACCGCAGCTCCTGCAACCGATCGATCTCAGCGCTCAGATCCAGCAGCGTCGCCCCCGCCTCGGCCTCGCTCAACGACCACACCGGCGCATCCGCAACCGCGTCGAGGGCCTCGTGCACGCACGCCACCGCCACGGCCACCGGGTGGCCGGATCGGGGCGGGCGAGGTGCTTCCATGGACCTACTCAACCACCGACCACCGACAGTCCCGGGCCGACGTTCTCCCAGGTCAGAACACCTGTGGACAACCGCCGGTCGACGCCGACGGATCGAGACGGTGCTCGACGATCGGCCACCAGTGACGCACCGACAGCTCGGAACGAGCGGTGTCCAGGCTCACCCACGTGCCGTCGCAGGTGGGCTCGACCGTCCCCGCGGGCTCGAACACCGGCACATGGGCCCACGGTGTGGGGTGCGGGTAGGACGGATCGGGATGCGGCACCACATTGCGGACGTAGCCGACGCAGAGGTGCTCGATGTCGGCCCTACCGTGCGTCGTGGTCGCGAGCAAGGCGAGCCCCTCGGCGGCTGTCAGCGACGTGGTGCCCCGTGCAAGGGCCAGGCTCGGCAGGTCGAGACCCCGAGAGGTCGGCACGCAGAAGAACTCCGCGCCGCCGGCCGTATGCCGCACCAGCAGCAGCCGCACGATGATGCGGGTCCGGAACGGCGCACGCCCGACCAGCCCACACCTCCGCCATGCTGCCGGCCGGCAACCACGGCGCAGACGGGACTGACGCGATGAGCGAGGCCACCCGGGCCCGCCTCGCGCCCGTCACCGGCGAGCGTGGCGAGCGTGGCGAGGAGGGCGACGGCCAGGCCGAGACCGACGCCCTCCTGCGCGCTGCCTCACAGCACCTTCGACAGGAACGACCGGGTCCGCTCGTGCTGCGGGGCGGCCAGCACCTCGGCGGGGTCGCCCTCCTCGAGGATCACACCGTCGTCCATGAAGACCAGCTTGTCGCCGACCTCACGGGCGAAGCCCATCTCGTGGGTGACGACCATCATCGTCATGCCCTCGGCCGCGAGGTCCTTCATGACCGCCAGGACGTCGCCGACCAGCTCGGGGTCGAGCGCGGAGGTGGGCTCGTCGAAGAGCATCATGTCCGGCTGCATCGACAGCGCCCGCGCGATCGCCACGCGCTGCATCTGCCCGCCCGAGAGGTGCGCGGGGTACGCCGACTCCTTCTCGGCCAGCCCGACCTTCGCGAGGTTGGCCCGGGCGATCTCGACCGCCTCGTCCTTGTGACGGTGCGCGACCTTCTGCTGGGCGATGGTGAGGTTGCGCAGCACCGTCATGTGCGGGAACAGGTTGAACTGCTGGAAGACCATCCCGATGCGCGAGCGGAGCTTGTCCACGTCGGCGTCGGGGTCGGTGATCTCCTCCCCCTCGATCAGGATCTTGCCCTTGGTGGGGACCTCCAGCAGGTTCACGCAGCGCAGCAGCGTCGACTTGCCCGACCCCGAGGGACCGATGACGCACACCACCTGACCGTTGCCGACGTGGAAGTCGATGCCCTTCAGCACCTGGTTGTCGCCGAAGTACTTGTGCAGGTCCTGCACGTCGATCGCAGCGTCGCTGCGCCCGGCGCCGTTGTGTCCGATGCTCATCAGCGGGCCCTCTCCGCACGGCTCTCCATGCGACGTACGACGATCGACAGCGGCACCGTGATCAGCAGGTAGCACAGGCCGACCACGATGATCGGGGTCATGTTGGCGTTGGCGTTCATCGCCTCACGGCCGAACTTGGTGAGCTCGTAGCCGCTCAGCGCGAGCCCGAGGAGGTAGATCAGCGAGGAGTCCTTGGTGAGCAGGATCAGCTCGTTGGTCAGCGGCGGCAGAATGATCCGGAACGCCTGCGGGATCACCACGCTGACCATCGCGCGCGAGTGGGACATGCCCAGCGACCGCGCCGCCTCCATCTGCCCGCGGGGCACCGCCTGGATGCCGGCCCGGATGGTCTCGGCCATGTAGGCGCCGCCAACCAGGCCGAGCGCCAGGGTCACGATCCCGAGGTTGCCGAACGGGATCTCCCGATCGGGGAACGCCAGGCTGAAGCCGGTGCTGAGCGAGATGAAGACGACCAGCGCCGGGAGCCCGCGGAACAGCTCGATGATCCCGGTGGAGATCCAGCGGTACGGCCCGATGCTGGACAGCCGCATCAGCGCCAGGATCAGGCCGAGCACGAGACCGAACGCGAAGCCGCAGGCGGTGTAGATGATCGTGTTCTTCAGCGCGATCGTGATGACGTCGGGGAACTGCTCCTTCACCAGTTCCCAGTCGAAGAACGCGCGACGCAGCTCACCCCAGTCGGCGAGGAAGCCGATCGCGACGAGGATGAGCACGAGTACGGCGTACTGGACGGCGCGCCACCTCGCGGCGCGCTGTCGGGGACTCGCCACGGTTCAGTCCCTCACGGCGAGCGAAACGGGGAGACGCTGTGGCGCGCTCACTGGGTCGGCGCCTTGCCGAACCACTTCTCGTAGACCTTGTCGTAGTCGTCGCTGGCGATCGCGTCGTTGATGATCGTGAGCAGCTCGTCGTTGTCGTCCTTCTTCACCGAGAAGCCGTAGGCCTCGTCGGTGGTGAACTCGTCGACCACCTCGACGTCCGGGTTCTGGCTGGCGAAGTAGTTGAGCAGGCCGTTGTCGTTGACTCCCGCATCGGCCTTGCCGGTCTTGACCGCCTGCTGCATCAGCTGGGAGTCCTCGAAGGAGATGATCTCCGCGTCGTCCGGTGCGTTGTCGCGCATGTAGTCCGCGCCGGTCGTGCCGTCCTGCACCGCGATGGTCTTGCCGGCCAGGTCGTCGAGGGAGGAGATGCCGGAGTCGGTCTGGGTGATCAACGCCTGGGTGGCCTCGAAGTAGGGGTCGGTGAAGTCCATGACCGCCTCCCGCTCGGGCGTGATCGTCATGGCCCCCGCGGCGACGTCGCACTTGCCGGTGTTGAGCGCCTCGCCGGAGACGATGGTCTCCCAGCCGATGTCGACGATCTCGGTGTCCCAGCCCTCCGCTTCGGCGGCGATCTGGAGCACGTCGGGGTCGAAGCCGACGACCTTGCCCCCCTCCTGGAACTCGAAGGGCTTGTAGGGCAGGTGGGTGCAGATCGTCAGCGTGCCGTCGGAGACGAGCTTGGCGCCGGACTCGGTCGTGGTGGTGGTGTCGTCCTTGGCGCAGCCTGCGGCGCCGAGGACGACGGCGGCCGCGCCCAAGGCGATGGCGATCTTTCGGGTGCTCATGTCAGCACCGTATACAGATCGCGACCTGATTAGACCCCGCTGAAGCCCGGTTTTCGAGACGCGATGGCCCTGTTCCCTTCCCTAAACCCGGGAGTCTGTTGCACAGGTCACCCTCGCGCTGGCACGGGCCCGGGGGCGCGCGCTGCGTAGAGTTCAGGCTTCTGACCCGGGACGGACCGGGTGAGGCGAACGTGCGCTTTCCGCGCCGGCGGTCCGAGGCTGGAAACCTCCAGAGCCCCCTTGGATCCTCTGGAGCTTCCTGCATGTCCTCATCCCCACCCTCCCCCAGCACCCGCTGGTGGGCCCTCGTCGTACTCGGCCTGACCCAGCTGATGGTCGTCCTCGACGGCACGATCGTCGCGATCGCGCTGCCCGCCGCCCAGGCCGACCTCGGCATCGACGACGGCCAACGCCAGTGGGTCGTCACGGCGTACGCCGTCACGTTCTCCGCGCTGCTGCTGCTCGGCGGGCGAATCGCTGACTACTGGGGCCGCAAGCGCACCTTCATGGTCGGCATGGTCGGGTTCGGCGCGGCCTCGGTGTGGGGCGGCCTGGCGCAGTCGGGCGGTGAGCTCATCGCCGCCCGCGGCCTGCAGGGCGTGTTCGCGGCGCTGCTCGCACCCGCCGCCCTGGCGATGGTCGCCGTCCTGTTCCCCAGCGGTCGCGACCGCAACGTTGCCTTCGCGGTGTTCGGCATCATCGCCGGCACCGGCGCGGCGTTCGGCTTCCTGCTCGGCGGGGTGCTGACCCAGTACGCCGACTGGCGCTGGTGCCTGCTGGTGAACATCTTCTTCGTCGTCGCCGGCCTGATCGGCGGCAAGCTGCTGCTCGTCGAGAGCAAGGCCGAGGGCGACACCCGCTACGACGTGCTCGGCACCGTCACCGTCGCGCTGGGCCTCGGCGCGCTGATCTACGGCTTCGCGCGCGCCGAGCACGGCTGGGGCGAGAGCGACACGATCGGCTTCCTGGCCGTCGGCGGCGTGCTGCTGGCCGTCTTCGTGTGGTGGCAGGGCCGCACCTCCCACCCGCTGCTGCCCCTGCGCGTGGTCCGCGACCGGGTGCGCGGCGGCGCGTTCCTCCTGCAGGCCTTCGTCGGCGTGGTCATGGTCGGCGCGATGCTCTACCTGACCTTCCACTTCCAGATCGTGCTGGGCTTGAGCCCCGTCGCTGCCGGCTTCGGCAACGTCGCGATGACGGTCGTCATCATGGCGACCGCGCCGATCTCGACGAAGCTCTTCACCACCTTCGGCCCGCGGGTGGTGCTCACCGTCGGCCCGCTCCTCGTGGCGGCCGGGCTGTTCTTCCTCAGCGGCATCACCGCCGAAGGCAGCTACTGGTCCGAGGTGCTCCCCGGCATGGTCGTGATGGGCCTCGGCTTCTCGCTGATCTTCGTGCCGCTGCAGAACCTCGCCCTGGCCGGCGTCGACCCGCACGACGCCGGTGTCGCCTCCGCGCTCGCCAACGCCTCGATGCACGTCGGCGGGTCCATCGCGGTCGCGGTGTTCACCGCGCTCTACACCTCCTCGGTGACCGACGCCCTGGCCTCGGGCACGGCGCGGATGCCCGCGCTCGCCGGCGCGTACGGCGACGTCCTGTTCGCCGCGGCCTGGGTGATGGTGCTGGGTGCCGTCACCTCGTTCGCGCTGATCCGTGGCCCCAAGGCCGCGCTCACGCCGCCGACCGATGCGGTGGTCGCCGCGCACTGAGGTCCGCTTCGTCGTACCGCTCAGCTCCGCACCGGATCGGATCCGGTGCGGAGCTGTTGCATTGGAGGAACGGCGGTGGCCTGCCAGTGGCCGATGCAGGATGCCCCTCATGCCGCCGATACCGGATCACCTCGAGGTGGCCTTCGATGGCTGCACCCTGACGCGCGGCCCCGTGCGGGTCGACCGGGCGCTTGTGCGCGAACGGCCGATGTCGTACGTTCGTCCTATACATTCGTATAGGACAAGGAGCGCGGCATGAGCAGACATTCACGGGACCTGTGCATCGGCGCGGTCATGACCCTCGGCGGTCTGGTGATGTTCTTCGCGTTCCACGACGTCGAGACCCCGGTGATCGGCCTGCGTCAGGCCGGTCTCGTGATCGCGGTGCTCGGCCTGATCGAGCTCGTCGTGACCGGGTGGTCGATCCTCCGGTCGCGGCGGCCACAGGACCGATGAGCGCCTCCCGCGTGCTCGACGGCGTGCTGGCGGTGCTCGCCGAGCAGGGCGTCGGCGCGCTCAGCGTCCGCAGCGTTGCCGCGGCCGCGGACGTGTCTCCGGCGCAGGTGCAGTACTACTACCGCACGAAGAGCGAGCTGGTGCGTGCCGCCTTCGACCACGCAGGCGAACAGCTCCTCGCCGACATCGCGGCCGCGAACCCCACCACGCTGATGGGTGTCGTGGAGCAGTGGCTGCCGCTGGACGGTCCACGCGAGCGCCGGGCCCGCGTCTGGCTCGCCTACGCGGCCATCGCGGCAGTCGACGCGGATCTGGCGGCGACCTCGGCTCGGCTCGACGAGGAGCTGCGGCAGTGGTTCACCGACCAGGGCCTGTCGGACCACGCGGCCGCCCAGCTCTTCGCGCTGATCGACGGCGTCACCCTCCAGTGCCTGATGCTGCCGCACTCGGAGCGTCGGTCCCTTGTCGAGCGCACGGTGGTGCCGTTCGTCGCCCGACTCGAGGCCGACGGCTAGTCACGTCGCCGATCAGTCATCGCGGCCGACCAGCTCGCCGTTCACCAGTTCGACGACAGCGGGCTCCCATGAGCCGGTGACCTCGAGGAGTTCGTCGGCCACCCACACGGGAATCCCCTCGGACAGCGGGGTGCCGACGGGCACGATATCGCCGTCGCCCGTCGACTCAGCGGCTTCTGGGCCGGTGAGGTACGCGGCCCAGTCGGCGGGGTCGATTCGGTAAGTGGTCTGCTCGGTTCCCCTCACCACACGGATTCCGCCCTTGTCGTCGTGGACGTCGGCGTGTCTTCCGAGGTGGTCTAGCAGTGCTTGCCAGGCCTCGTCGACGGACCATATCCGGCGGACGTAAGGCTCGCCGGGACTCCAATCGGCGTCGATCTGCTGCTTGTAGCGACGCGCCGCCGCGAGCTGAACGTCCGCCCACCACCCTGAAGCGGTCTCGTCATGGGCTTGGCTCAGCGGAACCTCGAGCTCGCCGCGGATCCGGCGGTTATGAGACTCACGATCGCCTGGTAGCACCTCAGGGTCGACGAATGACCACCGCAGCCGCACCCGGTCGGCGACGACTTCCGCGCGGTCGAGGCGCAGGCTCAGGGGGGTACCGGGGACGTCGACCACTGCGGAAGCCCGGCGCACGGCTTCTAACTGCCGCTCCACGATGGACAAGTCGCCTTGGTCGGGTCGCTCTGATCGACGCCGCCCCTCATCCCGCCTACTTGCTCTGGTCACGTGGGTGAGCCTCGCACCTTGAACATCTGAATGCGCGTCAATTGCTCAACGACCCGACGAGCGCGGATCGCGGCAGATTCGGGTGTCAGCGGCGACGCTCGAATGTGCCCTCAGGCCGCCTCGAGGTCGACGAACAGGAAGCAGATGAATGAGCGACCGTCCAGGTCGGCCACCAGCTCAGGTGGGGTGTCGGCCGCGGGCGGCGGCTCGGTGACCGCCTTGATGGTGAAGCCGGCGCCGATGAAGGCGTTGAGGACGTCCTGCAGGGGCCGGTGCCAGTAGGTCATCCACACGGTCCGGTCGCCGTAGTCGTAGTCCTCGGAGTACTGGGTGAGCGCGAAGTAGTCGGCGTCCGGATAGCCGACCACATAGACCGTGGGATGGATGATCGAGACGGTGAGCCGACCGCCTGGCCTGAGCACCCGGCGTACCTCGGCGAGTGCCGCGTCCCAGTCCTCGACGTAGTGCAGCGCCAGCGAGGAGACGACGAGGTCGAAGGCGTCGTCCGGATAGGGCAGCGGCGCGCCCAGGTCGGCGACCCGCACGTCCGCGTCCTCGCCCAGCCGCTCGCGGGCCAGGTCGACCATGACGGGGCTCAGGTCGAAGCCGGACACCACCGCGCCCTTGTCCCGCAGCGCCTCCGTCAGCGGCCCCGACCCGCACCCGGCGTCGAGCACCCGCAGGCCCGCGACGTCACCGGCGAGACGGAGCATCTCCGGGCGCTCGTAGTAGGCGTTGAAGAGGCTGTTCGCGTTGCGAGCCGAGTACTCGGCGCCGAAGTCGTCGTAGTCAGCGACGCGGGACGTGTCCACCGGATCAGCCATGGGAGGTGTCTACTCGCATCCCAGGTGTACGCCGCGCCGCCACGCGGTCGAGCACCAGCAAAGGCGTCAGGTAGTGCTCGGTGACCCGACCGCCGAGGTCGTCCACCGCCTGCGGCACCCGCGACGCCTGCGCACGTTAGCGGCCCAGGTGCCAGCTCCAGCTGCCCTCGTCCCAGTTCACCGTCGAGCTGAACACCCATCCGCGCACCTGGCCGCCGTCGAGCTTCTCGTTCACGGCGAGGCACTCAAAGGTGGTTGTCAATGCCGTCAGGTCGTCGACGCTGCCGCCGCCAAGAGGGTCGCAGTTGGTGTAGTAGATCGGGCCCTCGAGAACGCCCTCGGAGACCTTCTCCTTGGCGTCCTTCGTGATCGACTGCTGCATCTGCTTGATGATGCTGGTCCGAACGGCCCGCTCGGCCGTTTCGAGCGCCGCGGCCTCCTCGGCTGCTTCGCGCTCCGCCTCGGCCTTCTCCTCCCTCTCGCGCGCTGCAGTCTCGCGCTCGGCTTCAAGGGCGGCGGCCTCAGCGTTGCGTTCCTGTTCTCGGTCGTGCTGCACCTTCCACACGATGCCGCCTCCGATTCCGAGGAGGACGACCGCGGCGGCGACGATGCCGATGATTGCCTTCCGGCCGAGCTCGGGGCGGCGTCGCCTGACGTACCTGGCGCCGCAGTGCGGGCAGAAGTCGCCACTCGTGTGCGTTTGGACGCTGCACTTGGGACATACCTTTGTCGGTGGTGCAAGCGGGGGCGCCGGAATGTCGTGTGCCCCCGTCTGATCGTGGTCGTGGCTGCGGTTCGAGGGCTGCTCATTCATCGCCTGTCAGGCTAGGTGGCTGCTGAGACACATGTCCGGTGATCGAGGGTTTCGTGACCTGTGGCACCTGGTCAGCGGGGTCTTTATGCGGCGGGCCCGGGCCCGGCTCCGTTTCCTGCATGAGCGGCGGTTGCCTACTCCACAGATGCCCCTCAGCCGTCCCGGAATGTCGTCGAACAGGTGTACGATTAGGGCATTGGCGGCACCGTTCCCGTCACTCCATCTCGGGAGGCTCCGATGGCCGAAATGGCTCATCCCTACCTCGCCGATGTGGGCTGCGTGAGCGAGTTCCTCGACAAGCTCGCGGCGCGGGACCCGGTGTTCTTGTCACTGGCGGAGAAGCGTCAGGCGTTGTTGATGATGGCGCAGGTCTGCTCTCGCGCGCAGGCGCTGCGGGCGCGGGTGATCGCGTGTGCCGAGGACGTCGCCGACGCCGACGGGCACCGCGACGTCGCCTCCTGGCTGACCCACCGCACCCACGAATCGTCCGGGACGACGCGGCGCGCGCAGCGGCTCGGGATCGCCTGCGAGCAGCACTTCCACCACCTCGGCGAGGCGCTGCTGGCCGGACACCTCAGCCTCGACCAGGGCCACGTGATCGCCGCCGCCCTCGACGACCTCGCCGGCGCCGGCACCCTGGTCGACGCCACCGCCACCGAGTGGTCCGAGGTGCTGGGCCGGGCAGAGGTGCACTTGGTCGAGCAGGCCGCGGACTTCGGTCCCCGCGCGTTGCAGCGACTGGGTGAGCGGATCCTCGAGGTCGTCGCACCCGCGTGGGCCGAGCAGCTCGAGGAACGCCGGCTGCGCGAGGCCGAGCGCCACGCCCGGCGGCGTACCTGGCTGAAGACCCAACGCCTGGGCGACGGGACCGCGCTGATCAAGGCCCGCGTCCCCGAAGCCACCGCGCTGCGCCTCACCACCGCGCTGGAGGCGTTCACCAACCCCCGCAAGGCGACCGGCGAGGTCGTGGTCGCGGAGGCGGACGGGCGACGGGTGCCCTACGAACGGCGACTCGGGGAGGCGTTCTGCTCCCTGCTCGAATCCCTCGACCCGACACGGCTCCCGCTGCACGGCGGCGACGCGACCACCCTGGTCATCACCATCGACTTGAAGTCCCTCCTGGAGGGGCTCGGGTCCGCGGCCCTGGCCGACGGTTCGCGGATCACCGCCGGTGAGGCCAGACGACTCGCCTGCTCGGCCTCCTTGGTGCCTGCGGTCCTCGGCACCCGCTCGGTGCCCCTCGACCTCGGCCGCACCACCCGGCTGTTCAGCCCCGGACAACGCAAGGCCCTCGCGATCCGCGACCGCGAGTGCCGCGCCGACGGCTGCACGATCCCCGCCACCTGGTGCGAGGCCCACCACGTGAAGCCGTGGTCGGCCGGAGGGAAGACCGACCTCGCGGACGGGCTCCTCCTCTGCTCCCACCACCATCACCTCATCCACGACGACCGCTACCTGCACCAACGCATGCCCAACGGCGACATCAGGTTCGCCCGGCGGACGTGAGTCAGAGCCTCATGTGGTCGGGAAAGCCGGTCCACCGCAGCTCCGGGGGAAGGTGCGACATGTCGTTGAACACCGCCACGGCGGGCGGCCGGTCCGTGAAGTAGCGGAGCACGGTCAGAGCGGCGTGGCCGCTGTCGAGGCCCACCCACCGCCACGGCGGGGCCGCGCACGCATGGCGCACGAGCCAGCCGATGGTGAAGGCGTGAGTCATGACGAGATGGTGGCTCTCGCCGTCGTCGTGGCCTGGTCCGGTGAGGAGCCGGACAGCCTCCGCGGCGAGCGCCGCGCCCTGCGCCGCTTCTTCAGCCGAAACGCCGGCCAAGAACGCCATGACACCAGCGCGGTGCTCAGGGTCGACCTCGTCCGGGGACGGCACGTGGGGCACGTAGTCCCCGGCAGCGCCGAGCTCGACGACCGGAACCTGAGTGCCGAGCTGTGCTGCCACGACCTGCGCGGTTTCCCTCGCCCGGGGCAGTGGGCCGTGTTGGACCGAGCCGAGGGGCACGGCCGACAGGCGACGCCCCAGCAACTGCGCCTGCTGGACACCGCGCTCGGTCAGCCTGCCCTGGTCGCCCGGCTCGGCGTGCCGCGCGAGGTAGAGGTGTCGCACCGGCATGCGATCAGGCCCCCTTCCGGGCCGACGGAAGGCGGCGGAACGTCACCCGTTCTCGACCCGTCCCCGGGCACACCCTATGAGCGCGGCGAGGTCGAGCCCGTACGTCGGACCACCGCCCTGCTCGTACGCCGTCAGCCGGCCCGCGGCACGCTCCACCAGCCGGGAAGCGCCCACGGCGTTGCCACGCGCGTGGTGGGTGAGGCCCACGCAGAGCTGGGCCAGGCCCTGCCACAGCTCTCGCTCCTCGGCCGGGCAGGACTTCCACCGCACCTCGAGAGCCTCGTGGGCGGCGAAGGGGCGGCCCTCGTCCAGCAGCTGGCGCGCATAGGCGAGGGTCTCCGCCGGCGGGCGGGGCTCCTCGGAGATCGGCTCCACGCCCACCGCGCCGTACGCCAGCGGTCGGCCGAGCTCGTCACGCGGCCGGGCCTGCTCGGCTCGGCCCGCGGCGTTGCGGTCACGGTCGCCGGTCACGTTGACCCCGCCTCGTGGGCCATGAGCTCCTGGTGCATCGCTTCCCTTCCGTCGCCGTCCACGGCGCACGGTAGCCCGTGCCCGCGGGCACGGCCCCCGGGAGCAGGGCGCTGCTCAGGCAGCGGCAACGCCCAGTCGGGCGGCCGCGAACACCTTCGGTGCGCCCTTCTCGTAGAACTCCTCGACGTGCCCGGGTGTGAAGCCGGCGCGCTCGATCGCCTCCACGATCCGGCGGTCCAGGTGGCACCCGCCGGCCACTCGCTGCTGCAGCGGGTCCAAGCGGTGCTGCCACCGTGCGACCGACTCGTCAGGGGCGAGCCCGTGCTCGAGGAAGTGCAGGGTCCCGCCCGGGCGCAGCACCCGGCGCAGCTGCGCCAGCGCCGCGTCGAGGTCGGGGATCGTGCACATCGTCCAGGTGGAAAGCGCGCAGTCGAACGTGTCGTCATCGAACGGCAGCGACTGGCCGTCCAGCCCGGCGCGCTCGACCGGGACCGACCCGGCCGCCCGCCGGTCCGCTGCCAGCCGCCAGGCCACGTCCGAGGGTTCGACCGCCGCGACCCGCGACACGGTGGTCGGATAGTGCGGCACGTTGAGGCCCGAGCCGAAGCCGATCTCGACCACCTCCCCGGCCAGGCCGGAGCACACCCGCGCGCGGAGCTCGTGGTTCATCGGTCCCGACGCACAGGCCACGTTGATGAGGCGGGGGACGACCTGTTCGCGATACCAGCCCATGTCCGGCTCCTTCCTGGGCCTCCACCCTCCACCCCGACCGCGCGGCTGTCGACCGTGCGCCTCACGTCGACGAGTGCGGCGACCCGCCGGGGACCGGCTCCCCGGGCCGGAAGGCCGAGCGGGCCACCAGGGCGAGGACCGCGGAGACGGCGACGACCGCCGCCGCGGTCCAGGCGACCCAGGTGAGCCCCGAGACCGCCATCACGGCGCCACCGAGCGCGGCGCCGCCGCCGATACCCGCGTTGCTGCTGGCGTTGATCCACGCACCGGCGGTCTCCGGCGCGCTCGCCGACGAGCGGACCGACGCGGTCTGGTAGAGCGACGCGGCGGGTCCGAAGGCGGCCAGCCACACCGCGCCGGCGACGACCACGAGGGCCAGCCGGGGAAAGGCCAACGCCACGGCGGCGGTGCCGGCGGCCATCAGCGCGGGGATCACGACGGCGCTGCCGTGCGGGCGGTGGTCGAGCTGGGTCGCGGCGAGGCGCAGACCGACCAGCCCGCACACGCCGAAGAGCAGCAGGGTCGGGCCGACCCAGCCCCCGGGCGCTCCGGAGTCGCGCAGCAGGACGCTGATGTAGGTGTAGAGGACGTAGGTGCCCAGGTAGCTCACGCCGTTGGCTACGACCACCGTCGCGAGGTCACGCCGCCGCCCGGGGTACGGCGCGTCATCGCCTCGCGGTCCGTCGACGGGCGGCAGCACCACCGCGGCCATCACCAGGACGAGCGCGACCACCGCGGCGAGGACGCCGAAAGCAAGCCGCCAGCCGAAGGCGTCGCCGAGCGCCGTGGAGAGGGGCACCCCCAGCACCAGACCCCCGGAGATCCCAGCGGACGCCAGCGCCAACGCCCGGCCGGTCCGGGTCGCCGGCACGAGCCGGGCCGCATAGCCGATACAGACCGAGAAGAACAGGGCGTGGGTGACGCCGCCCAGGACCCGGCCGGCGGCGAGAACGGCGAAGCTGGGCGCCGCCGCCGCGATCGCGTTGCTCACCAGGTAGCCACCGATGGTCGCGAGCAGGACCGGCTTGCGCGGCAGCCGCCGGGTCGCGAGCGCGAGCGGGACCGACAGCACCGCGACCATGCCGGCGTACGCACTCACCAGCAGCCCGGCGGCCGCGTCGCTCACCCCGAACGCCGTGCTGATCTGGGGAAGCAGTCCGACCGGCAGCAGCTCGGTGGTCACGGCGGCGAAGACTGCGACGGCGAGGACGAGCAGGCCGGTGCGCGCGGAGCCCAGTCCATCGGGGGCCTGTGCCGGCGCGCTCACCCCGCCACCTTCTCACTACATCCCGCCGCCCTCCCGTGGCGTCGCTCGCCCGGCGCTACGTCCCCTCGTGCACCACCAGTGGCACGTCCGCACCCCTTGCCGTGCCGGGCTCCGCGGGCGGACCATGGAGGGACCATCCCCTCGTCGACACTGTCGGGCCGGCGCGCCGAGGCACGGCGCCACACAGGAGTCCAGGGAAGGGGCCCGGGGAGAGGGCCCCGGAAGGGGTGCACCCGGGAGCGGCCGAGGCAGACCGTTCCCGGGTCACGGGGAGCGGTGCGCCACTAGGCTCCGCGGGACGCTCCCCCGTGAGCCCCGAGAGGACCCGCCCTGGACACCCCAGCACCACGCCCGCCCGTCACCACGCAGCCTGCCCCGCCACCCGTGGTCAGGCGCCTCGATGCGCGACTGCTGCGGGTGACCCAGCTGGTCGGCGTGGTCGTGCTCGCCTGCTGGGTGGCGGTCCTGGCAGGGACCGTGCTCCAGGGCCACCGCACGTCGTCGTACTCCGACCTCGTCTCCGCGGTCCGGTCCGGCGACGCCACGGAGGTCCAGGTCTCGCCCGGACTCCCGGCCCGGGCGAGCGGGCATGCCACCGTCGAGATCCGCTGGCGCGACGGGCTGCTGCGCCGCACGACCTCGGTCGTGGAGGTCCGCGGGCGACAGACCGGCCATCGGTCCGACGCCACCACGGCGGTCCTCCGCAGGCCCGTGCCGGATGCCCTGCGCGCCCGCGACCCCGATCTCGAGATCACCACGCTGCGCCGCGACGGCGGCGGCTTCGGCGTCAGCGCCGAGCTCCTGGGCTGGACGGCGCCGGCACCGGTCGCCCTGGGCTACCTCACCGCCACGCTCGCCACCCTGCTGCTCCTCGCGCTGGGGCCGGAGCCTCGGCGGGTGACGCCGTGGGGATGGTTCTGGCTGATCCTGCTGACCGGGCCGATCGGCTCGATCGCCTTCCTGGTGATGTCGGGGGTGCTGTCGCGCACACCGGTGGCGCCGCCGATGCGGCCGCGCACGGGCGGTGGCTGGGCGTTCATCCTCGCGCTCGCGCTGGGCAGCGTCGCGGGGACGCTGAACGGATGATCGCGCGGCGGCTCAGGGCGTGAGCAGCACCTTGATCGCCGTCCGGTCGTCCATCGCCTGGTAGCCCTCGGCGGCGCGCGCCAGCGGCAGGGTGCGGTCGAAGACCCGGCCCGGATCGATCTCGCGCTCCCAGATCCGGCGGATGAGGTCGGGCAGGAACCGCCGGACCGGGGCCGGGCCTCCGTGGAGGTGGATGCCGGCCATGAACAGGTCCTCGCCCGGCAGCGCCACGCCGTGCGAGACGCCGACGAAGCCCAGGTGCCCGCCGGGCCGGGTGGAGTGGATCGCCTGGAGCATCGACTCCTGGGTGCCGACCGCCTCGACGACCGAGTGCGCACCGAGCCCGCCGGTGAGCTCGCTGACGCGCGCCGCCCCGTCACGACCGCGCTCCTCGACGATGTCGGTGGCGCCGAACTCGCGGGCGAGCGCCTGCCGGTCCGCCTGGCGGCTGCACGCGATCACCCGTTCGGCGCCGAGCTGCCTCGCCGCCAGCACCGCGAGCAGGCCGACCGCGCCGTCCCCGACGACCGCCACGGTCCGGCCCGGCCCCGCCTCCGCGGCGCTCGCGGCGAACCAGCCGGTGCCGAGCACGTCGGAGGCCGCCAGCAGCGACGGCAGCATCGCCTCGTCCGGCGGTCCGGGCGTGGCGACCAGGGTGCCGTCGGCGAGCGGGATCCGGGCCCGCTCCGCCTGGGTGCCGATCGTCCCCATCAGGACGCGGTGCACGCAGTAGGCCTGGTAGCCGGACCGGCAGATCTCGCAGGTGTTGTCGGAGGCCCAGAACGAGCCGACGACGAAGTCGCCCGCCTCGACGCTGCGCACGTCGGCGCCGATCTCCTCCACCACCCCGACGTACTCGTGCCCCATCACCTGGTGCTCGACCGGCTCGGCACCGCGGTAGGGCCACAGGTCGCTGCCGCAGATGCAGCTCGCCTCGACCCGGATGACCGCGTCGGTCGGCTCCTGGATCCGCGGGTCCTCGCGCTCCTCCACGCGTACGTCGCCGGGCGCGTACATCACCACTCCGCGCATGGCCTGCTCCCTCGTCTCGGTGGCCCGCCCACGACCCCAGTGAACCCCCGCACTGGTTGGCGCTAGCGTGACCTGCCTCGCACCCGTCCCCCGGAGGTCCGCATGCCCCGATCACCCGCGTCCCTCCGACTGCTCGCGGTCCTCGTCGCCGGGCTCGTCGCCTCGCTGGTCGTGGCCGCGGCTCCGGCCGGGGCGGCGCCGGTCTCGGACAGCCGCGCCTCGGACACGACGTACCCCTGGCACACGCGGATCGTGGCGACCACGTTCTGGGTGGGCGAGATCTTCGACCCCGACGCCCCCGACGGCAGCCAGATGATCTCCACCTATGACGACAACTGGTACGCCAACTACGGCGGCTGCGACGGGCAGATCCGGCGCGGGGTCTGCCGCACCGAGCGGCGCTTCAAGCGCGACGGCTGGTTCCCGCGGCACATGACGCCGAAGCAGAACCCCTTCTACCTCGACCTGCCCTACGACGACCTCAACGACAAGATCGGCTTCCGCCGGCGCGGCGAGGTCATCCCGTGGGCGAGCCGGCCCCGCTACGCCGGCCTGGTCGGGGACCGCGACGTGAGCCTGATGAAGAACCGCTGGGTGCAGATCCGCTCGCGCGGGCGCACCTGCTACGGCCAGATCCAGGACGCCGGCCCCGGCAAGTACCACGACGCCCGCTACGTCTTCGGCCACCGCGACGCCCGGCCCGCCTCGAAGCGCTACAACAACGCCGGCATGGACGTCTCCCCCGCCCTCAACGGCTGCCTGCGGTTCCGCTCGCTCAACGGCAAGCGCGACCGGGTGGACTGGCGCTTCGTGGATGCCCGTGACGTCCCGCGCGGGCCCTGGAAGCGGATCGTCACCCGCTGAGGCGTGCGACACGCGTGGCCGGCGGGGGCCGCGGGCACCGGTAGGCCATGAGCGACATGAGCGTGCGACCCCTTGAGCGCCCCTCGCCCGCCCCGGGCCTGATGTTCGGCATCGGGCTGGGCGGGTTCATCGACGGCATCGTCCTGCACCAGATCCTGCAGTGGCACCACATGGCCAGCGCCACCTCCGAGGACCCCAAGACCCTCGCCGGGCTGGAGGTCAACACGATGGCCGACGGGTTCTTCCACCTCTTCGCCTGGTTCGTGGTCGTCGCGGCTTCGATCGTGACGATCGCACTGTGGCGGCAGGGCCGGCTCGCGCCGTCGTGGACCTTCCACGCCGGCGGTCTGCTGAGCGGCTGGGGGCTGTTCAACCTGGTCGAGGGCCTCGTCGACCACCAGATCCTGGGGGTGCACCACGTGCGCGACGACCTGGGCGGGCCGCTGTCGTGGGACCTCGGCTTCCTGGCCTTCGGCGCCGCGCTCGTCGTGGTCGGTCAGCTGCTCCAGCGCCGTGGCGCCGCCACCGCCCGTCGTACCGAGGCGGAGACGGTGGCGCGCTGAGCCGGGCGTCCGGGTCAGGGGCGGGGGCCACCGCGCCCGGTGTTGGTCGGGCAGTCGGGGTTCTGACACACCCGCTGGTCCACCGGGTCGTCCCCCGCGCCGACCACCCCGTCCGGCGGTCCCACCGGTCCGTCGCTCGCGGCCTCCGCCGCCCCGACGTCCTTCCGCGCCCGCAGCCGCACCGCTGACCCGCAGACCTCACATGGCTTCTCGTCCTCATACACGTCCAGCCGGTACCCACCCACCTCGCCGCGCCACAAGCGCCGACTCGCCACGCCATTGGCGCCGACTCGCGGGACCATTGGCGCCGACTCACCGCGCCATTGGCGCCGACTCGCGGGATGGGTGGGGGGTCAGGCGAGGCGCACGTAGTCCTCGCCGCGGCGGGCGACCAGGCCGCGGCGCTCGAACTCCTCCAGCCAGCCGCGCATCGGCCAGCTGCCCCAACGGGTGCGATAGAGGCGACCGTTGCGCAGGATGTCGTCGAGGTGCTCCACCGGCGGGCTGCTGACCGGGTGGTGCTGGTGGTAGGCCCGCGCGGCGCCGACCCAGGCCAGGTCGAGGCCGGCGCGCACCACCCGTCGCCCGAAGTCGGTGTCCTCGGCGCCGTAGCCGACGTAGGCCTCGTCGAAGCCGCCGGTGCGCTCCCAGGACTGGGCCGACATCGCAAAGGACAGCGACCAGAACAGGTCGGGGTCTCCCCCGGTCGCGACCTCGCCGGGCGCCGGCGCCGGGCGCGCCGGGTGCGGGGCGTCGAGCTCACCCAGCCGGTCCAGCGGGTAGCCACCGGGGCCCGCCGGCGGCAGGTAGGTCACCGGGCCCGACCAGACCCGCTCGGGGTCCTCCCGCACGACGCGCGCGTAGCCCCCGACCAGCCCCGGCCCGGCCAGGCAGTCCACGTCCAGGCCGATCACCACGTCGCACCCCGCGGCGCGCGCGGTCTCGAACCCCGTGTTGCGGGCGGCGGCGAGCGGCAGCCGTCGGGGGTCGGCGGCCAGCGGCACGCACTGCGGGCGTACGCCGCCGCCCGCCAGCACCCCCTCGATCGCGGGGTCACCCATGGCCACCACGACGTAGAGGTCCGGCACCACCTCCCCGCGCGCCAGCGTGGCCTGCTGTGCGCGCAGGTGCTCGTGGCGCCCGTGCACGACTGTCACCACCGCCACGCCGCTCATGCCGGCGCCCCCACCGGATCGCCGGCCAGCACCGCGGCGAACCGCTGCGCCGCGGCACCGTCACACCAGCTCGCCCACCGCCGCCCGTCGAGCGCGGCCGCCCGTTCGAGGCGCGCGGCCCAGCCGTCGCTCGGAAACGTCTCCTCGACCAGCACCGGCCAGCCGCCCGCCCCGATGGCGGCCGCGGAGACCCGCTGCTCCTCGTGCGGGCGGTCCTGCGGCACCAGCACCGCCGGTCGCCGGGCCGCGGCGACCTCGGCGACGGCGTTCTGCCCGGCGTGGGTGATCACCACGTCGGCGTCGCATACCAGCGCGTGCGGGTCCGCGACCCACGGGCCGGGCGGTCCGCAGACCTGCCACTCCCACCCGGGCGCGGAACGCATCGCGGCCGCGAGCGCCTCCGCGGAGATCGCCGAGCCACCGGCGCCGCCGAGCACCACCACCCGCGGCGGCCCCGGCCGACGCCCGCCGGCACCGGCCGGCTCGCACACCGGCTGCCGCGACAGCGCACCCACCGCTCCACCCGTCGTACGACGCGCGCCGGCAGGCCGGGCAGCATCGCCGGCGTCGCCGTGGGCGGCCACATCGCGACCAGTCGGTCAGCGACGTCGAAGCCGAGCAGGTGCGCGGCGTCGTCGCGGCGCCCGGGCAGCACCACCCCCACCACCGGTACGCCGTGGAGCCGGGCGAGCAGCGCGACCTCGACCGACACGTCGCTCACCAGCAGGCGCGGGCGGGCGGTGGCCAGCCACGCCGACAGCTGCTGCATCCGCGCGGCCAGCCCGTCGTCGCCGACCGGCACCCAGTGCAGCCGTCCCCCGGCCGTGGGCTCGCGCGGCTCGATCCCGAGGTCGTCGCGGTCCAGGTGGACCCAGTCCCCCGGGTGACCGGTGGGCGGGGCCAGCGAGGAGAGCACCGTGACCGGTTCGTCGAGCGCCTGCTGCACCGCGAGCGCGCGGTGCAGGTGCCCACGACCCTGGTGGTGCACGTAGTAGCCGATCACGTCATCACCCGAGCGCTCACGCGGCCTCGACCCCGACCAGCCGGGCGTAGCGCTGCTCGTACTCGCTCACCATCCGCTCCGCCGAGAGCCGCTCGACGGCGTGGCGGCGCACCGCGCGGCGGTCGCACCGGCGCGCGATGTCGATCGCGGCCGCGAGGTCGGCAGGATCGCCGGGCCGGGCGAGCGCACCGGCGCTCGCATCGACCAGCTCGGGCAGCGCGCCCCGGGCGTAGGCCGCGACCGGGGTCCCGCACGCCATCGCCTCGGCGGCGACCAGCCCGTAGGGCTCGTCCCACTCCGGGGTCACCACCGCGACCGCGGCGCGGCCCAGCAGCCCGGCGATCGCGCGGTGGTCGAGGTGCCCGGCGTACACGGCGTCGGGTCCGAGCCGCGGCGCGACGCACTCCGCGAAGTAGTCCGGGTCCGGGGCCGGACCCACCAGGACGATCGGCAGCCCGGCGGCGCGCGCCGCGTCGATCGCGACGTGCGGCGCCTTCTCGCGCACCAGCCGGCCCGACCAGACCGCCGGCCCACCGCCCGGACCGAGCCGCCAGGTGTTCACGTCCACGCCGTTGAGCACGGTGTCGCTGGCCACCACGTGCGACCACGCCTGCGCGGTGCGCCGGCTGACGGCGGTGAACGCCGACGCACCCGGGGCGGTCGCGATCGCCGACTCCAACCACGGCACCGGCGGGGTGTGCAGCGTGGTGAGAAGGGGCACCTCGAGCATCGGCGCCATCGCCACCGGCAGGTGGTGGAGGCTGTGGTTGTGGACCAGGTCGAAGCGGCCGGCGCCGTCCCGGGCGAGATCCAGCATCAGCGTCAGGTAGGCGTGGTGCTCGGCCATCCAGCTCGCCGACGGGGCGTTGACGTCGCGCTGGGCGGCGGGGCTCGCCTCGAAGCGGCCGGCGTCGATGAGGGTGACCGGGAGGTCGGGGTCGCTGCCGGAGGCCGCGAAGAGCGACACCTCGTGCCCCCGGGCGGCGAGCTGCCGGGCGAGCTGGTGGGTCAGGGCCTCCAGGCCGCCGGCGAACGGCTCCCGCACCGGGTAGCGGCTCGAGGCGATCAGGCACACGCGCATGCACTCACCCCAGCAACGTGCGGTAGAGGGTGTCGTGGGCCCGGGCGACCTCGGCGCGCTGAGCGCGGCGCGACTCCACGCTGGCGCCCAGCTGAGGACGGCTCTGGTGGGCCTCGCGGATCGCGGCCGCCAACGAGGCGGTGTCGGCGCCGTGCTCGTCGTGGCCGTAGCTGAGCACCGGCCCCTGGTCGGCGAAGTAGCCGCAGGTCGGCGCCACGACCGTGGTCCCGAGGTCGCGGCAGGCCTCCAGCCAGCCGGAGTGGGTGCCGAAGCGGTAGGGCAGCACCGAGACGTCGAGCGAGGCGAGGTAGGCCCACAGGTCGTCGTCGGAGAGGTAGTCGTGCACGTGCAGCTCGACGCGACCGCGGGCGGCCTCCTGGCGCAGGTACGTCGCCAGGGCCGCGTCACGGCGTGCGCCATCGTCGTCGAGGACGTCGCGGTGCGCGTTGACCTGCAGTACGGCGTCGGGCAGCGCGGCCACGGTCTGGACCAGGGTCGGCAGGATCGCCAGCGGGTCCATGCTGGCCCGCAGGCTCTTCACGTGCACCCCGACCCGGAACGGCGCGCCCGGGCGCGCCGCGCGCTCGCGCTGCAGCCGCGCCATCGTGGGCAGGTCGACCACGTGCGGGTGCGGCACGACCAGCGCCTCGCGGCCCCAGCGTCGTGCGATCTCCTCCGCGGCGCCGGGGGTCAGGGTGATCAGCGCGTCGGCACCCGGGACCAGCACGTCCAGGTGCGCGTCGTGCGCGGCGCGGTCGAGGTGGTGGGGGTTGCGCAGGTCGTGGACGGTGTAGACGAAGGGGGCCCGCCGGGCGCGCAGCACCTCGAGGAGCTCGCGCAGCCGGGCCGGCTCGCAGGCGTCGAAGCCGAAGTGCAGGTGGAACAGGTCGAAGTCGGCGCGTGCGGCCCACTCCGGGTCGAGCATCACCGGCGGCCACCAGGTCGCGCCCGCCGGCCGGTCCGGCCGGGCGGGGTCCGGGTCGGGAAGGCGGTACGGCGTGGGGCCGTGCTCGGCGGCGAGATGGCGGACGTAGACGTGCCCGGAGGGCACCGAGGCCACGCGGACCTGTCGGTCCGTGGGGGTCGCGCTTCGGTGCGTCCCGGGGGCGCTGCTGGTGGTCACTGGCTCGAAGTACCCGAGCGCATCCCGCGGCACGACCCCCAAATGGGTGACCTCGCTCCCGCCGCCTCCGCTCAGTCGCGCGGCTTCGTCAGCCGGGCCAGGAGGGGCGTGGCGAGCGCATCGGGCAGATGGGTGCCGATCTCGGCCTGGAGCCGGTTCTTGAACGACCCCGGCACCACGCTCGAGCGCCCAGCCATCATCGCCTCGAAGCCCTCCTTCGCGACGGTCTCCGGGTCGTCCTTGTCCTTCATCTGACCCAGCCTGGTGTCCTCCATGTCGGCGCGCGCGAAGAACTCGGTGTCGGTCGGGCCGGGCATCATCGAGGTCACCGTCACCCCGGTGTCGCGCAGGTCCCGGCGCAGCCCCTCGGCGAAGGAGTGCACGAACGCCTTCGAGGCGGCGTACGTCGCCTGGAACGGCCCGGGCGCGACGGCGGCGATCGAGGAGGTGATGAGGACCCGGCCGCGCCCCGCGGGGACCATCACGCGGGTCGCGAGCTTGGCCAGGTGCACGGTCGAGCGGACGTTGAGGTCGATCAGGCCGAGGTCGTCCTGCAACGGGATCTGGTCGAAGCGGCCGCTCACGCCGACCCCGGCGTTGAGCGCGACCGCCTCCAACCGGGCACCGACGGCGTCCACCGCCGCCCAGGTGCTGTTGACGCCGCCGGAGGTGCGCAGGTCGGCGAGCACCGGCACCACCCGGCGCCCCGACGACTCGAGCTCGCGGGCGACGTCGTGGATGCGGTCCTCCTCCGCGACCACCACGACGTCGAAGCCGTGATCGACGAACTGGCGGGCCAGGGCCCGTCCGATGCCGGTCGAGGCACCGGTGACCAGGGCGAGCGGGGCGTCGGTGTGGGAGTCCATGCCGCCCGGTCTCCACCGCGGCGGCGCTCATGCCCCCCCGGGCCCGGGGAGGCCTCAGGGCATCCGGCGCCGGCTCACCGTGCCCTGGCGCACGGCCCGGCGCAGCCCGTCGGCGATGGTGCGCTCGCGCAGCACCTCGGCGTCGCCATGAGCCGCGTCCGCCATGCCCGCGACCGCCTCGGCCAGCACGTCGTGCGCGACACGGCGCGGTCGCCACCCGAGCTCGGTGCGGGCACGCGTGGCATCGAGGACCGGGACGCCGAGGGCCAGGTCGACCCATCCGGGGTCCAACGGCTGGAGGTGGGCGCGCCAGGAGAGGTCCGCGGCCGCACGCAGCACCGAGAACGGCACGTGCACCGGGCGGGCCCCGAGCACGGCGGCGATGTCGGCATGGGTGAGCACCGGCTCGGTGACCAGGTTGAACGCCCCCGGCGCCCGGGCCTCGAGCATCAGGGCCATGGCGTCGGCGACGTCGTCGGCGTGGACCACCTGCAGGGTCACCCGCCGGTCCAGCGGCAGCACCGGCACGTGGCGCAGCACCCGCGCGGGCACCACCGTGGGCAGGAAGTAGCGCAGCTGAGCGCTGCTGGCGCTGCGCTGGCCGATGATCCCGGGCCTGGTGCGGGTGAGCACCACACCGTGCCCGGCCTCGAAGTCGTCGAGCAGCCGCTCGGCGGCGGCCTTGTGCCGGCTGTACGGCGAGGCCTGGATCCCACCCGTGGGCCAGTCCTCGGTGACCGGCCGGTCGTCCAGGCGCGGCGAGTACGCCCCGATCGAGGACTGGTGCAGCAGCTGTCCCACCCCGGCGGCGGCGACCGCGTCGAGCACCCGCCGGGTCCCGCCGACCCCGACCTCCTCGAGGTAGTCGATGCGGTGGGTGGGCTGGAAGCCCCAGACCAGGTGCACGACGGCGTCCGCGCCGCGGAAGGCGGCGACCAGCTCGTCGTGGCACTCGCGCGACAGGTCGGCGCGCACCCACTCCTGCGGGCCGTCGTCGGCACCCGGGGCTGGCGGGCGGCGGGCGATGCCGACGACCTCGTGACCGCCCGCGCGCAGCCGCCGCGCGAGCGCCGTACCGACGTTGCCGGACGCACCGGTGACGACCACGCGCATGGATCCTCCTCGATCAGGGCCGGGGCCGGCTCGGTACCCGCCGGCCCCGCGGGCATGTGACGCCTCGGCTACACCCGGCGCAGCCGCCGGGCGAGCAGGGCCGCGCGAGCGGCGTTGCTGCCGGCCGCGCCGTGCACGCCGCCGCCGGGGTGCGCCGAGGCGGAGGCGAGGAACAGCCCCCGCACCGGGGTCTCCGCGCGACCCAGGCCCGGGACCGGGCGGAAGACCAGCTGCTGGTGTAGCTGGGCGGTGCCGCCGCCCAGGGCGCCGCCGATCAGGTTGGCGTTGCGCGCCTCGAGCTCGCGCGGGCCGAGGATGCGCCGGGCGGTGACCCGGTCGCCGAAGCCGGGCGCGAGGCGCTCCACGCGTGCCTGCATCCGGTCGGCCAGGCGTTCGAGGTCGTCGTGGTCCCAGCGGCCGGTGATCCCGTCCTCGCCGGCGTCCCGTCGCACGTCTTGGGGCATGTGGGTGTAGGCCCACACCGACTCGGTGCCCGGCGGCGATCGGTGCGGGTCGGTGGTGGTCATCTGCCCGAGCAGCAGGAACGGCTTGTCCGGCACCGCGCCGGCGTCGATCTGTGCGTAGGTCTCGGTCAGCTCCGCCACGGAGTCGGCGACGTGCACCGTGCCCGGGGCCTGCGGCGGGGCGACCGCCCACGGCACCGGCCCGGAGAGGGCCCAGTCGACCTTGATCGTCGAGGGGTCCAGCTGGAAGTCCTGCATCCGGCGCAGCGTGCGGGCCGGCAGGTCCTCGGGGCGCACCAGGCCGCCGTAGAGCCGCGGCGCCGCCACGTCGGCGAGCACGGCCCGGGCCCGGATCCGCTCGCCGTCCGCGAGCCGCACGCCTCGTGCCGGCCGCGGTCGACCTCGACCCCGACCACCTCCGCGGAGCAGCGCAGCGTCCCGCCCCGGGACTGAAGGCGGCGTACGAGCGCCTCGGCGAGGCGACCGGCCCCGCCCTGCGGCACCGGCCAGCCCACGGTCTGGCCGAGCATCGCCAGCAGGACGGCCATCAGCCCGGAGCCGGGCGCGTCCAGCGGGATGTCGGCGTGGCTGGCGTTGCCGGCGATGAGCAGGCGCGCCGCCTCGCTCCCGAACCGCTCGCGGGCCAGCGACGAGGCAGGCGTCAGCAGCGTGCGGACCAGGTCGAGGCCCCCGGCACGGCGTACGGCGAGCGCGGCGGAGATCCCGTTGCGCACCGGCGGGAACGGCGAGAGCAACGCGCCGACGAGGGAGTCCCCCACGACGTCCCAGGTGCGGCACAGCTCCAGCCACGCCTCCCCGTCGCCGGGGTGCAGGTCCTCCAGGCCGGCGGCGGTCAGCTCCCGGTCGCGGTGCAGCGTCGCCCAGCGCTGCGACGCGGGGTCGAAGTGCCCCAGCACCGCCGGCGCGTGGCTCCAGGCCAGCCCGTGGGCCTCCAGCCCGAGCCCGCGCACCACCGGGGAGGCGGCCGCGAGCGGGTAGAACGAGCTCATCGTGTCGTGCACGAAGTCGGGGTGCACGTCGCGGTCGCTGCGCACGGCGCCCCCGGGGGTGTCCTGGGCCTCGAGCACGAGCACCGACCAGCCCGCGTCGGTGAGCAGGTTCGCCGCCACCAGGCCGTTGGGGCCGGAGCCGACGACGACCGCGTCCCAGTCAGTCACTGTCGGTCGCGACCGGGCGCTCGGCGACGTAGGCGAGGCGCCGCAGGCTCTCGCTGTTGCGCCACGACAGCGCGGCATCGCGCGCCGGCTTCGGCATCAACGCCCCCGGGCCGGAGACCACGTCCTCCTCCATCACCACACGGGTGTCGGAGCCGTGCGGCTCCAGGCTCAACCGCACCGAGGCGATGCCGCTGGGCTGGGCCCGGGCTCGCAGCGTCAGGGAGACCCCCGGGTCGGCAGCGGTGACCTCGGTGTAGTCGTCGATGAGCACCGGCCAGGTGCCCACCGAGTGGTGCAGCCGAGCGCCCACCTCGGGCCAGCTCTCCTCCACCGCGCGCATCCGGGAGGCGCCGACCACCCACAGCGGGTAGGTCCAGCCGTCGGCGAGCACCTCCCAGACCCGCTCGGGGCTCGCCTTGATCACTGTCTCGTTGGTCGACATCAGCCGGTCCCTTCCTCGTGCACGATGGGCAGGACGTGCTTCCCGTAGAACTCGATCATGTCCAGGGTGTGGGGCCCCATGTTGGCCACGTAGAGCTCGTCGTAGCCCGCGTCGGCGTACTGGCGCACCAGCCCGAGGTGGTCGGCCGGGTCGTTGCCGGCGACCGCCGACTCGCGGGTGGACTCCATCGTGACCAGCTGGGTCGCCTGCTCGAAGTGCTCCGGCGTGGGCAGGATCTGCGCCATCTCCCCCGGCAGGCCCGCGTTCGGCCACAGCCGGTGGGCGTGCTCCCAGCCCTCCTCCTTCGTCGGGGCGAAGGCCACCTTCGCCCCGCCCTGCGCCGGCCGGCCCCCGGAGGCCTTCTTGAACGCCCCGACCAGCTCGGCGTCCGGTGAGGTGCCGACGTAGCCGTCGCCGATGCGTGCCGCGACCTCGACCGCCTTGGGCCCGAAGGCCGACACGAAGATCTCGGGCGGGGTCTCGGGCACGTTGTAGATCCGCGCGTGCTCGACGGTGTAGTGCCGGCCGCGGTGGTTGACCACCTCGCCGGTCCACAGCCGCCGGATCACCTCCACCGCCTCCTCGAGCATCTCCAGGCGTACGTCGGCGCTGGGCCACGCGCCGCCGAGGATGTTCTCGTTGAGCGCCTCGCCGGTGCCGACACCGAGGGTGAAGCGGCCCTCGAGCAGCTCCGCGCAGGTGCCGGCCGCCTGGGCGACGATCGCGGGGTGCAGGCGCACCGTCGGGCAGGTGACGGCGGTGGTCACGTGGAGGTCGCACACCTGGCTGACCGCGCCGATCACGCTCCACACGTGCGGGCTGTTGCCCTGCTCGTTGTTCCACGGGTGGAAGTGGTCGCTGATCCACAGCGCCGCGAAGCCGGCCTCCTCGGCCGCGCGGGCCTGGGCGACGAGCTCAGCGGGGGTGTACTCCTCGGTGGACAGGAAGAACCCGATGCGCATCCGCTCTCCTCGGTTGGTGGTCGTGCCCGCTCGTGGTCGTGCCCGCGCGGTAACCCGACCAGACCCGGGGCATGCGGCGCCGCGACGGGGTACCGGCCCGCGATGAGCGACTCCACCACCGCCGTGCTGCTGGACATCGACGGGACCCTCGTCGACTCGACCTACCACCACGCCCTCGCGTGGCACCGCGCCTTCGCGCGCCACGAGACCGCCCCGCCGCTCTGGCGCATCCACCGCACGATCGGCATGGGCGGGGACAAGCTCGTCGCCCACGTCGCCGGCGAGGAGGTCGAGAAGCGCTCGGGCGACACGCTGCGCGAGGCCTGGAAGCAGGAGTACGCCGCGCTGCGCGACGAGGTCCGCCCGCTGCCCGGCGCCGCCGAGCTGGTCCGCGGCCTGCGCGAGCGCGGCCACCGTGTCGCCCTGGCCTCGTCCGGGGACCCGCAGTTCTCCCGGGAGGCCGTCGAGCTGGTCGGGATCGGCGCGGACATCGAGGTGCTCACGAGCTCCGAGGACGTCGAGGCCTCCAAGCCCGAGCCGGACCTGATCGGTGAGACCCTCGCCCGCCTCGGTGGCGTCGAGCGGGCGGTGTTCGTCGGCGACACGCCGTACGACGTGGAGGCCGCGGCCCGCGCGGGACTCCCCTGCCTCGGGGTGCTCACCGGCGGCTTCGGCCGCGAGGAGCTGCTCGCGGCGGGGGCGGTCGTCGTCGCCGAGGGTCCCGGCGACCTGCTGGACCTCGACTGGCACGCGCACCTGGGCCGACCGCGCTGACCCCGTTCGTCGAGGCCCATCGTGGGTCGAGCCTGTCGAGACCGATCTCGACAGGCTCGACCCACGCGGGATCAGGGCTTGAAGACGACCTTCACCATGCCGTCGGCCTTGTCACGGAACTTCGCGTAGGCCTCCGGCGCCTGGGCCAGCGGCAGCCGGTGGGTGGCGAACGTCTCGACACCGAGCCTGTCCTCGTCCTGGCCCAGGACCTCGAGGATGTCGTCGGTCCAGGCGCGCACGTTGGCCTGGCCCATCCGCAGCTGGATCTGCTTGTCGAACATCTGCATCAGGGGCATCGGGTCCGCGGCGCCGCCGTAGACCCCGGAGATCGAGATGGTGCCGCCGCGCCGCACGCTCTCGATCGCGAGGTAGAGCGCGCTGAGGCGGTCGATGCCTGCCTTGGTCATCACGGCACCCTGGACCTTCTTGGGCAGCAGGCCGAGCGCCTTCTGCGCGGTCTCCGCGATCGGCGAGCCGTGCGCCTCCATGCCGACCGCGTCGATGACCGAGTCGGCGCCGCGCCCGTCGGTGAGCTCGCGGATCAGGCCCGGCACGTCGTCGACCTTGGAGATGTCGACCGCCTCGGCGCCTCGTGCCGCGACGCGGTGCAGCCGCTCGGGGATCCGGTCGGCGACCACGACCCGGTGGCCGCGGTCGAGCGCGATCCGGGCGGCCATGTCACCGATCGGCCCGGCGCCGAGCACCAACAGCGTGCCGCCGTCGGGCACCGCGGCGTACTCCACGCCCTGCCAGGCGGTGGGCAGCACGTCGGAGAGGTAGAGGAACCGCTCGTCGTCGGGGCCCTCGGGCACCTTCACCGGCAAGAAGTCGGCGAACGGGACCCGCAGGTACTCCGCCTGTCCGCCGGGCACCTGGCCGTAGAGCTTGCTGTAGCCGAACAGGCTCGCGCCGGTGCCCTGGTCACGGTTCTGGGTGGTCTCGCACTGGCTGTGCAGCTGGTGCGAGCACATCCAGCACGAGCCGCAGCTGACGTTGAACGGCACGACCACCCGGTCGCCGGCCTTGAGCTCGCGGACGCCCGGACCGACCTCCACGACGACGCCCATCGGCTCGTGCCCGACGATGTCGCCGGGGGTCATGAACGGCGTCAGCGGGTCGTAGAGGTGCAGGTCGGATCCGCATAGCGCGGTGCTCGTGATGCGCACGATCGCGTCGGTCGGCTCCTGGATCGTGGGGTCGGGGACCTCCTCGACGCGCATGTCCTGCCGGCCTTGCCACGTGACTGCTCGCACTGCGTACCTCCGGTGTCGGGGCTGGTTGGGGTTCCCGGCCGGTACCCGAGCAGCCCGTGCGGATGCCCGCGCTCAGTCCCGGTGCGCGGCGTCGCGCTGGCGCACCCGCTCCTCGAGCACCCGCACCCGCTCCTCGAGGGCCAGCACCCGCGCCACGCCGGCCAGGTTCAGCCCCTCGCCGAGGAGCTCGCGGATGCGGTGCAGCCGCTCGATGTCGTCGGGGCTGTAGAGGCGCGAGCCACCCGGGGTGCGGTCGGGCGCCACCAGGCCCCGGCGCTCGTAGACGCGCAGGTTCTGGATCCGCATGGACACCATGTCCGCGGCTACCGAGATCGCGAACACCCCGCGGCGGCGATCTCCCGCTTGCGTCGTCGTCATGTTGTGAGTATAAGAAATCTGCAACAGCCGTTAAAGATCCGCGGCCACGGGGTCGCGGACCGCACCCGTCAGGAGGGCATGTGATGTTGCTTCGCACGACCGACCCGTTCCGTGACCTCGACCGCTTCGCCCAGCAGGTCCTCGGCACCACGAACCGCCCTGCGGTCATGCCGATGGACGCCTGGCGCGAGGGCGACCGGTTCGTCATCGAGTTCGACCTGCCCGGCGTCTCGCGCGAGAGCATCGACCTCGACGTCGAGCGCAACGTGCTCACGATCCGCGCCGAGCGCACCACGCGTGCCGGCGACGCCGAGATGCTCGCCTCCGAGCGCCCCACCGGCGTGTTCAGCCGTCAGCTGGTGCTCGGCGACAACCTCGACCTGCAGCGGATCGAGGCGACCTATGCCGACGGCATGCTGCGCCTGGTGGTCCCGGTCGCGGAGAAGGCCAAGCCGCGCAAGATCCAGATCGCCGGCGGGGCCGAGGACGACGGCGAGGGCCGCGCCGCGATCAACGCCTGAGCCTCGGTGGCCGCCCGCACCGGCCCAGCCCTCAGCCCATCGTCTTCTGACCGTCGATCGTCTCGCGGATGATGTCGGCGTGCCCGGCGTGCTGGGCGGTCTCCGCCACGACGTGCAAGAAGGCGCGCCGCGCCGTCCACGACGCGCCCGCCTCGAACCACGGTGCCTGCGGCAGCGGCTGCGCGCGGTCGAGGTCGACGCTGGCCACCAGCTCATCGGTGGCCGCGGCGACCTCGTCGTACGCCGCGAGCAGGCCGGCGACGGTGTCCTCACCGGTCATCTGGAACTCCGCCTGGTGGGCGAGGATCTCCGGCGGCGGGTCGGCCCAGTCGACCGACTCCCAGTCGACGGCGTCCCCCGCACCGTTGACGACGAAGTCGGCCCAGCTCCGCTCGGTGGCCGTGACGTGCTTGAGCACGCCGCCGAGGCACAGCTCGCTCGCGGTCGGCCGGGTCGCGGCCTGCGCGTCGCTCACGCCGGCCACGGCGTAGCGCAGGAAGCCGCGGTGCTTGCCCAGCAGGTCCAGCAGGTCGCGGCGCTCGGCGCTCATCTGGGGGGTGGTCTGATCGGGGTTCACTGTGTCGTGTGTCATGTCGACCACGCTAGGAGCCGAAGCGGTCAGCTTCTGACCTCAGTCGACTCCCCGTTGCCAGAAATGCAGCGGGCGGGCGGGTCGAGGCCACATCGGCCCTCGACCCGCCCGCCCGACGACGCGTCGGATCAGCGCTTGCGCTTCTCCCGCACCCGCTGCTGGATCACGATCGGCGTACCGGCGAACCCGAACTCCTCACGCAGGCGACGCTCGATGAAGCGCTCGTAGGAGGCGTCGAGCTTGCCGGAGGTGAACAGCACGAACGTCGGCGGCGCCGTGGTCGGCTGGGTGCCGAACATGATCTTGGGCTGCTTGCCGCTGCGCACCGGGTGCGGGTGCTCGGCGACCAGACGCCCCAGGAAGGTGTTGAGCGCGCCGGTGCCCACCCGGGTCTCCCAGCCGGCGAGCGCCTTCTCCAGCGCCGGCACCAGCCGGTCGACGTGCCAGCCGGTACGCGCGGTGATGTTGATCCGCGGCGCCCACTGCACCTGCACGAGCTCGCGTTCGATCTCGCGCTCGAGGTAGTAGCGGCGCTCCTCGTCGACCAGGTCCCACTTGTTGAAGGCGATCACGAGGGCGCGGCCGGCGTCGCGGATGGTCTGGATGATCCGGATGTCCTGCTCGGAGATCGACTGCCCGCCGTCGACGACCAGCACGGCCACCTCGGCGCGGTCGATCGCGGTCGTGGTGCGCAGCGAGGCGTAGTACTCATGACCCGACGCGGACTTCACGCGCTTGCGGATGCCGGCGGTGTCGATGAAGCGCCAGGTCGTGCCCCCGAGGTCGATCAGCTCGTCGACCGGGTCGACGGTGGTGCCGGCGGCGTTGTCCACGACGACGCGGTTCTCCCCCGCCAGCTTGTTGAGCAGCGAGGACTTGCCGACGTTCGGCTTGCCGACGATCGCGATCCGGCGCGGCCCACCGACCTCCGCCTCGGGCTGCGGGGGCGGCTCGGGAAGCGCGGCGAGCACGGCGTCCAGCATGTCGCCGGAGCCGCGGCCGTGCAGCGCGGAGACGGGGTACGGCTCGCCGAGCCCGAGGTTCCACAGCCCGTAGGCCTCGGCCTCGGTGCGCTGGTCGTCGACCTTGTTGGCCGCCAGCACGACCGGCTTGCCGGACTTGCGCAGGATCTTGACGACCGCCTCGTCGGAGTCGGTGATGCCGACGGTCGCATCGACGACGAACAGCACCGCGTCGGCCAGGCTGACCGCCACCTCGGCCTGCGCCGAGATCGACAGGGCGAGGCCCTGCGCGTCGGGGTCCCAGCCACCGGTGTCGACGACGGTGAAGGCGCGGCCGTTCCAGTTGGCGTCGTAGGAGACCCGGTCGCGGGTGACGCCGGGGATGTCCTCCACGACCGCCTCGCGGCGGCCGATGATGCGGTTGACGAGCGTCGACTTGCCGACGTTCGGACGTCCCACGACGGCAAGGACGGGCACCGGTCCGGACGCGCCCCCGTCGGTCGTCGGGTCGGTGTCGTGCTCGGGCAGGTCGTAGCCCTCGGTCATGGTGCTCCTCGGTCGGTGACCCCCGTGTCGGGGTCGGGGTCCTTCTCATCGCCCGGCAACGGGCCGGGCAGCGACTGCCCGGTCAGGGCCAGGGCATGGTCCAGGTGGACCAGCATGTGCTCACGGAGCAACAACGACGTGCGCTCCACCTGTTCCCGGGTTCGGGGCCACGGGACAGGATCACAGTGGTAGGGCGGGCCGAACACCAGGTCGACGCGACCGCCCTTCGGCGGCAGCGACGAGCGGTGCCCGCCAGGCGGGCGGGTGCCCAGCATGATCACCGGAACGACGGGGGCGCCGGAGACCAGCGCGAGGTAGCCCGCGCCGCGGTGGAAGCGCGACAGGTCGCCGGCGTTGCGCTGCCCCTCGGGGAAGATGCCGACCGGATGGCCGTCGCGCAGCACCCGCAGGCAGGTCTTCACCGCACGCGGGTCGCTGTGGAAGCGGTCCAGCGGGATCTGCCCGGCGAAGCGCAGGAAGGCGCCCAGCGGTCCGTGGAACATCTCGATCTTGGTCAGCGCGTGCACCGGGCGCCGCGGCGTGAGGATCGCCAGGAACGGGCCGTCGGCGATGCCGATGTGGTTGGCCGCGAAGATCACCGGACCGGTGCGCGGGATCAGCTCGCCGCCGTGCACGTGCACGTCGTAGCGGCGCCGGATCAGGAACCGTGCGATCGGACGCAGCGGTCCGTGCAGTGCGCCGCGGAACGGGTGGCGGACCCCGGTACTGCGTGGCGGAGCCCCGTGCGCCGTGCACGGTCGCGCCTGGCGGGGGCCGCTCACTCGACCGCTCTCACCAGCGCGACGACCTGGTCGACCACCTCGTCGAGCGTGTACGGCGTGGTGTCGATGTGGACCGCGCCGTCGGCGCGCACCAGCGGGGCCGTGGCCCGCGAGGAGTCGATCTTGTCGCGGCTCAGCAGCAGCTGCTCGGTGGCGGCGAGGTCGGAGCCGCCCTCCTCGGCGGCGCGGCGCGCGGCGCGGGCGGCGGGGTCGGCGGTCAGGTAGACCTTCACCGGGGCGTCGGGCGCGACGACGGAGCCGATGTCGCGGCCCTCGACGACGATGCCGGGGCCGGTGCTCGTGGCCTCCGCGATCGCGGCGCGCTGGAGCTCCAGCAGGCGGGCGCGCACGTCGGGCACCGCGCTCACCGGGCTGACGGCGCGCGTGACCTCCTCGGTGCGGATCGCGGCGGCGACGTCGGTGCCGTCGACGAGGATCGTGGGGGCGAGCGGGTCCGTGCCGGACTCGATGCGGGGCTCCAGCGCGTGCGCGGACACCGCGAGCGGGTCGTGGATGTCGACGCCGTCGCGCAGCATCGCCCAGGTCATCGCGCGGAACATCGCGCCGGTGTCGAGGTAGCGCAGACCCAGCCGGGCGGCGACCCCCCGGGAGGTGCTGGACTTGCCCGAGCCGGAGGGGCCGTCCACGGCCACGACGATTCCGTTGACGATCCCGTTGCTCACGGGGGGTGAGCCTACCGGTGAGTGACCCAGCCGCGAGACTCCAGGGAGCCGAGGAGATGCTCGACACGCGGCTCCTCGACCAGCAGCTCCACCAGTCCGACCGGTCGGGCCGGGTCGTGGTCGATGCGGATGTCCTCGATGTTGACCTCGCTGGCGACCGCGTCGGCGAGCAGCCGGGCGAGCTCGCCGGCGACGTCGGGGACCGAGACCCACACCGAGCCCATCGGGCGCGGGGGCCCGCCGTGCTTGCCCGGGATGGCGCGCGTGCCGGCGACGCCCTCGGCCAGCAGCGACTCCAGCGCGTCGCGGTCGCCCGCGCCGACCGCGGCGATGACCCGGTCCAGCTGCTCGCGCACCTCGCCGAGCAGCGCGAGCACCGCCTCGGCGTTGCCGGTGACGATCTGGCCGTACAGCGCGGGGTCTCCCCCTGCCACCCGGGTGACGTCGCGGACGCCCTGCCCGGACAGCGCGAGGTGGTTCTCCGGGGCGGTGGCCAGCCGGGAGGCGACCGTCGCGGCCACCAGGTGCGGCACGTGGGAGGTGCGCGCGACCGCCCGGTCGTGCTCCTCGGGGGTGAGCCACACCGGGGTCGCGCCGCACAGGCGCACCAGGACCTCGACGAGCTCGACGGCCTCGACGGCGGAGTCCAGGTGGGGCGTGATCGCCCAGGGCCGGCCGTCGAACAGCGACGCGCTGCCCGCGAGCGGCCCGGAGCGCTCGCTGCCGGCCATCGGGTGGCTGCCGACGTAGCGGGCCACGTCGGGGTGGTCGGCCACCGCGGCCAGCGGGCCGCTCTTGACCGAGCCGACGTCGGTGACCACCGCGTCGGTGCCGGCGGTGCGGTCCAGCGCCTCGCGGATCGCCGTACCGAGGTGGTCCGGGGGGACCGCGACGACGACCAGGGCGGGCCGGTCCTCGTCGCGTCGCGGGCGACCGGCGCCGAGACCCGAGGCGGTGCGCACGTGCTCGGAGGAGATGTCGGTGAGTAGGACCTCGACGCCGGAGCGGCGACAGGCCAGCCCGACCGAGGTGCCGAGCAGCCCGGCGCCCACGATCTCCACCGGACCGATGGGCGCGTCCTGCGCGTCCGTGCCTGCGTGCCCCACGTCGCTCCCTGCCTTCGCCTCTCCTGACCGGGCAAGGCTACTGGCGCTCTCCCCCACCGCTCGGCGGGGTGCGCTGGCCGGACACGCGGCCCCGATCGGATCAGCCGGTGGGATCAGCCGGTGGGATCCACCCGTGGGATCAGCCGGGCTGGTAGTCGCCGAAGGACCAGTGGTTGCCCTCCGGGTCGATCACGCTGCCGCCGCGGCCGCCGTAGTCCTGCTCGACCATCGCGCGCAGCACGCTCGCGCCGGCGGCGACGGCCTTGTCGAAGACGGCGTCGGGGTCGGCGGTGATGAGGTAGGCGGCGGAGCCGCCCACGTTGTCGACGGCGGCGCCGGGGCGCAAGCTGCCGAACATGATGCCGCCGCCCTCGGGCCACAGCCACTCGGCGTGCATGACGAGGCTCGGGTCGGCCTCGTCGCGGTAGGTCGCGTGCTCGACGAAGCCGATCGCGCCGAGCCAGGCGATCGCTGCGTCGGCGTGGGCGAAGCTCATGGAGTGCCACAGACGGATGTCGGATGCGTGGGTCATGACCTCAGCCTGTGCCGTCGCCGGCCCCCTGGTCTTGGAGGAACGGGAACTCCTCGCGCAGCCAGGTCGTGGGCGGGCACCCGGCCAGCGCGACCCACTCCCGGGTCAGGTGGGCCTGGTCGGCGTACCCGCAGCGGTGCGCGACCTCGGCGAGCGGCGCCCGACCGAGCCCGGCGCGGGCCCGCTCGAAGCGGGCCAGGCGCCGTACGTCGCGCGGCGTGAGACCGCACTCGGCGCGCACCAGGGTGGCCAGGTGCCGCCGGGAGTAGCCGACCTCGGCGGCGGCCTCCTCGACGCGCAGGCCACGGGTGAGCGCCGCGAGGGCACGGCCGACCTCCGGGCGCGGCGGGTCCACCGGGCGGTACAGGCGGGCCAGCAGCGCCCCCTCCACCACGGCGGCGCGCTCCGCGGGCCGGGCCGCCGCGAGCCGCTCGGGCAGGTGCCGCAGCTCGGGGACGACGTCCTCGAGCTCGGCCAGGGTGCCGGCCAGCGCGGCCGCGGGGACCCCGAGCAGCGCCCGGGCGCCGGCGGTGGTCAGCGCCAGCTGCACCCCCGCCTGGTGCCCGTCGTGGTGGATCTGCGCCGGCTGCGCGTGCAGCCCCGACACCGTCGACCAGCGCCGCGCCCGGCTCGCGGTGCTCCCCGCCCAGCCCACGTCGAGCGGCTCGCCCACGGGCAGCACGAGCGTGAGGGTGGTGCCGGGCAGCCCCCGGTGCACGCCCGGCGCGCCCAGGTCGACGTCGTAGGCCGTCAGCGAGGCGACGTACGGCGTGAGCGCGGGATGGACCGGCCTGCCCATCGCCCCACGGTACGACGCCGGGCGCGGCCCCGTCAGCGCCCGAGACCAGCCTCAGAGGCTGGCGCTGTCGAGCAGCAGCCCGAGCTCCTCGCGGCTCAGCTCGCGGATGTCGCCGGGCTTCATCCCCATCAGCAGCACCGGGCCGAAGGCGGTGCGCGTGAGGCGGCGCACCGGGTGGCCGACCTCGTCGAGGAGCCGGCGCACGATCCGGTTGCGGCCCTCGTGGATCACCAGCTCGATGATCGAGGCGCCGGACGCCTTCTGGTTGCCGCCGACCAGGCGGGCCCGCTTCACCGTGACCGGGCCGTCCTCCAGCGCGACGCCGTCGAGCAGGCGCTTGACCGTGGCCCTGCTGATCGTGCCCTCCACCTCCGCGACGTAGGTCTTGTCGACCTCGTAGGAGGGGTGCGCCATCCGGTTGGCGAAGTCGCCGTCGTTGGTGAGCAGCAGCAGCCCGGAGGTGTCGGTGTCGAGGCGCCCGACGTGGAACAGCCGCTCGGGGCGGTCGGCGACGAGGTCGGCGATCGTGCGCCGGCCCTCGGGGTCCGACATCGTGGAGACCACGCCGCGGGGCTTGTTCAGCACCAGGTAGACCTTCTCCGAGATCGGCGGCAGCCGCTTGCCGTCGACGTGGATGACGGCGGTGCGCGGGTCCACCTTGGTGCCCAAGCGGGTGACCACCTCGCCGTCGACCACTACCAGGCCGTCGAGCATCAGCTGCTCGCACTTGCGCCGGGAGGCCACGTCGGACTGCGCCAGCAGCTTCTGCAGGCGGATCAGGCCGTCGTCGTCGGTCTCGATCTGGGGGCTCACGTCGTCTCGTCCTTCGGGTGGGTGCTGTCAGGTGCGGGGGCGGGTTCGGGGGCGGCAGGCGCGGGGGCGGCAGGCTCGGGGGCGGCGAAGGGCGCGGCCATCGCGGCCAGCTCCTCCTCCATGTCGTCCATGTCGGGCAGGTACGGCGCGATCTCGGGGAGGTCCTCCAGCGCGGTGACGCCGATCCGCTCCAGGAAGTATCCCGTGGTGCAGTAGAGGTTCGCACCGGTCTCCCGGTCCTGGCCGGCCTCCTCGACCAGACCGCGGGTGATCAGGGTGCGCATCACGCCGTCGACGCTGACCCCGCGGATCGCGGAGACCCGGGCCCGCGAGACCGGCTGCTGATAGGCGACCACGGCGAGGGTCTCCAGCGCCGCCTGGGTCAGCCGGGCCTGCTGGCCCTCCAGCACGAAGCGCTCCACGACCGCTGCGTGCTCGGGGCGGGTGTAGTAGCGCCAGCCACCGGCCACGTGGCGCAGCTCGAAGCCGCGCCCCTGCTCGGCGT